>CAZFPT010000043.1:13939-22510 GCA_964521005.1 uncultured Planctomycetaceae bacterium | reverse complement strand
TCTTCCTGCCGTCCCAGCTGTGGCGGCTGCCAGTGGTCCAGGGCGTCCCAATCGGGCAGGGCCCCCTCGACGACCTCGCCCTTGTCGAAATCCGTCAGCGACGCCCACACCACGCCCCACTCGTCGCGCCACCGTTTGATCTCGTTGCCTTGCGGTTCGAGCGGCTCGCCCGGGGGCTTGGCCCTTCCGCCGTGGGCCATGTCGTCGGGGTGCGGCTCGGGCAGCGCCATCGCGCAGCGCGGGGGGTTCCGAAAGGCCAGCGTCGCTTCGACGATTTCTCGCGGGGTCACAGGGGCCGTCCTCTCGGGTTCCTACAGTTTGAGTCCGCGTTGGGGCGGGTGAACGGTGATGATTCGCCATCGGCCGTCCTCTTCTTTGACCCATTCCAGGTCCCAGATGAGCGAGTCTCTGCCGTTCTCGCCGTAGTGGATGATGGTGACGACGTTCATGGTCGCCCTGCCGTCGTGGATTTCCACGGTCGGGCGATGGATGCGAACGTCGTGGACGCGATAGGACTTCTGCCGTTGCTCGACGAGGTCGATCACGGTGCGGCGGTTCAGCAGATCCGGCTCGCCAAGCCCGGCGCTGAACTGGGCGGACTTGCTCAACACCCGCTCGAGCTGCTCGTGGGCCCGTCCCTCGCGCACACTGGCAGCCAGCTTCTCGGTGGACCGCAGAATCTGCTCGCGATCCGTGACGACTGCGCGCTCCAGGGCGAACACGCCCAGCCCCAGCCCCAGCGGCAGGAGCATCCACAGGGCCGCCCGCCGACCACGACGGACCAGCCAGCGGGCCAGGAGCCCCGCCTCGACGAAGATGAGCACCGCATAGACAGGCGTCGGGCTCTCGAAAAATGTCTCGCTCAGCCATTCCATACCGGGCATTCTAACCCCGAAAGGCGGCAGGCTAAAGGTTTTCGTCCCTCCGTGGCGATACAAAAGACGGACACCCCCATGGACGAGACCTCCCGAAACGAGCCCGATGCGCCTCGGCGCATGAAGATCTCCCAGGCCGCCCGACAGGCCGGCGTGAGCAAGCAGACCGTGGAGTATTACGTCATGCTCGGGCTGGTCGAACCGATCCGCGAGGGCGAAACGCGCCGGCGATTCTTTACCGACGAGCACGTGCGGCGGATCCGCCTGATCCGCCAGCTCAACCAGACGGGCTATACTCTCCGGGCGATCAAGGAAACCTACCTGAAGTAGGTCTCGCCGCCGCGGGGGAGGGTTTCTTGCCGACCACGTGCGGGGGTGACTTTTATCGCCCCGCCGGTTCGGCTACAGTACGTCCGATGGCCAAGAGTTTTGTGCGTATATCCCTGGCGACGAAGTTCCGCCTTCTGTTCGGCACAGCCGTTCTGGGCATCATCGCCGCTGCGCTGATCGTGCCATGGTATTTCATGGAACTCCTGGCCGAGCAGGGCCTGCAACGACCGGCAGAGGAACTCGCCAGGCTGCGGATCAATGAGTGGATTCGCGAGCACCCCATCAAGGAACGCCGCCACCTCGCCACCGACAAGGGGAGCACCGTGGTGCAACTGGCGTCGGCCGACCGGGACGACCGCATGGAAGGCCCGTACCTGGTGGTGTTTGACGACGAGTACAACCCGTCCCGCGAGATCGATCCACCCGCCAAGCAGGCGGCAGGGACGTTCATCCGACAGAGCGACCGCCGACAGGCGATGATCCGTGCCGAGGACGAAGAAGGCGGGACGGTGTACCGCTACTTCCATGCCCTCCGCGCACGACCCGACTGCACGAAATGCCACTCCGACGCGATCAACCCGGTGATCCGCTCCTTCCAGCAGGGTCAGCTGGTGGGCATGGTCACCCTCTCGCTGCCCGAGGAGGCCGCCTCCAGCGAAATGGTGCGTCTGACGCGGTTCGCCCTGGCCATCGGCGGCGGGCTGGCGACGCTGCTGGCGTTCTTCCTGTTCGCTGCCATCACGCAGCGGCTGGTGCTTCGCCCGGTGCGGCGTCTGCGCGAGATGGCCGACAACGTCACCGAGGGCGACCTGTCGGTCCGCAGCGGGCTGACCACCGGCGACGAACTCCAGAGGCTTGGCGAGAGCTTCAATGAGATGCTCGAAGCCATCGAGGACCAGACCGACCGCCTGCGGTCCGCCAACCGCGCCCTGGACCTGAAGCTCAACGAGGTCGCCCAGGCGAACGTCACGCTTTACGAAGCCAACGCCGTGAAAACCGAGTTCGTCGCGAACGTCTCCCACGAGCTGCGCACGCCGCTCAACAGCATCCTGGGATTCGCCGACCTGCTCGGGGAGTCCGAGGACGACCGCGTGCGACGGTGGGGGCAGAATATCTCGTCGGCTGCCCGTAACCTGCTGAACATGATCAACGACATGCTCGACATGGCCAAAATCGAAGCCGGCAAGGCCAACGTCAACTTCGACAAGGTCTCCGTTCTCGATCTCTGCCAGACGCTCGTGGCGCTGGTCAAACCCCTGGCCGACAAGAAGGAGCTGGCGCTCTCGACCGAATTCGATCGCGATCTGCCGTTGATCGTCACCGACAGCGGAAAGCTCCAGCAGATCCTCTACAATCTGCTGAGCAACGCGGTGCGTTTCACCCCGCCCGCCGGAGAGATCACCATCACCGCCCGGACGCGCGGGGCCTTCGAGTCCGACGCGCCCCCCTCCGAGGTCGAAATCGCCGTGCGCGACACCGGCCCCGGCATCCCCGAGTCCGAGCAGCAGCACATCTTCGAGAAGTTCTACCAGGTCGATCGAGGCCTGACGCGCCAGGCGAAGGGCACGGGGCTGGGGCTGGCGATCTCGCGCGAGCTGGCGTCGCTTCTGAAGGGCACCCTCACGCTGGACAGCACCGCCGGGCGGGGGGCGACGTTCACCCTCACGCTGCCGATCGACCCGCGCGAAGAAGACGCCTCGCCCCGCCCATGACGGCCCGGGCGATCAGTACCACACCACGACGATGACGTTCTCCTCGGCCTTCTTGCCGACCATCGTCCCGGTCATGTGCCCGACGTGCTTGACCTCGATCTCCTCGCTGTCGATCCAGTCGTTGATCATGTTCTCCATGTGCAGCAACGAACTGTCGGCGACCTTCGAGTGGAACACGCGGCAGCGGGTCGCGCCCTCGCCGGTCAGGTTGACCGGGCGTTGGAAGTCCTTCTTGTGCGAGACGTTCTTCGCCGCGGCAGCCCCGAACGCCTGCATTCCCCCGCCCTGGCCGGTGGGTTCGTCCACCAGGGTGAGCGGCTCGTCCTCCACGGGCTCGGGCTCGGGGTCGTCCCCGGAGAAAATCGGCTTGTTCTCGTCGTCGCCCTCGGGTTCCAGCGAAATGGGCTCGTCGTCTTCGAACTTGAAATCGTCTTCGGCTGACATGCAATACTCCCGGTGAGAGACCGTGGAACGCTCCACGCGGAACGCCCCATAGATGTGTAACACCGATGGTACCGCCGCCGCCCTCCAGCGTCAACATCGCCCGACGCACCGAGAGACGCCATCCACCCGCTTGCAGAAACTCCGGCCGCCCTGCTATGTTGAAAGGGTCATGGACCAGACGCCCCGGACATCCCGCTCCAACACGGCCGCCCCGGACCTGACCGCCGGGCCAGGCCAGTCGCGCAATATGGTGATCCTGGCGATCTTTCTGCTGGCGATCGGCGCGGTCGTCGCGATGAACTGGCTGCGGCCGTCCGACGCGATTCAGCCCATCAACCGCCCGCCGCTGAAACCATCGCTCGCCGACGAGTTCCGCGGGATGAGCATGCAGCTGTGGGACGGCAGCCCCTCGCACCCCTACCGGAAATACATCCGCGAGATCGCCGCCACCGGGGCCAACACGATCTCGCTGGTTCCGCATGGCTACCAGGAAAATGCCACCTCCTCCAGCGTGTTTCCCGATGTGCGACATACCCCCACCGACGAGCACTTCGCTGAGCTGATCCGCTACGCCCGCTCGCAAGGGCTGCGGGTGGTGCTCATGCCCATCGTCCTGCTGGAGAACCCGCGCAGCGGCGAGTGGCGCGGCAAGATCAAGCCCGACGACTGGGAGCACTGGTGGGAGAGCTACACCAATTTCATCCTCCGCTACGCCCGCATCGCCGAGGAAGGCGGCGCGGAGGTGTTCATCATCGGCTCGGAACTGGTCCGTACCGAGGAGAAAGAGGCCCAGTGGCGCCGACTGATCCACGAAGTCCGAAGGGTGTACGACGGACGGCTGAGCTACTCGGCCAACTGGGACCACTACCGTCAGATCGCATGGTGGGACGCGGTGGACATCGTCGGGTTGACCACCTACTTCGACCTGACCGACAAGGGACGCAACCCGCCCACGCTGGAGAATCTTACCGCTGCGTGGGGCGAAATCCGCCGCGAGATCATCACCTGGCAGCAGCGGGTGAACCGCCCGATCCTGTTTACCGAGGTCGGTTGGCCCAGCCAGGCCACCGGCGCCCAACAGCCCTGGAACTACTACGGTGCGGAGGACACACCCGACCACGCCCTGCAGGCCCGCTGCTTCGAGGCGTTCTTCCGGACCTGGTTCCAGCAGCCCGAAATGACCGGCTATCTCCTGTGGGAATGGCGGAACAATCCCGCCCAGGAAATCACCGACCCCGCCGCCTGGAAGCGGGACGTCGGATACATCCCGGCCGGCAAACCGGCCATGGATGTCATCCGGAAATACAACGCCATGCCCCCGCTGACCAAGCCCGAACCGACGTCGCAGCCGACCTCCGCACCCGATTGACAGCGAGGCGCCCGGGGCTGTGGCGGTTCGAGCGAGCGCCCTGGCAAAGGGGCCCGGCTTTGTGCAGCGAGCCCAAGCGAGCTGAGCAACCCGGTGTACTGCAGGACAATGCAAACCGATGCAGCATGAAGCCCCATCTTGAGCGAAGCGAAAGGTGGGGGTAAAGAAGTCAACGGACGGCAAACCGCACCAGACTGACCCGTACCGCAGAATGGAGTTGACCATGCCAAGCCCTCATCCCGCCCGCGTCTGCGTGCTGCTCGCCGTGTTGCTGCTCGCCTCGACCGCCGGGGCCGACGGAACCATCCGGGACATCCGGCCAGTCGGCGGGGTCCTGTACGCCGCCGGCGAGGGCGGAGTTCTGCTGCAAAGCACCGACGACGGAAAAACGTGGACGTCTCTCCGCTCGCCGATCGACGCTCATTGGGAGTGTCTCGCCGGGGATGCCAACGCCCTGGTACTCATCGGCGGACAAGCCTCGCCGGGCAACCCGCTGGGCGCCGGGCGAGCGGCCATCTACCGCCGCGACGCGGGCGACGCGAACTTCGCCCCCCTGCCCGCCCTGCCGCCGGGTTGGCTCAGAGGCGGGCTGGTCCGCGGCCAACTCGCTGCCGTCTTCGGGGAGGCCACGCCCCAGACCCCCGCCGGCGTGGCCCGCACCGCCAGCGGCGGGCACCGCTGGACGGCGGTCGCCTCGGCCAATCCCGGACCCCTGCTGGCCGGGACGTTCCGCACCTGGCGCGAGGGGGTTCTGCTGGGTACCCGTCACCGCATTCTCACGCTGAGCGATCTCAGAGAACCGGCCGACCGACCTGCCGAGGTGCAGGCCAACGTGTCACTGCGATGCGGAGCGTTCGTCGCCCCCGACGCGTTCTGGGCGGCCGGCGACAACGGGCTGCTGCTGCGTCGTCAACCTGACGGTCGGCCCTGGTCGGTCATCCCCGCCAAGCTCCCCCCGGGCTCGCGACGCCTGGCGGATTTCTCCGCCATCGCCACCGACGGCAAGGGGCGCGTCTGGTTGGCAGGCGGGCAGGCGGGCTTCCTCCTCCACACGCCCGACGCCGGGCGGACCTGGCACACCGTCCCCGCCCCCAGGGGCGGCGCGATCCACGCCCTGCGTCACGTCGGGGGCGATACGCTGTTGGCCGGCGGAACCGGCGGACGGGTCTGGCGCAGCGTCGACGCCGGGAAGAACTGGTCGCGCCGCACGGGGGCAGACCGCCCCGACGTGCTGTTCATCGCCTCGGCGACGGACATCGGCATCTGGCCTGCCGTCGTCACCCACACCCAGGCCGGGGTCGAATGCGTCGTCGCCTTCGCCACCACCCCCCCGCCCAACGGGCGGGTCGCGCCCGACCAACCCCTCCGAGCCGCCGCCGGCGAGGCGGGAGCGAGTGGCAGCGTCGTGCTCACCGAGTTTCCCTCGCATGTTCTCGCCGGCCAAGGCCGCGCCGGCGAGAAGGACATGCTCGCCGCATGGAGCCTGCAACTGGACGCCAACGCCGCCAACGTCATGGTCCGCCAACTGGCAGCGGTGATCCGGCAGTTGCGCCCGCGCGTGGTCGCCACCGGCCCGACCACTACCTATCGCCTCGGCGGCGCAGCCGAAGCGAGATTGGTCGCCCGCCTGGCCCATCGCGCCATCGAGCGGGCCTCCGACCCGAACGACGAATCCCTCGCCGCGGCAGGTCTCGCGCCACACCGACCCACGCGCGTCTTCGCCGGCGGAGAGAACAACGACACGTGGACCGCCCCCTGGGACGAGCGATCCGAGAAGGCCGACCCGGAGGCGACAACCACTCTCAGCCTCGCCCACTTCCCCGCCGGTGCGGATACCAGCATCGAGATGCTCGCCCAGCGGGCCATCTGGTCCCTGCCGCACACCGGCCCGTTCGATCGACCCGCGCGGCTGCAGGCGTACCACGCCCGGCACGAACGGCGGACCTCCCAACGCCGTCCGCTGTTCACCACCGGCTTGGCCGGCGACCGCCTGCGCCTCGACGGTGCTGTCTCCAAGGGTCGACGGTCGCTGGCGTCGATGGCGATTCTGCGGATGAGCAAGGCGATGGGCCAAACCGCCGGCGCGCTGACGCACTTGGCCCGGATTGCACAGAACGAGAAAGGCGACGTCCTGGCGGCGGATCGGCTGATGCTGGCGTGGTGGCGTTTGATGCAGGAGGGCGACCTGGTTCGGGCGCGACAGGCGAGGGACCTCTTTCTCCGCCATGGCAGCGGGCATCCGATGATCGCGCGCGGGCTGGCGTTGACGCTGGCGCTGGAGGGTTCGGCCGAGTGGGCGACGTTGCCCCGGGAAGCCCACGCCCCGGACGGCGTGAGCAAACCCCTCCGCGTGGACCGGGCGGCGGAAATGCTCCAGGCCAAGCCCGGCTGGGGCGATGATCCCGGCGTTCGAGTGATCATGGCATCGGCGCTGGCGTCCCGCAACCAGGGCCCTGCCGCCCGGAAGTGGATCGAGTCCGTCAAGGATGGCGCGTTCGATCCGCGATGGACCTCCTACGCCGCCGAGCTGTTGGGCGCATCGGCCGAGGATGTTCGCGTTCAGCCTCGGCGCAGCGTGGAAGCCCACGCCATGGCCAAGGCGGGCACGTTGGACGGCAAGCTGGACGAGACGTTCTGGTCGGCGGCCAAACCGCTGACGCTGCAACCCGCCGAAGACACGAAGGCCGCGCTGCGTGGGCTGGTTCGGCTGTTGCGTTCGCCCACACACCTGCTGGTGGGCGTGCAGCTGCCGCGTAAGTCAAGGCTGTCCTGGACGGTCGACGTGGCGTTGGACACCGATCGCGACGCCGCCACGCAGATCGTGGTGACCTTCGACAGCGCCGGTGAGAAGAAGGTTGCGTTCCGCTCGCGCCTGGCGCCGTCGGTGTCGCTGCCGGGCAAGCCCATCCTGCTGCAGGGACGCAAGAGCGACCGGGCGCTGACCTTCGAGCTGGCGGTCCCGCTGAAGCTGATCGGCCAACCTCCCCAGGCCGACGGTCGATGGAACTTCCAGGTGCGCGCGAGGGCGTGGGAGAAGGGACGCACCACCGATCTCTACCTCGAACCGCTTTCGGGCGGGCTCGACGCCATCCATCGTTACGCATCCCTCAAACTGCCCGCGCCCAAGGCGCCGCAACGCGCTTCCGGCGCAAGGGGCTCGGAGAAACACAATGGCAGATAGGCAGACAACCGAAGGCCCCGTGGTGCTGATTCGCGTCGCCAGCGTGCAGCAAGCGGACATGATCGTCGGCTGGCTTCACGGGGAGGGCATCGCCGCAGTCGTCGGTGGTGGATATGCTACGACCATGGCTCCCTATCTGCAGCAGGCGATCAACCCGCGCGGGGTCGAAGTGCTCGTGCCCGCCGATCGCGCTGCCGAGGCCCAGGCGCTGCTCGAAGACCACGAGCCTCCTTCGGCCCCCACGCAGCCGGATGTCCAGCCCCCCGCCGACGAACCCAACGAGGATGACATCAATGAGCATGCTGCCGACGACATGGCCCGGCGGGCTGCCCTGGCGTCGGTCTTCGGCCTCCTCAGCATCGTCCTGCTGCCGATGGCCTGGTGGCTGCTGATCCGGGCGATCAGCGAAGCCGAACGTCAACCGCCCGATAATCCCGGCCGCTATCGAGTAATGGTGATGATCGCCTTCCTGTTTGCCGTGGTCGGTCCGTTCCTGCTGACCCTGCTTCTGGCTATCAACGTCGTAGTGTGACGGCTACCGGCGTGCCGAACTCCGCGCCGAATCGGTCGGCAGCGCTGCCCTGGTTGACGGCGATCTCCAGTGCCCCCATCGAATTGACCAGCGCGACGGCCTGGTCGGCAGCGGTGAACGAGTAGCTC
>CAZFPT010000043.1:0-13839 GCA_964521005.1 uncultured Planctomycetaceae bacterium | reverse complement strand
CCCCATCGAATTGACCAGCGCGACGGCCTGGTCGGCAGCGGTGAACGAGTAGCTCGGCAGGACCGGGCCGATGAGGCTGTCCCCCAGCCACACGCGCGTCACGGAGAGGTCGGGGAAGGGCTCGGTGAGCAGCTGGTGGGGGATGTTGGTGATGAGGTTGCCGAACCGGTCGTCGTAGAGCACCTGCCCGTCGATGCGGTGGTGACTCACCGAGGGGACAGGCAGGTCCAGCACCGTCACCGTATCCGGGGGCGGGCCGAGCGACCCCAGCGCCACGCCGTTGAGCAGGTGGGCGGCGACGGGCGCGAAAATATCCCTGCCGTGGAAGGTTCGCGAGGCGCCGGAGGCGGGCACGTAGCGTGGGTTCCGCAGGGAGACGATCTCTTCGGGGGTGCGAAGGCTGGTGAGCACACTGAGTACGCCGTTGTCCGGGGCGAGGACGACCTGCCCGCCTACGCGGGCGGCGAGGATGTTGCGGTCGGACCCCACGCCCGGGTCGACCACCACCGCGTGGATCGTGCCCTCCGGGAAGAACGGGATCGCCGCAGCCGCCGTGTGGGCGGCGGCGACGACGTTCTGGGGCGGCACGTCGTGGGCGATGTCCACCACCGTCGCCCCCGGGGCGTTGCGCAGGATGACGCCCTTCATCGCGCCCACGTATCCGTCGGCGGTTCCGAAGTCGGTCAGCAGCGTCACGAGTTTCGTCCGGGCCATCGTCGCACCCCCACGGGTCGGCGGGCTACGCCGGCGGGCTGAGTCGGATCGTCCGCACCTGGAAGGCGTTGAAGTCCAGCCCGATCGTACCGGCCGTCACTTCCAGCGGGGCGATTTCGTTCTCCAGCATATCGGTCTGGCAGGCGGCGGCAGCGGGCAGCGAGGTGGTCAGTTTGCATCGCGTAGCCGTCCGGGCAGACTCGTACAGCCGAATGATCACGTCGCCGCTTCCGTCCTCGGCGGGCTTGATCGTGTCGACGATGATGTTCGGCTCGCTGACGTGCAGCATGCTCTTGGTTCCACCGTTTCCCGCACGGGTCACGACGGGCACGTTCAGGTCGTAGCCTTCCTGCACCACGCCGCTGTCGGCCAGCGATCCGCACCAGGGCATCACCGAGTAGGTGAACTCCTGGGTTCCCTTGTCGGCGTCCTGATCGGGGGCCTTGGGGCTCTTCAGGAGGGTGAGCATCATCGTGTTGCCCTCCGCGCTGATGCCGTACTTGCAGTCGTTCAGGACGGCAACGCCGCGGTTCTCCTCGGCCAGCGCCGACCACCTGTGGTTGCACACCTCGAACCGGTTGGCGTCATAGGGGCGCGACTTGTGGTTCGGCCGGCCCATGTGGCCGTACTGGATCTCGCTGATGAGCTCTTCGGTCTGGACGGCCACGGGGAAAGCAACCTTAAGCAGCTTGTGGTCCTCGTTCCATTCGATGCGGGTGACGAAATCCACGCGCTTCGAGTGCCGCCGCAGGGAGATATCCTGGACCATCCGGGAGTTGTTCAGCGTCCGCGTGACGCGCACCGTCGCCACGAGCGGCCCCGATGCGATCACTTCGATCTCGGCTTCGCCGGGCAGGTCGATCCGCTGCTGGGGATACATGCTGTCGATGTCCCACGCGTCGTATCGGCTGGGAACGTCCTTGTACATCCGCAGCTCGTTGCACACCCCCCCAGCCGACTCGCGATTGGCGGCCTTGTCGAAGAGGCTCACGATTTCGCCGCGGGAGTTGAGCTCCACGCGCAGGCGGTTGTTTTCCAGGTGCGTCCCGTCGGCGGAGATCCCGCAGGCGCCGTCGCAGTCCTGGCGCGTTTCGTCGGTCGGCTGGAGCGTCACCCAGCCGCAGGACGGCACGGGCGTCTCCACGACGGTCCGGTCGCCGATCCGCTGGCTGCACAGCACGTTGCCGTCAGGGTCGAGGCAGCCGGCGGCGCCGTCGGGGACGTCCACCAACGCCCGACGCGACCAGCTCAGCGAATTGAACACACACAGCCCCTCGCCACTTTTGGCCAGTTGGCGCGTTCCTTCATCCCGCACGGCGGTGGCCTTTGCGAGCACGTCGGCGTATTGGGCTTCGGCTTCGGCGTAGACGCGGGCGATCGACGAGCCGGGCAGGATATCGTGGAACTGGTTGAGCAGCACCGTCTTCCAGGACTCGTCCAGTTCGTTCGGATCGAGCATCATGTCGCGGGCGATGGCGCCGATCGTGCCCCACATCTCGGCTTCGCGAAGGGCGAGCTCGCATTTGCGGTTGCCCTTCTTGGTCTTCGCCTGGGAGGTCAGCACGCCGCGGTGGGCCTGGAAGTACAGCTCGCCGACGTACCGGACGTCCGGCCAGCCGGCGTCGAGCTGTTCGCGGAAGAACGTCAGCGGATGGGCAAAGCGGAACCGCGGACAGCCTTCCAGATCCTTCTGCCGCCTGGCGAAGGTGATGTGATCGCGCTCCGGGCCGCCCCCGCCATCCCCATGGCCGTAAGCGATGGGGAAGGACGAGACGCCCTCTTTCTGCACCCGCCGGCGCCAATGGCCGATGGTGTGCTGCGGACTGGTCCGCATGTTGTACGAGTAGTGAACGTGGGTGTACACCTCGGACCCGTCAATGCCCTCCCACACGAACGTGTTGCAGGGGAACTTGTCGCCCCCGTGATAGTGCCAGAAAATCTTCATCGTCGAGAAGAAGTTCACCCCGCAGCCACGAAGGATCTGCGGCAGCGCCGCGGAGTAGCCGAACACGTCCGGCAGCCAGAGCATTTCGCTCTCGACGCCCAACTCCTCGCGGAAGAACCGCCTTCCGTGGATGAACTGACGGATGAGCGATTCGCCGGACGGAATGTTGGTGTCCATCTCCACCCACGAGCCGCCCTCGGCGTAGACGTTCCCGTCGGCGACGCCCTGCTTGACGCGCTCGAAGAGCTTCGGGTAGTTTCGCTGCATCATCCGATACAGGTGCGGCTGGGGCTGGAGGAACCCGTGCTCGGGATATTCCTCGCACAGCGAGAGCTGGTTGGTCATGGTGCGGGCGATCTTCCGCTCGGTCTCCGCCAGGGGCCAAAGCCACGCCACGTCCAGGTGGCCGTGCCCGAAGCCGTACAGCGTCGGGGCGGTCGATCCGTTGGTGCATTCCATCAGCCCGGCAAGGCGGTCGCGGGCGGCCCGGTAGCTCTGGCGGCGCTGCTCGAGGGGCTGCTCGAAGTCCACGATGAGCGTGAAGTCCTTCAGGCCCCGGTCGATCTCCAACACGCGCAGGGAGTCCTCGTGCAGCTGGTCGCGGAGTTCCCAGAGCGTCATGACGTCCACCCACAGTTCGTAGGCCAGGTCGTCCCAGACGACCAGTTCGGTTCGGCCGAGGGTCTGCTGGGTTTCGGGGCACTGGGGGACACTGTCGCGCCCCGGCGGGACCGGCCCGGCGTGGGTCTTGCGTGGTCCGTGCCCTGCGTAGACCTCGGCCAGCAGCGAGATGACCTCGCCGCCTTCGGCGCTTCGCGTGAGGCAGAGGCCCTGGTGAGCCCACTCCCTTCCGCTGATGGGGACGCCGTCCTGGAACCAGAGCGTGCCCGCTCCGGCGAACCCGGGCAGCAGATGCACGCGCTGGCCGGCGACGGTGGCGGGGATTTCCGTCTCCACACGGAACCAGGCGTATTCCCACTTGCCGCCCCAGGCGGTTCCGGGCTCGATGGGCTGGAAGTTTCCACCGGCAGCCTGCTCGGCGGTGAGTTGTTCGGTCGTCACGAAAGCCGTGACGGCTACGTCCTGCAGCGGCTGGGCCCACTGACGTTTCAGCTCGCCAAGCCAGGCTTCCAGGCGATGTTTCCATTCGATGTTGATCGTCACGAATCACCTCGATCGCGTTACGGTATTTTCTGTGGTTGACGCTCCCCGCGAGCGGTCCAAGAGACCCGATCCGCGAGGAAATGTCAACGTGGAACCCGGCGGGGCCGATGCGGTTGCGGGGAATTCTCGGTAGACAATCCGGTGCGAATCGCTATGATCTTTCAGTCCCGGATCGGCCTTCGCTTCGCCCTGCCGGGGAAAAGGAACCGACATGAGCACCGTAGTCATGAAATTCGGCGGCACGAGCGTGGCCAGCGCCGAGAAGATTCGCGCCGCGGCCAAGCGTGCCATTCGCAAACACCGCAAGGGACAGCGGGTTGTGATGGTCGTCTCGGCGATGGGCAAGACCACCGACACGCTGGTGGACCTCGCCGACCAGGTGACGCCCAAACTGCCCGAACCACCCCGCCGCGAGATGGACCAGCTCCTGGCGACCGGCGAGCAGGTGACCATCTCACTGATGGCGATGGCGCTGACGGACATGGGCGCCGAGGCGATCAGCTTCACGGCCGGTCAGATCGGCATCATCACCGACGACGTCCACACCAAGGCGAAGATCAAGTCGATCGACGTCAAGCGCATCCGCCAGCAGCTCGACGCGGGGCGCATCGTGATCGTCGCGGGCTTCCAGGGAATCACCGAGGAAGGTCACCCCACCACCCTCGGACGGGGAGGCAGCAACGTGAGCCTGGTGGCCATCGCAGCCGCCCTGGACGCCGAGGTGTGCGAGAACTACACCGACGTGGACGGAATTTTCACCGCTGACCCGCGCATCGTGCCCAACGCCCGGAAGATCAAGGAGATCAGCTACGACGAGATGCTCGAGCTGTCCTCGCTGGGCGCCAGCGTTCTTCACAACCGGGCGGTCGAGTTCGCCAAGAAGTACGACGTGCCGATCCACGTCCGCAGCAGCATGAACAACAGGAAAGGGACCTTCATCGTGTCCGAAACCGAATCCATGGAACGAATCGTCGTCAGCGGGGCCGCCCTCAAGGAAAGCCTCGCCCGCGTATCGCTGCGGGAAGTGCCCGACAAGCCGGGCGTCGCCGCGGAAATCTTCTCCACGCTCGCCAAGGCCGACATCGTCGTGGATGACATCATCCAGACGTTGGACGAGGAAGGGCTCGCCGACATCTCCTTCACCGTCGACCTGGGCGACCTTCCCACGACCCGCGACGTGGTCGGAAAGCTCAAGAAGGACCTCAAGTGCATCACCAAGGTCGAGGAGCACTTCTCGAAGGTCTCCGTGGTGGGCATGGGAATGCGGATTCACACCGGCGTGGCCGAGAACATGTTCTCCACCCTCGCCAAGGCCGGCATCAACATCCAGAACATCACCACCAGCGAGATCAAGATCTCCTGCCTCATCAACGAAAACGACGGCAGGGAGGCCCTCAGGCTGGTACACGACGCCTTCAACCTTGGCGGCGCGCCCAGGAAGGGCAAGAAGCGCAAAGCCAAAAAGACCAAGAAAGCCAAGTCCCCGCGCAAGGCCGCCTCGACCGGCAAAGCAAAGGGCAAAGGCAAGACGGCGAAGAAGGCCCGCAAGAACAAGAAGACCAGAACGGCCTCCAAGGCGAAGAAGTAGCTCGCCTCAAGGCCTATACGCCGAACGGCAGACCGACCCTCCAGCCCGGCCTGTCGTTCGGCATTTTTATGCGCCGGGTTCGACTCGCGACTGATCGTGGCCCGGTAGCGATCCGCCGGCCTCACGCTTCCTGCGGGACGTCGATCTCGTCGAGCAGTTCGCGGATGATGCGCTCCAGGGCCGTCAGCGAGAAATGCTCTTTCGCCAGGGCGAAGTTCTTCTCCACCGCCCCACGGCGGGCGTCGGCGTCCTTGAGGTAGTGAATCACCCCGTCGGCAGCGTGGGCGACGCGCTCGGGCGCGACGGTTACCAGCCCGCGGGCGTCCTGGCCGGTCGTCTCGTCGCCCAGGGAGACCACCTCGAAGCCCACCCGCGAAAGGTCCGAGACCCACACCGGGTACTCGAACAGAACCACCGGCAGCGTGGCGTAGACCGCTTCGATGAACTGATTGCCCCACCCCTCCCAGATGCTCGGGTACGTCACGAAATCCGCCTGCACGTAGCTGTCCCACAGTGAGTAGATCTTTTCGCCGTTCTCGCCGCCGGCCCTGCCGTGCTTGACGCGGTCGCCCACGAACCGCAGGTCCACGCCCAGTTCCTTCGCCTTGGCCTGCAGCGCGTCGGGGTAGGATGCGCTCAGGCCGATGCCCTCGACGTAGCCGGCGCAGAGCAGCACGATCCGATCGTCCGGGCCGAAGGTTCGCCCGTCGTAGAGCGTGCCCTCCAGCTTGCCGCGCCGCTCGGGGCGGGAGATCTCGGCGACCACGTCGATGGCCAGCTCGATGGCCTTGCGGTCGAGAATGCGCGTCGCCTGCAGGAACATCAGATCGTTGGGCGCGAGGCCCATCGCCTCGCGGAAATCGCGGTTGTACTCGTCCTCGGTCCACGTCGGCCGATCGAAATCGAACACGTTGGGCACGACGCGCGAGTCGATGCCCCGCTTGTCCTTCAGGGCCGCCTGGGCGAGGCGATTGATTACCACGTGGCGGATCGTGTCGTAGGCCGGCGGGGCGTGCTGCATGTAGATGTCCACCACCTCGTCGCAGGTGGGGTACACCTCGCCGGAGTCCTCCCACCAGAAGTCGTGGTTGTGGCAGATCGTCTTCACGCCCGTTTCCTTCAGCGCCTCGGAGAGGGCGAGAATCCCGGGCAGATTGTACCCGACGCTCAAGAGGTTGTTGGGCACCATCACGTCGACCTTGCACTGGTCCATGTACTTCAACAGTTGCGGCTTGATGCGGTCGCGATGGGCACAGATCGCCTCGATCAGCTGCCCCGGCGAGTCGTAGTCGACCAGCTCGCGCGTGCAGTTGCGGATGAGCTTCTCTGCCTCGGGGTGGAACGGGTACAGCTCGGGAATGCAGTGCCCGCCCGGGACGTCCTCATTGCCGGCGAAGTAATGCACCGTGTGCCCCATGCCCTCCAGCACGCGACGCCATTTGTCCACCTCGAGCGAGACCCCGTCGGTTCGGCCGAGACGATGCTGCATGAATGCGAACACTGCCATGTACGATCACTCCTCAATAGGATAAATGCGAGTCGCCAAAGTCTAGCCGCCCCCGCCCCGCACCGTCAAGACGCACACACGCACTGTCGCACACACGCACCAACCACTCCCCGTTGCCAGCCTGCCCCCAAGCAGGTATCATGCGCCCTCGAACCCAGATCGACCCAAGGGAGCCCCACACGCATGGACGCCAGCATCAAGACCTACCTGCGAGAGATCCAAGCCGCATACGCCGCCGGGAACGCCACCGAGCACACCTACCGCCCGGCCCTCAAGGCTCTCATCGAAAGCTTCGGCAAAGACATCGCCGCCACCAACGAACCGAAACGAGTCGCGTGCGGCGCGCCGGACTTCATCATCTCGCGCGGCGACACGCCGGTCGGCTCGGTCGAGTGCAAAGACATCGAAACGCCACTGGGCAAAGTGGAGAAATCCCAGCAGCTCCAGCGATATCTCGGCAGCCTCCACAACCTCATCCTCACCGACTACATCGAGTTCCGCTACTACGTCGAGGGCGAGCAGACCATGCACGTCACGCTCGCCCGTGCCGACGCAAAGGGCAAGATCAAGCCCATGCAGGGCGCCGACGAGCAACTCGCCGCCCTGCTTCAGGCGTTCCTCAGCGCCCAACCCCCTACGATCCACTCGCCCAAGGTGCTCGCCGCCAGATTGGCCGATATCGCCAAGGTCATCCGCGACGCCATCGAGAAGGCCTTCAAACTCGAAGGCCAGGCCGGCACACTCCACGCCGAGTACGAGTCCTTCAAGGCCACCATCCTCCCGGAGATGACGCCCGAAGAATTCGCCGACATGTACGCCCAGACCGTCTGCTACGGCCTGTTCGCCGCACGCACCAACGTCCCCGACCAACACGCCGACGGGTTCACCCGCCAGCACGCCGCCTACGACCTGCCCAAAACCAACCCCTTCCTGCGCGAAGTGTTCGAGTATATCGCCGGAACCAAGCTGGACTCGACCATCGTCTGGGCGGTCGACCTCCTCGCCGAAACACTGCGGCGATGCGAGATGAACGACATTCTCAAAGATTTCGGCCATGCCACCCGACAGGAAGACCCCGTCGTACACTTCTACGAGACCTTCCTGGCCGAGTACGACCCCCAACTGCGACAATCGCGGGGCGTCTACTACACCCCCGAACCGGTGGTACACTTCATCGTCCGGAGCATCGACGAAATCCTCAAGACCGAATTCAACTGCCCCCAGGGCCTCGCGGACACCAGCAAAGTCTCCGCCGAGTTCAGGGACTCCACCAAAAAGAGCGGCAAGACCAAACGGGACGTCCACCGCGTGCAGATTCTCGACCCGGCCACCGGAACCGGAACCTTCCTCTACGAAACCATCCGCCACATCCGGGATTCCCTCCAGACCACCGCCGGCAGCTGGGCCGGGACAGACGGATACGTCGCCGAACACCTCCTGCCGCGATTGTTCGGCTTCGAGCTGATGATGGCCCCCTACTCCATCGCCCATCTCAAGCTCGGGCTGCTCCTGAAACAGAGCGGATACGACTTCGCCAGCAACAAACGCCTCCGCGTGTACCTCACCAATACACTCGAAGAAGCGGAAATCGTCGCCGGACCACTCCTCGCGCTGGCAAACGAAATCGCACGAGAAGCAAACGCCGCCAGCGAAGTCAAAACAGAACAACCCATCATGGTCATCATGGGAAACCCGCCGTACTCCGGCCACTCCGCCAACAACAACCAATGGTCCCACGACCTGATCCACAAGAAACTCCCCACCGGCGGGACGAGCTACTTCGAGTGCGACGGCAAGCCCCTCGGGGAACGAAACCCCAAATGGCTGAACGACGATTACGTGAAGTTCATCCGCTTCGCCCAATACCGCATCGAGCTGACCGGCGACGGCGTGCTCGGGTTCATTTCCAACAATGGCTACCTGGACAACCCCACCTTCCGGGGCATGCGTCAAAGCCTCATGCAGACCTTTGACGAAATCCGCATCATCGACCTCCACGGCAGCACCAAGAAGAAAGAGACCGCCCCCGACGGATCGAAGGACGAAAACGTCTTCGACATCCAGCAAGGCGTCGCCATCGGCCTGTTCATCCGAAAACCCGGAAACCACAAGCGAAACGCACGCGTCCTCCACACCGATGTGTTCGGAAAACGGGACAGCAAATACGGGTGGCTGAACGAACCCTCCTGCACAATGGAGGAGATCCAACCAGAAAGCCCGTTCTATCTGTTCACACCACAGGAGACAGAGCTTCTTGATGAGTACCAAGCGGGACGCAATATCAGGGACGCAATCTCGATCTCAGGTGTGGGACTTACCACGGCAAGGGACCACGTGGTAATTGATATCGAGACTGAGCCCATACTCGATCGAGCACGCCTCTTCAGGGACTCAACTTCCAGTGATGAAGAGTTGTGCCGTGAGTTAGGTATACCGATGAAAAAAGGGTGGGATATCCCTAGATCGAGAAGGCTTATCCAAGAGGAACACGACCTAACTGCCTTTATCAAACCAGTCCTCTACAGACCGTTCGATACACGGAGCATCTTCTATCATGACTCTCTTGTCTGGCGGACCGTCAAGAAAGTCATGCGGCACATGCTCGCGGGGGATAATCTAGGATTGATATCCACGAGGCAGACAAGAGACAAGTGGGACATCCACGTAACCCGGTCCATCTGTGCGCACAAGAGCTGTTCCGCATACGATATCAACACGCTTTTCCCTCTCTATCTCTATCCCACGGGTGAGGGGTTGTTTGAGGACAGTCCCTGGCCTGCGGGCAAGGACGGTCGGCGGCCGAACCTGGAGGCGGGGTTCGTCGAGGAATTCGCGGGCAAGGTGGGGTTGGAGTTCGTCCCGGACGGGTCGGGCGACCTGGAGAGCACCTTCGGGCCGGAGGACATCTTCCATTACGCCTACGCGGTGTTCCACAGCCCCACCTATCGCCAGCGGTACGCGGAGTTCCTGAAGATCGACTTCCCGCGTCTGCCGTTGACCTCGGACAAGGCGTTGCTGGCGCGGCTGTGCGCTTTGGGGCGGGAACTGGTCGAATTGCATCTGCTGGAGGACGTTCCCACCCCGGCCGCGACGTATCCGCAGGCGGGCGAGAACGTCATCACGCGCAAGGGCACCAAGGCCAGCCCGATGTACGCCCCGCCGACCGGCGCGCACCCCGGGCGGGTGTATGTGAACGACGAGCAGTACTTCGAGAATGTTCCGCCCGAGGTATGGGAGTTCCACGTGGGCGGCTACCAGGTCTGCCGCAAGTGGCTCAAGGACCGTCTCGGCCGATCGCTGGGGCACGACGACGTGGAACACTACCGCAAGACCACCGAGGCCCTTCGCCAGACGATTCGCCTGATGGCTGAGATCGACGCGGCGATCCCGTCCTGGCCGATCGAGTAAACCTCGTAGGCTGGCGATCCGCCGGGGACGCTTCGCCAGCCGTAGGGCCCGCAACTTGTTGCGGGCGCAAACCCGAAGGGAAAACACAACAAACCATGGGCTGGAAGCCCATGCAACGGGCAAGCCCATGCAACGGGAAACGGTCGGCGCGGCCGCTCGCGGTGACTTACACGACGCTGATTTCTCGCTGTCGCTGTTCGAGCTGGCCTTTGAGGCGGTCGAGGATGGCTGAGTGCATCTGCGAGACGCGGGACTCGGACAGGTCGAGCGTTTCGCCGATCTCCTTCATCGTCATCTGCTCGAAGTAGTAGAGGATCACGATCAGCCGTTCGGCCCGGTTGAGCCCGCGGGTGATGAGCTCCTTGACGTCCTTGCGCTGGACGCAGCGGAGCGGGTCGTCGCTCTTGCGGTCCTGCAGCACGTCGATCTCGCAGATATCGCGGCTGGAATCGGTCTCGAACCACTTGCGGGACAGCGAGACCATGCCCGTGGCCTTGGCGTCGCGGTGCACCTTGCGGAACTCTTTCATCGAGAGCCTCATCTCCCTGGCGAGTTCCTTGGCGTTGGGCTTTCGTCCGAGGGAGGCCTCGAGCGACTGGGTGGCCTCGTTGAGCTTGTGGGCCCGGGCACGCACCAGACGCGGAACCCAGTCCATCGAACGGAGTTCGTCGAGGATGGCCCCGCGGATTCGCGGCGAGCAGTACGTCTCGAACTTCACGCCCCGCTGGGGGTCAAAGGCCTTCACGGCGTCCATCAGGCCGAAGATGCCCGCCGAGATCAGGTCGTCCAGCTCGACCTCACCGGGAAGCTTCGCGTGCAGCCGCTCGGCAGCGTATTTCACGATCGGCAGGTAGTTTTCGAGGATGCAGTTCCGGGCGTCCTCGTCGCCGTCCTCGTGCAGCCGCTTCCACCAGCCGTCGACGACTTCCTGGGGGGCCTTTGTGCGCTTCGTCCGAATGCTCATGCTCGCACTCCTTTACGTGGGGCTCTTCCGCGAGAGAGCCGCTGTGCCAGATTGTTCCCAAGACCACTGCTGAAGCGGATTCAGCCGGCCTGTTGGGTAGAAACGACGTCCGGGAATGCCCGGACAGAGAGAAGGGACCTGGGTCGGGCACCTTGCTCGGCAATGTTATTAACTCGCCTTTTCGCCATTTCTTTACCCATTTTCTGCCGTTTTTCTTTCCGGGACCGCTTTGGTGGGCACGTCGGCCGATCCGTCGGCCAACTCACCGCGGCGATTCACCGGGCGGCAGGTGCTTCGTTACATCATGAAAACCAATTGGCCACGCGCCGGAAGAAGCCTTCCTTCCGGGCGACCAACGCCCCGCCGGAGCAGAGCTTCGTCGCCAGCGCCGCCAGCGATTTGCTCGCCGGACAACGCGGATACGCCAACACGACCGGCTCGCGACGCCGAACCGCATCCCGCAGCCTGGCGTCTTCGAGAATGTACCCCGCGTCGTAAATCGTGGTGTTGAGAAACTGCCTGGCAACCCCGGCGATCCGCTGATGCGTCATGCGTGCCTCGTGTCGGCCGCTGGCCATGTTCACCAGCATGCTGAGGTGCCCCTCGTACCCGGCGTGGTGCAGCACCTTCGTCAACGCGTACGCGTCGGTCATCGCCGTGGGTTCCGGGGTAGTCACGACCATCACGTTATCGGCGGCGGCTGCGAACTTTACGACGTGATTGTTCAGCCCCGCCCCCGTGTCGACCAGAATAATGTCGTTGTCCTCTTCCAGCCGGGCCATTTCCCGCTCGAGACGGCATCGCTGCAGCTCGCCCATCTCCGCCGCCCGCGCCAGCCCGCTTGCTCCGGGGATCAACTGAACGCCGTTGGGCAGGTCGATGAGGATCTCGTCAATGGTCTTCCTGCCGTGAATGACATGCGAGAGATTCCCCCGCACCGTCAAGTCCAGCAGGACATCGAGATTGGCCATCCCCAGATCGGCGTCCACCAACGCCACGCGATTGCCCGCCGCGGCAAGCAGAATCGCCAAATTCAGTGCTACATTACTCTTACCGACCCCGCCCTTTCCCGATGTGATGGCGATGGTGCGGCATTGGGTGGCCTCTTTCATGAGGTCCCTCAGATGGCTGGACCGCTCGTCTGACAACACGTCGACACCTCCGCTTTGGGCACGGAGCCCTGCCATGCCGGGACGGAACCGCCGCGTAGAAGGGAATGTCGCCAGCCTCGCAGCCAGGCTGCGGGCACTGGGACGGACGCGCCGTCGGGGCGCGATTTGGCCGACTTCGCCCTCGGCTGTAAGTTCCGGAGTGTACAGCGAGAGAGGCGTTTCGTCCAGTGCAATGGGGCATCGATCCGCCACAGGCGCGCTCAAGCCGCTCCCGCCCAGGCCGTCCTTGCAGCCGACCGGAACACCAGAAAACTGCGGCGCATCGTGTCCGAGCGTTGCCGTCATTGCGTGGCCCTCCTTGGTCACTGGGTGCATCCACTCATCCAACTCAGCGGAGACGTCCTTGCCTCGCGCCGGAAACTCGAAATGGCCGGGCACGCAGACCCGGGTCAACCCGCCGCCGAGGAACCCTTCTCCAAGGCGGCAAAATGCTCGCGAATCCGCGCGAGCGTGCAGCCGCGGGCCTTCATCTCGGCAATCACGTCAAGACGATCGAACACGTCCGGCGAAAAGAGCCGATGGCCGCCCGGCGTCCAGTGCGATTCGCGAAGAAGACCCATCGTTGTGTAGTTGTGAATCGTCTGCCGACTGAGCCCCGAATAGCTCACGACCTCGCCGATACGGTACATCTTCGGCGGATGAGGCCGACGTCGCCGACGGGCCGCCCAGTCCAACCCGCTGCCGCTGCCGGACGAATCCCGTACCGCCGACGCCCGCTCGCCCTGCCTGCCAACATCTCGGCCGCGCCGGGCGTCGCCATAGCCTCCAGCCTGCCTGACACCGTCGGCCGATTCTGCGTGAGCGACGCTGCCGCCGCCTCGGGCGCCGTCGCCGTCGATCAGATCGGCGTCTCCCTCACGCCCGGCGTGGCCCGCACCATCGGTGCGATTCGCGCCATCAGCGGAATCGGTCAGCTCGGGGCCATCGGCGTGCTCGGGGTTGTCGCCAAGCCTCGTTGTCTCGTCTCGTCGTGCCATGCGTTCCCGATTGCGTCAAAGCGTCAGCGAAGGGGCAGAAGCAGATACTTTTTACGTTTTGCACAATATACAATGCCGCCCGATCGCCGCCCTGTCAAAAACAAAAGCCGAAAAACTTGAGAAAAAATCGCGATCCGCCAGAAAGAGTGTTCGAAATGCACTCCCGGCCCGTCTCAGTCGCCGCCGTAGGGCCCGCAACAAGCCCGGCATGTCAATGCCGGGTTGGATGAGGGAGCCCGGCATGCCAACGCCGGGTTGGACGAGGGAGCCCGGCATGTCAATGCCGGGTTGGACGAGGGAGCCCGGCATGTCAATGCCGGGTTGGACGAGGGAGCCCGGCATGTCAACGCCGGGTTGGATGGGATCCCGAGGCACCGGCGTGGGGACACGCCGGTGTTAC
>CAZFPT010000042.1:14202-22663 GCA_964521005.1 uncultured Planctomycetaceae bacterium | reverse complement strand
AGCCCCATGGTGAGCCGGTCCTGAGCTTGTCGAAGGGCTCCGCGAACCGTGGGGGTAGAGAAGCAAAGAAGCAGACTCCAAATCACAGGCTCCAGGGAGTGGTCGTCCCACCTCGGCGCAGCCCGCGTCCGCGATTTTTCCGGGGCGGGGTCGTTTCGCTTGTCGGGGGTTGTGCAGACGTTACCATGTCTCCCATGGGCAAACTGTTCGAGGAACCTGCCGGCGAGCAACCCACCGGCGCCGGCGACGGGCGCGTGGTGGGGGTGGCTGTGGCGTCCAATGTCTGGGGCGTGTACAGCTATCGCTGGCCGGGCGACCTGGGTCAGCCGGAGGTGGGCATTCGCGTGCGCGTGCCCTTCGGGCGAGGCGACCGGGCCACGCTCGGGGTGGTCGCCGACGTCGATCGCTCTGCCGGCACGCACAAACTCAAGTCCGTTCGCGAGCGGATGGACGAGCATTCGCGGTTCACCCCGGCTACGTGGGAACTGGGCGAGTGGATCAGCCGATACTACCTCACCCCGCTGGGGATGACGCTGGACGCGATGATCCCCACCGCCGTCGGGCAACAGCGTCCGCGAAGCGAGACGGTGGTATATCTCGCGTCGGCGAAGTCGGATTGGCCCAAGGCGCTGGGCTCGCGCCAGCGACGGGTGCTGGACGAGCTTCTGGAGGCCAGGGGTCAGGGCGTCGAGCCGCTCACGCTGGAGCACCTGCGGGACAACAGCGGCGCGTCGCGGGACACCATCCGTCGGCTGCTGGATCGTGAGCTGATCCGCACCGAGTCGCGCCGGGTGACGTTGGAGTCGCTGCAGGGTGCGCCCATCCCCGACCCGTTCGAGCTCAACGAGCACCAGAAGGCCGTCCTGGATTCGCTCGCGCCGAAGCTGGATGAAGGGGCGGGTTTCTCGGTCACGCTTCTGCGCGGCGTTACCGGAAGCGGCAAGACGGAAGTGTACGTTCGTGCGATTCGCCGGGTGATCGCCCGCGGCGGGCAGTGCATTCTCATGGTCCCCGAGATCGCCCTTGCCTCGCAGACGACGCAACGGCTGATCGACCGGCTCCCGCGGGTGGCGGTCATGCACA
Source organism: uncultured Planctomycetaceae bacterium (assembly GCA_964521005.1). Classification (GTDB taxonomy): domain Bacteria; phylum Planctomycetota; class Phycisphaerae; order SM23-33; family SM23-33; genus CAZFPT01. Next base: position 21,580 of record CAZFPT010000042.1, on the reverse strand, counting down.
GCCAACTCACCGACGCCCAGCGCGACTTCAACTGGCGCCAGATCGAGCAGGGGGAGGCGTCGGTGGTGATCGGCCCCCGCTCTGCCGTGTTTGCCCCGGTGAAGACCCCGGGGCTGATCATCGTGGATGAGGAGCACGAGAGCAGCTACAAGCAGGACACCGCCCCGCGCTATCATGGCAGAGACGTCGCGGTCAAGCGTGCGTCCATCGAGCAGATCCCCATTCTGCTCGGGTCGGCCACCCCGTCCATGGAATCGTGGAACAACGCCCAGCAGGGGCGCTACGAGCTGCTCACGCTCGCCAGCCGGGTCAGGGGCCTGCAACTGCCGCACCTGGAGATCGTCCCGCTGCGCAAGGAGATGGAGCCCGGGCGGATCGAGCTGATCGGGCGAACGCTGACCCACGCCATCGCCCGCACGATCGACCGCGGCGATCAGGTAATCCTGCTGATGAACCGTCGCGGCTACGCCAGCTATGTCTTCTGCCCGTCGTGTCAGTGGATTTTCGAGTGCGAACAGTGCACCCGCGCGATGGTCTTCCACCAGGCGACCCAGCTGGCGATGTGCCATTACTGCCAGGCCACCTCTCCGCTGCCGGAACGATGCCCCGCCTGCAGCGGAAAGATCCTGCTGTTCGGGATGGGCATTCAGCGCATCGAGGGCGAGCTGGCACGGAAGTTCCCCACAGCCGTCGTGGCGCGGATGGACTCGGACACGATGACCTCGCCCAAACAGTTCCGGAAGGTGCTGGACGACTTCGCCGAGGGGGAGGTGGACATCCTGCTGGGCACGCAGATGGTGGCCAAGGGGTTGGATTTTCCGAAGGTGACGCTGGTGGGTGTCGCGTCGGCTGACACGTCTCTGGCGATACCGGACTTCCGGGCGTCTGAGCGGACGTTCCAGCTGATCGTGCAGGTTGCCGGACGTGCCGGACGCGCCGGCGGTGGCGGTCAGGTGGTGGTCCAGACGCTTCACGGCGACGAACCCAGCGTGATGTACGCCTCCAGCCACGACTTCGAGGGTTTTGCGCGGTGGGAGCTGAACTCGCGGAAAGAAACGAACCTCCCGCCGTTCTCGCGGATGGTGCGATTCATCGCCCGCCACAAGGACATCGCCCGGGCCGAGGAGGGTGCCACTCAGCTCGCCGAGCGTCTTCGCGCGTCGCTTGGGCCCGAGGCGGCGATGCTCATGGGCCCCATGCCCGCGGCCGTCAAGCGGATCCGCGAGCAGTTCCGTTTCCAGGTTCTGCTGATCACCGACAAAGCCGGCGTGGTGCAGCAGGCGGTGGCAGGGCGGATGGGCGAGATCGTGCGGGACAACCCGGCCGAGGTGTTCGCCGACGTCGACCCGATCGCCCTGATGTAACGCGATTGCCCGACGGCCGACCTGAGCTTTATCCCCCTCGCCGGCGCAAAAAAAATGGGAGTCGGCCGTCCGAAGACAGCCGACTCACCACCACGATAGCGTAGGGTGCAATACTGCACCCAGCGCCAGCACCTGATTCATCTATCGGAGCCTCGCCGGTCGCATTTTGCGCAAACCCAACGCCCGAAACGCTATGTTTTCACGGGGCTGACTGGGGGGAAACACCTACGCAGGCCGCAACGACCGGTGGACCGGTGAGATAGCGGAGGGGCCCGGGGCTGTCAGGAATCGTCCCTGGCGCGCGATTTGTCGCGTTCGTCGGCCGGGTCGAGCTTCGGATGGCAGCGACGGATGAGTTCTCGCCAGGCATTGGGCAGGCGGTAGTAGGTATCGCTCTGGTGGATGTAGAACCACGCGGCATCCTCGGCGGTCATCTCGTACGGCGGGCCGGGGTTGGCGGGAGGCTGGAGTTCGGCGAACATCTCGCGCAGGCGTTTGTGGCGCACCTGGGCCAGGTCGGCGGTCGTCAGGTCCAGCCCGTCCAGGACGCTGGGGGCGTCCAGCACCGAGGGGTGGGCCCGGGGTCCATCGAGGTGTTCGAAGCCCAGGAGTTTCCTGTAGAATTTCTCGTGGCGTGGATGGCAGGTGATGATGAGTCGATCGACGTCCGCTTCGCGGGCGGCCTGGAGGATCAGGGGCATCATGCGCATCACGCCGGGCATGGATCGCGAGAGGCTGGTGCGCCGGTCGGCGAGCATGCCGATCTCAGCCAGTCGCTGCCCGCATTCGCGGAGTTTCCGCATCGATCGCCCATACGGCGCGTCTGCCGGCAGACCCAGCGGGGTGTCCGGAAACATGGACACAGTCGCGACGGGCTGATCGTCCACCTCGAGCATCCACGTCCTCGTGCCCGGTACGGCGTAGTGGGGGCAGATGCGGATACCGGCCTCGCGCGGGTGCATGTACTCCCGCCGGACGTAGCAGTCGTGCACGAGCTTCAGGGCGATGAACAGATCGTCCCGCGTGCTGACGGGGCGGGCGACGATGGCGGCATCTTCGGCGATCTCCAGTTCCTGCGAGAGATCCTGCCGGGACAGTACTTTAAGGCGATCACTCATTAAGTCAGTTTCCTCCAGAGACGCTATCGGCCGATTGGCGGGCGCCCTTTACTTCCGCCATATCGACCCGGGGGAAACCCCTGCTCGCGGGGCAGGGGGCAGGTTTCAGATGGGGCTTCAGCGTCGCACGGCCTTCCAGGCCGTGTCTGTCGAAAGGCCGTAGGGCTCGCAACTTGTTGCGGGCGCAACGGCGAAGACGAAAACAGAACAGAACATGGGCTGGAAGCCCATGCGACGCTTACCGTCGCACGGCCTTCCAGGCCGTGTCTGCCGACAGGCCGTAGGGCTCGCAACTTGTTGCGGGCGCGATCGCAGGTCGATGCGGGACGAGACTTTCAGGCCCCTTCCTGAGTCCGGAAGGTGGGCACAAGTGCCCACCCTTCTCTACCCCCACCTTTCGCTTCACTCAAGATGGGGCTTCAACAATTCCCCGTGACACCCGCGTGTCGCTTGTCGCTCGATACCCCCACGGTTCGCGGAGCTCACCATGGGGCATCACTTATGCCCGTTTTCTCGTTCTTCTTACGCACCCGGTTGCTGCGTTCCTCCCTCGCTGCGCTCGGTCAGAACGCCACAAGCCGGGGCACCCTTGGTTTGGAGTTCGCTCGAACCGCCACAAGCCGCGGCAGGTGGCGCTGGTTTCCTGCCAGGGTTCCCGCGTGACGGGGGCAGGGTCGGGATGTATACTGAACGCGGCGGGGGAAAAATCTCCCCGGCCGCGAAACACACCGTCCGCGGCGGCGTCCTATTGGGGGATGCGTCCGTGGGGCGCATCGGCAGCGGCCGACCCTGTGGAAAGGTGGAAAGGGAGTTCGATGAGATCCATCCGTTGGACACGACGACGAGAGATGACGCGGCGATCGATCACGGCCGGCGTGCTTCTGACCGGTCTGCTGGCGGCGACGGCGCTGTTCACCGGTCCGGTCGCCCAGGCCGGGTCCCCCTCCAGCGGGAAGGCCAAGGGGCTGCACCTGCCTCGAACCCGCTCAACGAACATGAGCAGCTACTTCACGCTCAACGATGGCGAGGGGTATACCTGGCGCTTCCAGCAGTACGGCAACGTCTATCAGGGCACGAACAATGCCTACAGCTACGGCTGTTACAGCCAGATCGACGGCAGCAACATCTACTCGCGCGACGGTCAGGGGTGGCTCAGTGCCGACGGACGGGAGTTCGAGATCGGTCCCTGCCCGATCAGCCAGATTGTCGGCTATCGGCGCGTGCGGGTCTACAAGGACGAGGGGCTCGCCCGGTGGCTGGACATTATCCACAACCCCACCTCGACGGACATCCAGAAGCAGGTGCAGGTCTATTCCTCATTCAGCTACGGCATCGGGTCGTTGAAGACCAATTCCGGTGGAAGCGGCTCGCTGGGTGAGAAGGATTTTGCGTTTTACACCACGCCGCGACACAACAGCGGGACCGTGCCGTCGGTGCTGCACGTGGTCTGCGGCCCCAAAAGCGACGTGAAACCCTCGGTCCAGCAGAATGGCAGCTCGCTGTACGTGCGGTACAACGTGACGATTCCCGCTGGAGAGACGATCGTGCTGTGTTACTTCGAGTCGCAGAATCGCAGTGAAGATGACCTCAAGAAGATGATGGAGAACTTCAAGCCGCGGAAGTATCTCAGGGACCTTTCCCCTGCGGTGCGCAAGCTGATCGTGAATTTCAAGGCCGGCTGGGGCTTTGAGGGTGTCGAGCTCAATCGCTCTGCCGTTGCCGACGCAGCCCACCTGGCCAACGGGGATCTCGTTCATGGCACGGTGGACAACGAGCGGTTCACCATTCGCACGTTCTTCGGAGACGTGACGCTCCCGGCCAGTCGCGTCGTGGGGATGCAGGCGGTCAGCCCCGAAGACCGCACCATGCTCACACTGCTGGACGACGGGCAGGTGCTCTGCGGACCGATCCCCGATCAGAAGTTGAGCATCTCGCTGGCGTCGGGCGGGACGCTTCGGATCCCGTTTCACCGCATGACCGAGTGGTCGTTCCAGATTACCAGGCAGCGGCCGGAGGAGATCCCGTTCCAGGGCCCGTTCGTGACGTTGCGCACGGGCGATCGCCTGGCGTTCGAGCCGGAGTCGGTCGATCTGTCCTTCCGGACGCGATATGGCCAGATCAAGCTCGAGCCCGAGGCGCTGCTGAATGTCACGCTGGACAACGGGGCCAACACGCTGCACTCGGTGACTTATCTCAACGGGTCCACGCTGGGCGGTTTTCTCCTGCCGGCCGACATCTCGGCGACGCTGCGGGTGGAGAGCACGCCGGTGACCATTTCGCGGAACCTGGTCTCGCACTTCGAGTTCGCCGACGAGGAAAAGAGCGACGAGTCGCTCTCACACGCCTCGCTGACGAATGGTGACGAACTCTTCGGCGAGATGGACGAGCAACTGATTCAGCTGAAGACCGACTACGGCACGGTCCCCCTCAAGCCGGGCAACATCAAGATCGTGGGCTTCTCGCCGCGCCACCTGCGCCGGGCGGCGGTGGTGCTGTGGAACGGTTCGATCCTTCGAGGCCAAATCATGCAGGACAGCATCCGCTTCCGCATCGCCGGCGGGCCTGCCCTGGAGCTGTACCCCAACCAGTGCACCAGCATCATCCGCAGCCAGACCATGCCCCACACGAAGATCCTCAAGGAGATCGAGACGCTGGTGGCCCAGCTCGGGGCCGAGAGCTATGCCGATCGCCAGGCAGCGACCGAGCTGCTCAAAAAGCTCGGGCCCGGGACCATTCCGCTGCTGGAGCGATTCAAGCAGCGCAGCAAGGACCCCGAGATCCGCCACCGTCTCGAAGCGGTCTTGGAAACACTGGGGGCGAAGTCCTCCTCCGTGCAGAGCTCCACGCCCTCGCCGGTTGAGGTGACGGAGATGTTCGCCGTCCCTGCCATGGGCAATGGACCGGTGATGCTTAAGTAGGCCCGGCGGGGTAGGCCGTGCGACGTTGAAGCCCCATCTGGAGCCTGCCGGGAGCTTGCCGAAGGGTTCCGCGAACCGTGGGGGTAAGCCGCCTGGTAGGGTGGGCACTTGTGCCCACCTTCCGGACTCAGGAAGGGGTCTGAAAGTCTCGTCCCGCATCGACCTGCGATCGCGCCCGCAACAAGTTGCGAGCCCTACGGCCTTGCCGGGTATGGGAGTGTCCGCGCATTAACCGGATTGACGATCGACGAGGAAGCCCGGCGTGCCAACGCCGGGTTGGATGGGATCCCAAAGCACCGGCGTGCGGAGACGCCGGTGGCACCCGAAGTATCGTTGAAGCCCCCTTTTGATCCGGCGTGAGACGGTCAGTTCGAGGCAGCTACGTCCGTGCCCGAGACCTTCGCGCGGAGCGTGCGGACGATGTACTGCTTCAGTGCGCCGCCGGGGCAGGAGGTGGCGGCGTTGGGTGCATCGTGATGGCCGATGACGTTGCGGGCGGGGATGTCGTACTTCGCCGCCAGGTAGGTCACGAGCTCTTCCAGTGAAGCCAGTTGCCGTCGCGAGGGGAGCTTGTCGGTGAAGGTACCCACCAGGCAGACCCCGATTCCGTGGTTGTTGTACTCGTTGTCCGGCGTGCCGCCGCAGTGAGCGCCCCACTTCTGTTTCCGCCATCGGCTGCCGACCTGAACCAGTCCGTCGGCTCCGCCGTTTCCGTTGCACAGCACGAAGTGGTAGCCCAACTCGTCCCAGCCCCGCCCGCGGTGGGCCCGGTCGAAGATTTTCGCGTTCCCGCAGGTGGTCGCGCTGTGGTGAATCACGATATAGGTCCACTTGCGCTGGGGCCCCTTGGCCTTCCACTCCGGACGCCCGAGCGAATGGACGGCCTCCTGGTGGGACACCGGCTCCACCGCAGAGGGCAGCACGATCGGCTCGCTGTCGGGCGAGAGGGTGTGGTGGGCGAACTGTGGCTGGGGCAGGTCGAGATACGTCTCGGCCGGCGTTTGCTGGCATCCGACGGCCGCCGCGGCTGTGGCGATCAGGCCGAGGGTGAAGATGGACCTCCGTGTCGCTGCGCTCATGCGTGTCTCCCCGGGAGTTGAAGTCTCGCTGGTTGCCTCGCCATCCTACTGATTCATCGCCCCCTCGGACAAGGATTCTCCAAACATTTGCATATCGGAATGCAGGCGGAGGTTCTTCGGCGGCGATACGATTGATCCCGACGGGCCGATCATGTGCACGCGACAGCCCTTCCTGGCTGCCCACATCGCCACGCCCGCATCCGCGGTGATCACGCGAATGTGGCTGCGGGGGGTCCGTCGGACGTACTTCAGCGCATAGGCGAAGCCCGCCTTCCACTCTCCCGGCGATCGGACGTTCATCAGCAACGGAGCGTCGCTGACCTGGCGAAGGGCTCGGCGGGCGGCGTTGTAGGCGTTCAGCTCGCCGAGGAAGACGTACGCCAACGTCGTCTCGCCGGAAAGGACCTCGTTCCATCTCTGGGCACCCCGGCCGATGTCTTCGGGCGAGCTGCCCAGCAGACGCGTGTCCACCAGCGTAACCGGCGCCTCGGCGGGGATGGTACGCACCTGCGGACTCGCCGAGGTCAGCGCCAGTCGGCCGAACGGCAGGGGAGCGTATTTCCGCCGGACCACGCCGAGATCAACGGCCTTGCCGCCCAGGTAGCAGTAGCCGTCCGTTCCGCTCCAGGCTATCTGCAGACGTCCCTGCCGGTCGGAGACGATTCCGCGGATCGCCAGGGATTTGACGCGTGGAATGGATCGGCCTCGAACGGCGTAGCGGAGATCCTGACTGACCAGCGCATCGGGGATGACCAACTCCAGTTGCGGGCCCTGGCCGAGTTCGCTCACCGACGAGCCCATCAGAACAGCCGTCGTCAGCAGCATCCCCGCCGCCAGCGCAAGCAGCGCCCAACGGCTGAGAAATCCGACGGTTTCGGTGATCTGCGAGTTCATCCCTG
>CAZFPT010000042.1:0-14102 GCA_964521005.1 uncultured Planctomycetaceae bacterium | reverse complement strand
AGCGCCCAACGGCTGAGAAATCCGACGGTTTCGGTGATCTGCGAGTTCATCCCTGTCTCCCGTCCACGGCCCGGTCCGCTTTCCATGTCGGCAGTTCACCGCCCCGACTGTGAGGGGAAAAGGCAACGGTTGCGGAACGGTAGGCCTCTTGGGCCGGCAATCATGCGTGCCCGGCGTTGTGCAGCGTGAACCATGGGTGCCCGGAGTTGTGCAGCGAGCCTAAGCGAGCTGAGCAACCCGGCTGGTTCGGATTGCATTTGAAGCTTCGGTTGGAGCATCGTGGCGGCCGGGCTGCTCCGTTCCTCCCTCGCAAGCTCGCTCAAAACGGCACAGGCCCGGGCACCCTTTGGTTTGGGCTCGCTCAAAACGGCACAGGCCCGGGCACCCTTTGGTTTGGGCTCGCCCGAAACGGCACAGGCCCGGTCCCCTCATCGGGGGGGTCTTCATGGTCTGGCAACGGTTGCGGATCAGTACCACCGCCAGCCCATCCCGCCGATACCGGCTTTGCGGATGGCGTCGCGGTCCAGCGGGCTGGTGCGCAGCTGGGATGCGTCCTCGGTCAGCAGGGCCTTGTCGCCGTAGCGTTTCGCCTCGGCGATCAGGCGGGCTCGCCACTCGGCGAGGGTCTGGTTCGTTCCGTCGGCCAAGGCGAGATTGTTCAGCTCGTGGGGGTCTTCGCGGAGGTCGTAGAGTTCTTCGACGCCGCCGGTTTCCTGCCAGCAGTACTTCCATCGGCCATCGGTGACCATGGCCGACTGGCGCGGACTTTCATGACACTGGGCGTAGTACAGATCTCTGCCGGCGGCTTCGGCGTCGCTGGCCCAAGGGGTCATGTCCATCCCGTCGACATCCTGGTCCAGCTCACAGCCCGTGAGCGTCGCCAGCGTCGGCAGGATGTCCTGCAGCCCTGCCAGTTGGCCGCGTCGCTGGTCGGCGGGCAGCCCCGGCGCCCGCAGGATGATGGGCACGCGGAGCGAGCCTTCCAGGAAGTTGCACTTGAAGAACCCGCCGAAATCGCCAAGCAGGTCGCCGTGGTCGGCGATGTACAGCACGATGGTGTTCTCCGCGAGTCCCATCTCCTCCAGGCCCGCCAGGACGCGCCCGACCTGTTCGTCCTGGAACGTCACCAGTCCGTAGTAGTACGCCCGGATCACGCGGATCGCCTCGGGGCTGAGCTGTTTGATCGCGTGGGTCTGGCGGATCTGCTCGATGGTCGGATTGCGGGTGGCGAGCATCTCGACGTCGCCGAAGGGGGCAGGCACGTCGCGTGGATCGTACATCTGTGCCAGTCGTGCCGGCGGGTCGTACGGCGAGTGGGGCTTGGGAAAGCTGCCCAACGCCAGAAACGGCTGATCGGGCGTGGCGGCCTGGTGTTCGCGCAGGCGTGTGAGCGTTCGGCTGGCGACCCAGGCGTCGATCTGGTGCTCTTCAGGCAGCGGCGAGGGGCAGGGGCGCACGTCGTTGTTGCCGATTCCGTGGGCCCGCGTAAACCCATGCCACCCCACGTCGTGGAGGTAGTCGAAGTAGTCCTCCAGGCCTCGTTGCCGTCCGGCGTAGTCGTATTGCTGCAGAATGCGGCCGCTCTCGCAGGAATCCCACACGTCGAACCCGTGGACCAGGCGGGGTTGATCGGGCGAGGCGTAGGGCACGTAGTGCAGCTTGCCCAGGGCGTAGGTCCGATAGCCGCACCGGCTGAAATGCTCGGCGAGCTTGGGCTGATCGTCGTGGATGCAGCCTTTGTTTTCCTTGCAGCCGGTGGCGCGGTGTGAGTAGTTGCCCGTGGTGATGCTCGCCCTCGCCGGGACGCAGATGGGGTTGGGTGTGAAGGAGTTTTCGAACAGCACGCCGCTTCGGGCCAAGGCGTCGATATTCGGCGTCCGGCAGACATCGTTGCCGTAACAGCCCAGCGCGTCGGCGCGGAGCTGGTCGGCCATCAGGATCAGAACATTCGGTTTGTCGCTCATGGAGAATCCTTGGCCAGCGGGGTTTTGCCGGGGTGGCGCATTCAGGCGGCGGCGCCTTCTTCTTCCAGCATGCGGATGATCTGATCGCGGACGTCCTGGGGTTTGACTTTCAGGCGGGTCAGTGCCTTGATGGCCACGCCGTCGCTCTCCTGAAGCAGGGCGAGCATGAGGTGCTCGGTGCCCACTTCGCTGGAGTTCAGCGCGCGGGCCTCGTCAACGGCGACCTGCATGACGTTCTTGAAATGCTCGGTCAGGTGGATGCCGTCCGGAACTTCGGTGTCCGGGCCCTTCTGGGCGACCTTTCTGACGGCAGACCGCACACGACGCAGGTCCAGCCCGAGGGCCTCCATCGCCCGATGGCCATGACCTTCCGGTTCCCGCAGCAGGCCCAGCAGCAGGTGCTCGGTCCCGAGGTACGAATGATGCATACGATTGGCTTCCATGCCCTCCAGCTGCAGGGCCCGGCGGGCATGGTCGGTAAAGTGCTCGAACACGTTGTCTCCTTGGGTTGATGTATCGAGAGATTATCAGAGGGCGCATTCTACCGGTCGGGCCCGACTCATGCAACGATTCCGCACGTTCGAGATCGCTTGCGAAACGTACCATCGGTGGCCTATAATCCGCCCACGCGGCCCGGTCGGCCGGTGGAGTCGTCGACCAGGTCCACAACTCCAGGAGATCCAATATGATGCGTTCACGTTTGCCGGCGCAGGCGATCCTTCTACTCTTGACGCTCGCAGCTGTGGGGCTGGTCGGCTGTGATGGAGGCAGCGACCAGGACCGGGAAATCAAGCTTGCCCACGTGCTGACCGACCGCCACCCCGTCCACAAGGCGATGGTTCGGATGGCCGAGCTGGTGAACGACCGCACCGACGGGAAGCTGACCATTGACATCCGTCATTCCGCCCAGCTTGGCGCGGAGAAGGAACTCATCGAGAAGGTCCAGTCCGGGCAGATCCAGATGACCAAGGTTTCCTCCAACGCCCTGGAATCCGTCACGCCGGCGATGGGGGTATTCACGCTTCCCTGGCTGTTCCGCGGCGAGGAGCACTACGAAAAGGCCCTGCGAAGCCGACCCGCCCGCGAGATTCTCGGCAAGCTCCAGGAGCAGGGGCTCAAGGGGCTGGTCTACTACGACGCCGGGGCACGGAGCTTCTACGCTCGTGAGCCCATCGAGGGTATCGGCGACCTGCAGGGGCTCAAGATCCGCGTGCAGAACAGCCCGACGATGATCGCCACCATGCGGGCCCTGGGGGCCGTCCCCGTGAGCATTCCGTTCGGCGCGGAGCTTACCCAGGCCCTGGAGAAGGGTCAGCTCGTCACCGCCGCCGAGAACAATATCCCCAGCTACGAGACCGAGGAGCACTACCGCAGCTGCCCCCATTTCTTCGCGGACGGCCATTCCCGGGCGCCGGACGTCCTGGTGATGAATCTCAAGGCCTGGCGGTCGCTGAGCCCCGAAGAGCAGGACGTCCTGCAGACCGCCGCCGATGAGTCGGCAGACTACCAGTTTACTCTCTGGGACCAGACCACCAGCGAGCTCAAGAAGAAGCTCGAAGACAAGGGCGTGACCTTCACCGATCCGGAAACCGTCGAGCCGTTCCAGCGGGCCGTTCAGCCGGTGTACGAGACACTGCCCGACTGGAAGAAGGAATGGGTCCGTCGCCTGCGCGAGGTGAAATGACGGGTCGAGGTAAGCCGATCTCGGTAGCGGGTCGCGGGCTCCATCGCCTGGCCGGCTGGGTCGCCCGGGCGATCGAGATCCTCGCCGGGGCGATCCTGGTGTGTATGGTCGGCATGCTCACCTACAGCGCCGTCCAGAACGCCGCCGGGTGGCGCGGACAGGTGCTCTGGCTGGAAGAAATCGCTCAACTGGGGCTCATCCAGCTCGCTGCGCTCGGGGCTGCCCTCGCGCTGCGGGCCGGCGCTCACCAGGGTGTCGACGCCCTGACTCGCCTGTTTCCCAGACGGGTTCGACGGGTCGTCGAGACGATCGACTGGGTACTGATCGGGGTGTTCGGGGTGTACTTTGCCGTCTGCGGGTTGGCGTACGTCCAGGCCACCGCCGCCGACGGGGGTCGGCTGGACACGCTGGCGATTCCCCGTTGGCCGTTCTATCTGTGCTATCCGTTGGCCGGCGTGCTCTTTGCCGTGTTCGCCGTCGAGAAGCTCCTGTCCCCGCGCGAGAGTGAAGCCTCCCCGGCCGACGAGGTCCCCGACGCCTCGGACGCCTCGACCGCGCCGGCGGCGACCGCAGGCGAGGGCAAACCGTGAGCCCGTTTGCGTGGATGGCCATCGTCTTCGTCGTGCTCCTGCTGATTCGCATGCCGGTGGCCTTCGCCATCGCCATCGCCAGCTTCGTCGGCTACGCCGCCATCCCCGATCCGTTCGGCTCGAAGACCCTCTACGGCCTGCTGACCGACATGACCGGCGGGGTCGGCAAGATCGCGCTGATCGCGATTCCGTTCTTCATCCTCGCCGGGCGCATCATGGGGCAGGGGGGCATCGCCCGGCGCCTGATCGACCTGTCGCACAGCCTCATCGGCTGGGTCCGCGGCGGGACCGGCTACGTCAACGTCATGGCGAGCATGTTCTTCGGGGGCGTGTCCGGCTCGGCCGTGGCGGACGTCTCGTCCATCGGGTCCATCCTCATCCCCCTCATGGAAGAGGAAGGCTACGATACCGAATTCGCCACAGCCGTCACCGTCTCCAGCTCCACCATCGGGCTGATCATTCCGCCTTCGAACGTGATGATTCTCTTCGCGGTGGTCGCCGGCGGGATGGCCGCCCCGCCCGGGACCTACGAGGACCTCTCGCTGGGCATCAGTTCGATGTTCCTGGCCGGGCTGGTCCCCGGTGTGCTCATCGGCGTGATGCTGATGGCCGCGACAGGTCTGCTGGCGTGGCGTCGGGGCTACCCGAAGGGCTCGTGGGACGGTCTGGGGGCGGTCGGACGCGCGCTGGGACGGTCGGTGCTCGCCCTGGGCGTACTGGTAATCATCCTCGGGGGCATCCTCTTCGGGTTCATGACGGCCGCCGACAGCGCCGCGGTCGCCGTGGTCTGTGCCCTGATCGTGGGCGTGCTCATCTACCGCGAGCTTCCCGCCCGTAAAGTGCCCGTCATCCTCCGCGAAGCCGTCGTCACCACCGGCGTGGTGTTCTTCCTGATCGCCGCGAGCAACGCCATGAAGTTCGTCTTCATCAACCAGGGAATCGACCGTCAGCTCCTGGAGCTCTGTCAGGCGGTCACGGACAATCGCATCGTCTTCCTGCTGGTGCTCAACGCCGTGCTGCTGGTGTTCGGGACGTTCCTGGACATGACGCCGGCGGTGCTGATCTTCACACCGCTGTTCCTGCCGGTCGCGGTCGAATACGGCGTGCATCCGGTGCATTTCGGCATCCTCCTGCTGACGAACCTCTGCATCGGGCTGTGCACGCCGCCGGTGGGCAACTGTCTGTTTGTGGGGTGCGGGCTCTCGAAGGTGCCCCTCACGCGGATGATCCGTCCGATGCTGCCGTTCTACGCAGCCATGCTCGTCGCGCTGGCGTTGGTCACGTACGTCGAGCCTGTGACCCTCCTCCTGCCGGATCTGTGGACCCGCTGGTTCCCCACCGCAGCAGGGTGACTCGCAATCACGGGGGGCTCCTGGGCCGGCGAACCATTGGCGGAAGGCGGCTTGGCAAGCCGTTGGGTTACTCCTGCAGAGGGGCCTGTTCAGGTAGCTCGGGCAGGGCATCCGGGTCAACTCGGACCACGTGACCATCGCTCCACAGCAGCAGGGGTTGTTTGTGTTCCTTGGCTTGGCGTGCAGCGCGTTGGGCTGCACGCATCATGGCCGATCGGCTGCCATCCAGGAAACGGTGTCTATCGCTGTGTCGGATCATGGGTTCGCACCTTGATCGATCAGGATCGGAGGCCATCTGCTCGCGTCGTAAACCTGCCACACATCCACAATCGACCGATACTTCGTCTCGAAGTTTATCATACCTCGATGGAATCGGCGACGAATATCTGTCTCCGGAACGTGATGCCCCCCTTGGGCGACTCGCTGGCGCACCCGCTCCACGGCCAGATCCGATGAGGGCAATCTGAGGAAAAGGAGCTCGACCTGGTATCCGAAACGTCTCCATTGATCGATCATCGCAAGATAGGCCTTGCCCGAAAGTGTCGTTTCTATAGCGAAGTTCCGTCTATCAGAGACCATCTGACGGACACGTTCCAGCATCAGTCCTGAGGCCTCAACGGCCGCCAGATACGGACTGAATGGCGAGAGACCCGCCGCAATCAGATCGGCGTTTATGAACGTCGGGCATTGTCCTTCGGCGGGAAGGAACTCCCGGGCGAAGGTGGTCTTTCCAGCTCCGTTGGGACCGGCGATGATGATCACACGCTGGACCGAGTTGTCCTGGTCATCGGGAATCATGCAGTCTCCTTGGTACGGCCTTGGCCTCACTGCTCTGCGCTCTCTGCATCTCAGTACGCCTCTCGCGGCTGGGCAAGGGTTCCCAGCACGGCGCGCGCCCGGGCGCCGGTGGCCGCGGGGCAGTGGGCGGAGGTCCCGTCCAGCCTTGCTGCCGCCAACACGCCGACCGCTGCCGAGGCGACGGCCCGGGCGGGGATGCCCAATCTGTCGGCGGCGATGGTGCTCGACGGGCTCAGCCGGGCGCGGATCCGCGAGGCGAGATGGATGTTCAGCGCTCCCCCGCCGGCAAGGATCACCTGGTGAGGCCGTTCCGTGAGCGAGGCGATGGCCGACTCGATCGCCGCTGCCGTCGCTTCGACCAGCGTGGCCAGGAGGTTCTCGCCGGTGACGTTCGCTCTCTCGGCCAGGGCGGCTGCGCGGGGACCGTATCGCCGCGACCACTCCCGCGGGTCCAGGTTGGCCGGCCCTTCGGTTCGCGACCAGACCTCGTGGAGGAGCTGGTGTACCAGTTGGCCGGCCGGTCGACCTTTCGATGCGGCGGCCCCGTCGCGGTCGAAGGGCGTCTCCAGCAGGTCGCGGGAGGTCTCGTCCAGCCAGCAGCACGCCGGGGCCACGTCGAAACTCGCGACGTCTCCGCTTTGGGCATCGGCCGGGATGAACGTCAGATGGGCGGCCGATCCCAACTGCACAACCACGCGGCTGAGCCGGTCATCACCCAGAAGCTTCATCACCCCCCACGCCAGCGCGCCGCGTCCGCCCAAGCCTCCTGCCGCGCGGTCGCACGCGGCAAACCCACCGACGCACGGAACGCCCAACTCGTTGGCCAAAGCAGCCAGCCCGGGCTCAGCGGGGCAGGGGAGGTCCGTTTCCAGACCGACCAGACCAGGCGGGCCCGGCTTGCTGCCCAGCTTCCGGGTCGCCAGGGCGGCGGCGAGCAACTCCTCGGCCAAGGCACGCTGCACGTCGTCGGTGGTGCTGTCGTTTTGCAGGTCGGCTGAGAGAGTCTCAGGCAGGGGGCGTTGCAGCGAACCGATCAGCGAGAAGGTCCCCGCCGTCGACTCGCCTGTTGGCCGGAGGAGGGCGGCGTCCACCCCGTCGAACGAGGGACCCACACGAAGGCCGAGAATGGTCCTGGGTTCCGCCATCGCGGTGATGATAGAGAGCAGGGCGAATCATGTCCAGCCGCAGGAGAGCTGCGAAACATGAACTGGGGCGACGGCAGAGAAGTAAGAAGAAGGGCAGACCTGCCTGTTCCAACAGCACTGAGTAGGGCTATCTGCTGACCACTTTCGATTCGGCGATCCGCTTCAGGGCGCGTTTTGCAGCCAATCGGACGGCCTTGTCGTCGTCGCGCATGGCTTTCTGCAGCGCGGAGACAGCCTTGGTCGAGCCGAGTTGCCCGAGGGCGGCGGCACAGGCGACCCGAACGCGGTCGTCCCCGCTGCCCAGTTGCACCATCAGTGCGGGAATGGCGGACTCGGCCTTCATCTTGCCCAGCACAATGGCGGCTACCTGCCGGTCCTTCCAGTGTCCCTTGCGAAGGAGGTTGGTGATCGGTTTGACGGCAGCGTCGTCGTCCAGTTGCATCAGCGAGTACATCGCGGCGCGGCGGACCCACCAGTCGCTGTCGCCCAGTCGACGGATCAGCGGTTTGACGGCCCGCTTGTCGCCGGTTCCTCCGAGCATCTCGGCTGCCCACTTGCGAACGTACTTGTCCGGGTCCTGCAGGGCCATCATCAGCATCAGGTTCCGGTCCTTCGTGGGGTGCTTGGCCTGGGCGTCGTCAGCTTGCCGGGCGGGGCGCTGGCGGATCACGACCGGTTCGGGCTTGGCGTCGTCATTCTCTCTTGTGGTCGGGGCCTGGGGGCGATCTTCCGTGGTCGGGGAGGCCTCCTGGCGCGGGTCGACGCTGGCAAGCACTTCGGGCTGATCCGGCTGCATCTCGGCGGCAGGGACGTCCACCGCCACCGGGGCTGGAGCGGCGATCACCACCGGCTCGATTCGACTGATCTCGTCGCGTGGCGTCTGGTCGGTCCGGGCCTGGACCATCGCCGGGCGAGACGGTGCAACCGACGGGGCGTTCGGCGTGAGCGTTCGCACCGGACGGGAGGTCTGGGTCGCATCGTCCTCGACGGGGGCGGCGGTGAGTTCTTGGGCGTCGTCGATAGAGGCTTCGACGGGGTCGGTCGGCTGGATCGGTCGGATCACCATGGGCCTGGGTTGGCGGGCGGCGATGACGGGCAGATCGGGCGCGGCGGCGGCGATGCCGGGCGTGGGCGCCGGCGTGGGTCGATGGGGCCGGGGCGACGGTTGGCGGCGCGGCGTCTCGACCAGCGGCCGGGGCGCCGGTGCGTCTGAGCTGGGGGCGGGCAGCGGGTCGACGGGCGCGATCGCGGCGATCGGGTCGGCCTCGGCCATGGGCTCGTCGGCGGGTACGTCGGTCAAGGCCAGGTCCGGCGGTTCCGGTGTTTCGGTGGGGTGTTGAGCGACGGGGTCGATCGGTCGATAGGGCGTCGCTGCCGGGGCGGGTGGCACGGCGGCCGAGCCCGCCAGCACCCGTCCCTCCACAGCGGGTGCTGGCACGGACATATCGGCCTCTCTGGGCGTGCGGCGGGGCGCTGGCTCCGCCTGCTGGGCCCATGGGGTCGCCGGCGTCTGCCGCGATGCGATCACCGCCGTGGCGGGCGCTTCGACGGGGTCCGTCGGCGAGATCGGATCGTACGGCAGATCCGTTGCATCTCCACCGTCGCTGTCTCCCTCCATCCGCAGCGAGGCGGCATATGGTTCTGGGGGCAGGGCGTCGGACGCCGTGGGCGCCGCCGGTTCGGGCGGTGCGGCGGCCAATGCGGGTCGACGGGCCGATTCGCCACCGTCCGGGCGTCTCCATGAGACGTCGGCGATTGCCGGTCGGCGCGTGTCCTGGGCGAGAATGCTCGTCTGAAAGCAGTGCATTCCCAGCACAAGGACTGCGCCCACAACGGCGGGCAGAATGGTCGGCAGTCCGGGTTTCCGCATGGCGTCCTCGATTGGCTCCCTTGCACCTTCCGTATCGGCGCTTCGATGGGGGGACATAAGTAAGCGCCCACGATCCGCGAAGGACGCTGTGCGCCGGGCGGCCCGGCGGGGGCGCAGGTCTCGCAGCGGCAAGGGGGTACCCGGTTCGCCACAGGGGTGAAGCGTTTCCATGGCATGATGCTTTCCTCGCGTGTGGTGATGTGATAGAGTGAAACGACTATGTTCGAAGCACTCACAGAGAAATTCAGCGATGTCTTCCGGAAGATGTCAGGCCGGGGTCGCATCAGCGAGAGCAACGTCCGTGAGGCGATGCGAGAGGTCCGCACCGCGCTGCTGGAGGCGGACGTTCACTACGAGGTCGTCAAGGACTTCTGCAACGAGGTCACCGAAAAGGCGCTCGGCCAAGAGGTGATCCAGTCGCTCAAGCCCGGCGAGGTGATGGTCAAGATCGTCCACGACGAGCTCGTGAACCTCATGGGCCCGGTGGATTCGCAGATCTACTTCGTCTCGCCGCCCCCGACGATCATCATGATGGCCGGCCTGCAGGGCTCGGGTAAGACCACCCACTGCGGTAAGTTAGCGAAGTATCTGATCAAGAAGGGCAAGCGCCCGCTGCTGGTGGCGTGCGACCTTCAGCGCCCGGCGGCCGTCGATCAGTTGGAGATCGTCGCCGACCAGGCCGGGGCCGAGTGCTTCCGGATCGAGGGCGAGAAGAACCCCGTCAAGGTGGCCCGCAAGTCGCTCATCCACGCCGAAAGCACCGGGCGGGACGTGGTCATCATCGACACCGCCGGTCGGTTGCATATCGACGAAGAGATGATGAAGCAGGCCGAGGATATCGCCACAACCGCCAAGCCTCACCAGATTTACCTCGTCTGCGACGCCATGACCGGTCAGGACGCGGTGAACTCCGCCCGGGAGTTCAACCAACGGCTGGAACTGGACGGCGTGATTCTCACGAAGTTCGACTCGGACGCCCGCGGCGGGGCGGCTTTGAGCGTCAAGAAAGTCACCGGCAAGCCGATCAAATTCATCGGCGTCGGTGAGAAGCTCGAAGACCTCGAAGAGTTCCACGCCGACCGGATGGCCGGGCGGATTCTGGGCATGGGCGACGTGGTAACGCTCGTGGAAAAGGCCCAGGAGCAGTTCGACGCCGAGCAGGCCGCCCAGATGCAGGAGAAGATGGCGAAGGGGTCGTTCACGCTGGACGACTTCCTCGTGCAGATGCGCCAGATGCAGAAAATGGGACCCATGAAGCAGATCCTCAAGCTCATTCCGGGCATGGGGTCGGCGATGGACCAGATGCAGATGGACGGCGGCGAAATCAAGCAGATGGAAGCGATTATTCAGTCGATGACGAAGCAGGAGCGGGCGAACCCCGACGTGATCGAGGCCTCCCGTCGACGACGCATTGCCGCCGGGTCCGGCACGGAGACCAAGGACGTCTCGGGGCTGGTCAAGAGCTTCTCGATGGCGGCCAACATGATGAAGCAGATGTCCGGGATGGGCATGCGCGAGCGGATGAAGTTCGCCCAGAGCATGGGTCAGATGGGCGCCGGCGGTGCCATGCCCGGAAAGGTCAAGCAGCGTTCCAGCCGCAAGAAGTCGCAGGTGTCCAAGAAAGAGCGGCGCAAGCGCCGCAAGCAACGGAAACGCTGAGTGAGGCGGGGGTTGCTCGAAGCGGAGCGCGTGTTGTAAGTCGTTCCCTGAATGGAGCTTACGGTAGCGGCAGGGGGCGGCGGAAATTCGGCGGTGAAGAAAAAGTGTTTTTCTGCCGAAAGGACTGTTGACCGGGGGTGCCCATTTGTTACGATGCTAAGTCCGCCCTGACGAGCGAGAGCACGTCTGACGGGCGGGATCAAGAAGGCACGAGCGTGAGAGAAGAGCGTATGGTTCTTGCACAGCGCGTTGGAGGGTGGCCGGTCGACGAGTGACAGGAGTATTTCTGTCTGTCTCCCGGGCCGCCGCTTCGGTGGCCTTTTTTGATGGACTGCCGGGTTGATTGAACCGGGCAGCAAGCTGATTGACAAACACAGAGAGCCAGCACGGACCGGGACGGATGGAACCGCCACGATTCCCTGGCGGACCGTCGCACCGGCCAACACGCGGGTGTGCCAGGCCGCAGCGGGAGGGTGGAACGCACTCCGGCTGGGCGGGCAGGCCCGATCAGCAGATGACGGGCTTGTAGCTCAGTTGGTTAGAGCGCACCCCTGATAAGGGTGAGGTCGTTGGTTCGAATCCAACCAGGCCCATTGACATGCGAGCGGCGGTTCCTGGCCTGGCCGTCGATTGCGACGGTCGACGATGGCCGGGGACGTAGCTCAATTGGGAGAGCACCAGCTTTGCAAGCTGGGGGTTGCCGGTTCGAGCCCGGTCGTCTCCAGGAAGCCACCTTTGGTGGCATGGTGGCAAGACATTGTCCGTGCTGAAGTTACACGATACAGACGCGATTGAAGCGGCGTCGGAGAGAATTTTAAGAAAATCCGAACAAAACGCTTGCAGCAATCGTTGGACTGGATACAATCTTCCGTCCTTGGCCTTTCGGCAACGAGAGCGTCAAGGCGAGCCCCCAAGGCCGATCGGGCCGGCGGGCGAAGATGTTGTGGCTCTTTGACAAGTGCATAGGGATAGTTGAAACACTCAAGGTTTTATTGACGTGTCTTAGGAAGGCTTGAGACAGCGTCGGGGTCCTCGCGGGTCCTCGACAAATGTGATCAAGCTACTAAGGGTACATGGCGGATGCCTTGGCGTGATGAGACGATGAAGGGCGTGGTAGGCTGCGATAAGCCCGGGGAAGCTGTCAAACTAGCTTTGATCCCGGGATTCCCGAATGGGGCAACCCATCGTCACTGTGCAAGCAGATAAATGGCGATATCGGCGGTTGAATGCATAGACCGTCGAGGTCAACGCGGTGAACTGAAACATCTAAGTAGCCGCAGGAAAGGAAATCAACAGAGACTCCGCAAGTAGCGGCGAGCGAAAGCGGAATAGCCCAAACCGGACTTCGGTCCGGGGTTGCGGGCCTCGATCAGGAGTTACAAAGGTAGCGGTAGCCGAAGTGTCTGGAAAGGCACACAATACAGGGTGACAGTCCCGTAGGCGCACCCAATACCCTCCGTTACGGTCGAGGTTCCAGAGTAACACGGTGCCCGTGAAACCCCGTGTGAAGCTGGGGGGTCCACCCTCCAAGGCTAAGTACTCCATCACGACCGATAGTGAAAAAGTAGGGCGACTGAAAGGTGAAAAGCACCCCTATAAGGGGAGTTAAAAGTACCTGAAACCATGTACCTACAAATAGTCGGAGCCCTATGCCCTTTTTGGGAATGGGTGACGGCGTGCCTTTTGCATAATGAACCGGCGAGTTACGGTATACGGCAGGTTAAGCGTCTCCGGCGCGGAGCCGAAGCGAAAGCGAGTCTGAATAGGGCGAACGTCGTATGCTGTAGACCCGAAAGCGAGTGATCTACCCATGGGCAGGTTGAAGCATCCGTAAAAGGATGCGGAGGACCGAACCCACTAACGTTGAAAAGTTAGGGGATGACCTGTGGGGAGGAGTGAAAGTCTAATCAAACTCGCAGATATCTGGTTCTCCTCGAAATAGCTTTAGGGCTAGCCTCGAGCCACTACGTTGCGGGGGTAGAGCACTGGATGAAACGAGGGGGCTTCCCGCCTACCTCCTTCAACCAAACTCCGAATACCGCAACGATTATCTCGGGAGTCAGACTGCGGGGGATAACCTTCGTGGTCAAAAGGGAAACAACCCAGACCACCGGCTAAGGTCCCTAATTCATGCTAAGTGACTAAGGAAGTTGGATTGCAGTGACAGCTAGGATGTTGGCTTAGAAGCAGCCACCATTTAAAAAGTGCGTAATAGCTTACTGGTCGAGCAACCCAGCGCCGATAATGATCGGGACTAAGCATGATACCGAAGCCGTGGATCCTATTGGATGGTAGAGGAGCGTAGCTGTCGGCGACGAAGCGGTACCGCAAGGAGCCGTGGAGTGGCAGCTAGTGAGAATGCCGGTATGAGTAACGATAAAACAGGTGAAAATCCTGTTCGCCGAAAACCTAAGGTTTCCTGGGGAAGGTAAATCCGCCCAGGGTTAGTCGGACCTAAGTCGAGGCCGAAAGGCGTAGACGATGGACAGCAGGTTAATATTCCTGCACCATGCGTAACGGTTGAAGCCGGATGACGCATACACAAAGTACATCCACCGATTGGACGTGGTGGTAGCTGTACCGGAAACGGTATGGCTCGAGGGCAATTTGTTCCTGAAGTGTATGGCGTGTATGTCGAGAAAAGCTCCGTGTGGACGTTGCGCGTGCCCGTACTAAAACTGACACAGGTAGGTGAGGAGAGAATCCTAAGGCGCTCGAGAGAACTGCTGTTAAGGAACTAGGCAAATTGACCCCGTAACTTTGGGATAAGGGGTCCCTCCCTGGCCCTGCAATTCTGTAGGTGACCAGGAGGGCGCAGAGAAATGGCTCTGGCGACTGTTTATCAAAAACACAGGTCTCTGCTAACTCGTAAGAGGATGTATAGAGACTGACGCCTGCCCGGTGCCGGAAGGTCAAGGAAGTAGGTTAGCCTCACGGTGAAGCTTACGACCTAAGCCCCGGTAAACGGCGGCTCTAACTATGAGAGTCCTATGGTAGCGAAGTTCCTTGTCGGGTAAGTTCCGACGTGCATGAATGGCGT
>CAZFPT010000041.1:0-22731 GCA_964521005.1 uncultured Planctomycetaceae bacterium | reverse complement strand
CCCTACGGCACCGGCGTGCGCGTCGCATGGGCTTCCAGCCCATGTTCTGTTCTGTTTCGTCTTCGGTGTTGCGCCCGCAACGGTTGGGAGCAGTCTTTGGCAGGCGCGCAGCAGGGGCGGCTGGGGAGAGGGAAGACGAAATGACCGTCGAGGCAGCGGCGGGGTCTGTTACGCCGACTTTCGGTTTGTGCGGGCGTTGGGCGAGGCGGGTATGTCGATCTCGTAGCGTTTGAGCTTGGTCTGCAGCGTGCCTCGCGAGATGCCCAGCAGGTCGGCGGCGCGGGTCCGCTGGTAGCCGGTTTCCTTCAGGGCGCGGATGATGAACTCGCGCTCGGCTGTCTCCAGCGAGAAATCCTCGGGGCTGGTGCGGGGGCGATCGTCCACGAGGTCGTCGTCATCCTCGTGGTGAATGATGAGGCTGGCGGGGGTGACCTCGGTGGTCTGCTCGATGATCATCGCGCGTTCGACGACGTTGCGGAGTTCGCGGACGTTGCCGGGCCAATGGTGCCCGGTGAGTTCGTCAAGGGCCGAGTCGCTCAGGCCCATCAGGTCGTCGCGCGAGGTGATGTTCGAGGTCTCGACGAAGTACTTCGCCAGCAGCGGGATGTCCGCGCGGCGTCGCTGGGAGTTCAGCGAGGGGATCTTCACGGGGAATACCGCCAGGCGGTAGAAGAGGTCCTTGCGGAATGTGCCTTCCTTCGCTTCGCCGGCCAGGTCGCGGTTGCTGGAGGCGACAATGGTGGCGTTGCAGTGGAGGTCCTTGGTTCCGCCGACGCGACGGAAGGTGCGCTCCTGCAGAACGCGGAGGAGCTTGGCCTGGAGTTCGAGGGGCATCTCGGAGATCTCGTCGAGGAAGATCGTCCCGTCGGCTGCGAGTTCGAACAGGCCGACCTTGTCGCGGTCGGCGCCGGTGAAGGAGCCCTTGACGTGGCCGAACAGTTCGCTCTCCAGCAGGCCGGCGGTCAGCGCGGCGCAGTTGACGGCCACGAACGTCTCGCCGGCGTGGCGCCACTCGTGGATCGCCCGGGCAGCGAGTTCCTTGCCCGTTCCCGTCTCGCCGAGGATGAGCACCGGATTGCAGTTGCTCTGGGCGACCAGCTTGATCGTGCGGAGGCACTCGGTCATTCCCTCGGAGCGTCCGACGATGGGCAGGTTCGGCGGGCAGTGCTCGCAGAAGTACTGCTCGTAGCCGCTGGTGCGAGGGGCGGCGGGGCGGTCGAGTTCGATGCTGTGGTCGTGGGTCAGCTGGGTCATGTTGTCGGCCTGTCGGTCGGTTTTCATGTTCGGTTGTGTCCGCTGTGGGCGCAGAGATCACCCGGTAAAGGGCGATCGGGTGCTTTCTGCGGGCTCCGGGTTCCTATCGGAGCGAGGGGGTCGTCACTGCGATAAAATCGCGGTTTTGCCCCCTAGGCGGCGTTCATCGTGTTGGCCATCTTGCGGAGCTTCTGGATCAGCGCCTTGTGACGCAGGCAGACGCTCGATTCGCTGATGGAGAAGACCTTCGCGATCTCCTTGAAGGTCAACTGCTGGCCGTAGTACATGATCAGAAGCTCGCGGTCCTGCATGCGGAGCTGACCCAGCAAGGCCGAGCAGAGGTCCTTGGCTTCGAGCTTTTCCTTGGCTTCGCCGGCGCCTTCGTCGGCGATCTCGAAGGTCCCCTGGTCGGTGTCGGGGTTCGTGTCGTGCATCGAGACCATCCGCGGGGTCTTCTTCGCACCGCGCCGCTTGAGAATGCTGTCCTTGCGCATCTCGTCGATGGCCCAGAACATCGCTTTCTGCGAGGCGAAGTTGGGGAAGGGAACGCCACGCGTGGGATCGTAAGCGTTGGCGGCCATCGTCAACCCCAACAGCGAATAGCTGTAGAGGTCTTCCATGTTCACCCAGGTGTACCGTCTCTTCAGACGGGCGGCGATCTGGCGGGCGATGGGGAGATGGTTGTCAATCAGCTGCACGGCTGAGGCTTTGGCTGGTTTAGCACTCATGGAACCGTCCTCTTTTCCTGTTTCAGAAGTGTCGGAGACTTGCCTGCTCGCCAATCATACTGACTTGACGCTCTCAGTATCGCCCTGAGGCCCGGGTACATTCAACGGGGCGCTTCACTCAAAAGCGTAGGCAGCTTGTCTGAGTATTCAGAGTTTGGGACCCTGATCTGGACGAATGTTAAACTGGGTAAGATAGCATTGATCTCTGATTTCTGAGGGTTGCGCAAAGATGCGTGGGACGACCCCCCACATCTCGTCGGTTGCAGGAGGCAGGTCCCCAAGATGCTCGAAGCAGGGTAAACCCCAGGAAAATCGACCAATATGGGTGTTTTCCCCTATCGACCTCTGCGGGAAAAAGGCGGCAAAACGCCCTCAAACCCCCGTAAAAAATCGCGACCACTACTAAACTTTACCTATCTTAACACCGACAGGCGGTTCCCGGGCAGCGCGCATCCCCCGTCTGGACATGGATTCACGCGTTCTCGGTGAATTTCCCACAGACAGTCTCGCCGTGCCCGAAGTGCCTGTGCGGGTAGGCTGAGAATGGCGGCGGTCAGTCTGTTCGGTCTGGACCGTCTGCTGGACCTTTGCCGTCTTTATCGATCGTAACGACGACGTCTGCATCCTTTATATGGATGATGAGCTTGCCGATTCGCAGGCCCTGGCCGCCTTCCTTCCCCTCAACGACGGCTTCGGGGGCCGGTCCTCGGCTGACCGTTACGATCTCGCACTTCACGCTGCCGAGGTATCGCACCCGCTCGACCACGTCGGCCTGTCCCTCCTTCAACGGCTTCGGGTCGGCAGGGGGGTTGTTCCGTCGGTTCTCGCGTCGTCGCTTGGCCGACTGGCGGAGCTTCTCGATGAACGCCTTCTCGGCAGCGCTGAGTTCGCGATCCGTATTGACCTTCAGCCCGCCCGGCTGAGCGTTCCGGATGCTCACGAGGGTAATCGGCGAGCCGCCCGGGCCGTTCATGTCCGCCACGAGCGTATCCCTGCCGTAGTCGATCACGCACGTGTCCGGGCCGATCTTGCGAAAGCTCTTGGCGCGTCCGCCGGCCACCCCGACCGACTTCTTGAGTCCCATGCCCACGAATCGCGCCGTGCCCCGCTCGACAGCCGCGATGACGTCGTCGTCTGTTCCGGACCAGCCGCTGCGGAAGACGGTGTACTGCGCCTTCGGGTCGCGCAGCCACTTGCCCATGACCTCCGCGGGGTTCTTCTCCTTGATGTCCGCAGGCCAGTAGAGATACGCGAACACCGCGTGATGCGGGTATTGGATGGCGTCGTAGGTCTTGCTGTCGCCGGGCTCGATGACGTGGTTGAAGAACCAGAGGATCGCCGGTTTCTGCCACTCGGGCGCCACGCCGAAGCCCCGGGCGAAGTCGCCGCCGGTGCTCATTCCGCCCCGCTCGAACCGCCCGTTGGCGTAAATCCCCTGTTCGGGAATCGCCAGTTTGCCGCCTTGCCGAACGATCTCGAAGACATGCTTGCCGGCCAGCCATTGCGCCTCGGGCCTTCGGGCGACCAGGTCCAGCCCCTGGCTGGTGCGCAGGTGATTGATGTAGGTCACCAGCCCGGTATTGCTGCTCAGCCGCCCGCCGTGATGCCCCTCAAAGAACCACGCTGCATCGCCGTACCCCACGCGCAGGGCCCGCTTGGCCCGGCGCAGGAAGATGCGATGCGCCCGCGTGGTGATTTCGTCGTCGGTCCCGTCGTCGCCGAGAATCGCCAGGATCGCCGATCCGCCCCCGCCGTTCCACGCCCCGTAGTGATTGCTCCAGGGGCTGTGCTGTCCGCCACCGGTCTTGAAGACCAGGCCCACGTCGACCGGTTCCTTCAGGGCTTTGCGCCGAGAGTCGATCTCGCCGGGTACCCAGACCTTGTCCTGGATCATCCCAGCCAGCTTCGTGCGGTAGTCCCTCTCCCAGGCGTCGTAGCAGAGGTCGTACGCCATCGCGATGGCGGCGTAGCTCGAGCCTGCCCGCAGCTTTCCGCCCGGGCGAACCCACGCATACCGCGGGTCGCGATCGCGCGTCCCGGCCAGCGCCTTGTCCACGCATCGCCTGGCCAGGTCGGCGTATTTCTGCTCGCCGGTGAGTTGATAGAGGAACCCGAACCCCATCCCATGCCACAATGTATACGCGCCCATGGGCAGTTTGCCGCCACCGCCGTAGGCGCGTTTGGCCTTGCTGAAGTGCGCAGGCATGCTCTCGCCGCCGCCGAGTGTCCGGCGCAGCCGGGCGAGAATCGCCTTGCCCTGCTCGGTCTCCATGCGGGCGCGGAGGGCCTTGATGTCGCTCTTGCGGAACAACAGCCTGGGATGCTCGTTGGGCTTGACGGGCGTGATGCCCTTGACCGGGGCGGGCCAGGGATAGCCCATCCGTCGGCCGATGACCTTGCCGTCGACTTCTCGTCCGCGGTAGACGCCCGTGAAGGTGCCCGAGTAGCTGTTGCCGTCCCGGCGGATCTCGATGCGGTAGCTCGCCTTGCCCCCGCGAACCCACGGGTCGTCGTGAATGGTCATCCTGGTCTGCAGGACGGCCGACCCGTTGGGGTCGGTGGTGGCTTTGAGATCCCCCTCGTGGTCCATCTGGTTGTGTTGGCGTTCGCCGGGGGTCACCAGGCCTCGGTCATTGCGATGCTCGCCGGACCAGCCAATGACGTAGTCCCGCCAGGTTCCGTCGTGCACGCCCAGATGCAACAGCAGGTCGGCCGGCTGGTATTTCAGCGAGATTCCTCCGTCGCCGGGTACCCAGAGGGCCCCCTCCAGGTGCAGGTCCACGTCGTACCAGCCCCGCCCGGGGTCCTGGGCGAAGCTGAAGCCGGCAGCGGCCAGGACGAGCCCGACCCCGATGGCCCATCGCGTTGCGAATTGCATGCGGTACTCCCTTCGTGATGGATCGGCTGTGCGTTTGCCGATGACTTCGTGCAGTATACCGTATACAACACAGCCGACGGGTTCGGGGCTCGCCCGGAGGTGGATCCGCCCGGGCGTTGGAAATGGCGAAATCCCGGCGGGAAAGGGGTTGCATGGGCGGGCAAGGTTGGTAGAATACCGGATTCTCGCGTAGAGACAGAAGCATGGTATGCGCTCGCGTCGCCCTTGGGCGTCCGGGCAGGATTTGGGAGAACCAAGTGGCTGTTCGAATGAGGCTGAAACGGTTTGGAAGGCGTCATCGGGCGTTCTTTCGGCTGAACGTGATGGACCAGCGTTCCCCGCGCGACGGACGCGTGATCGAGGAATTGGGCTGGTACGATCCGGTCGAGACGGACCCCGAGAAGCGCATGGACCTCAATGCCGAGCGGATCCGGTACTGGCTCAGCGTGGGCGCCCAGCCCAGTGAGACCGTCCAGAACCTTCTGAAGAAGGTGGGCATCACGGGCGAAGGCGGCGGCCAGGAATCGGCCGAGGCCGCCCCGACGGCATCGGCTGAGACGACCGAGGCGTAGGGACGTCCGCTGCGGCGGGCTCGCCCGACGACGATGGCAATGCGCATCGACATCCTCACGCTGTTTCCGGATCTGTTCGAGGCGTTTGTCCGCACGAGTATCGTCGGAAGGGCAGTGGACCGCGGACTGGTGGAGATCCACCGGACCGACATCCGCGCCTTCGCCCGCGATCGCTACGGCACGGTGGACGATACGCCGTATGGCGGCGGGGTTGGAATGGTGCTCAAGTGCGAGCCCATCTTCGACGCTGTCGACGCGGTGCGGCGCCACCAGCCCGATCCGCCCGGAACGGTCGTGCTGCTGAGCCCACAGGGCGAACGGCTGACGCAGAAACGGGTGGCCCGGTTGGCCGAGCAGCCGAGACTGATTCTCATCGCCGGTCACTATGAAGGATTCGACGAACGCGTTCGCCGGTCGCTGGCGGACGTGGAGATCTCGCTGGGAGACTTCGTGCTCTCGGGCGGGGAGGTCGCCGCGATGGCGCTGAGCGACGCGGTCGTTCGGCTGCAGAGCGGCGCATTGGGCAAAGACGAGTCCGTCGAGGAAGAAAGTTTCTCCGACGGGTTGCTGGAGTATCCGCAGTACACCCGCCCCCGGGAGTATCGCGGGATGGGCGTTCCGGACGTTCTGCTTTCCGGCGACCATGGGCGAATCGCCCGCTGGCGGAAAGAGCAGGCCGAGCAGCGCACGCGCGAGCGTCGCCCCGACCTGTGGGACGCATACAGAGACGAGCACGATTCATGACAGGCCCGGGCCCAGACCCGGCGGTTTGAACGGGAGAGATCTACGGTGAGTCAGGAACTGATGAACAAGGCGGTACAGGGCAGCCTCAAGACGGACGTCCCTGAGTTCGGTATCGGCGACACGGTGAGTGTGCAGTACCGCATCGTCGAGGGCGAGAAGGAGCGCATCCAGGCGTTCACCGGCACGGTGATTGCCCGCCGGGGTGGCGGCATTTCCGAGATGTTCCGCGTGCGGCGCATCGTGGGCGGGCAGGGCGTCGAGCGTACCTTCCCGCTGCACAACCCGCGGGTTGCCGACGTGGAGATCGTCCGCCGCGGTTCCGTCCGCCGGGCGAAGCTCAACTACCTCCGCAAGCGTGTCGGAAAGGCCACCCGCGTGAAGGACAAGCGCGTGATGACCAAGAAGGAACGCCTCGCCGCCGAAGCCGCTGCCGCTGCCCAGCAGGGCGGCAAGACCGAGGCCGTCGAGCCGCAGGCCGAAACCTCCGGGCAGGAGTAGTCTCTCCGTGTGGCCGTTCTCGAAGATCGGCCCGGAGACCCGCCCCGAGCAGCCCCTGGGCCCGCGCGGCGAGAAGCTCGCCCGGCGCCATCTCAAGCGCAACGGCTTGAAGATTCTCGCGCGCAACTACCGTTGCCCCGGCGGTGAGCTGGACCTGGTCGCCCTGGACCCGTCCACGAAGGGCGAACTGGGCGAATCGGCCATCTGCTTTGTGGAAGTCAAAACCCGACGCACCGACCGTTACATCGATCCCGCCTCCGCTGTCGACTCCGGCAAGCGGAGGCGGCTGCACAAGGCCGCCAACCACTATCTCGCCGCACGATCGGCCGCCCAGGACCACCCCACGCGGTTCGATATCGTCTCCGTCGTCCTGCCCCCGGGCGGCGAGCCGAGCATTACCCACTATCCCGACGCCTTCCGGTAGACCATGAAACTCATCGACACTCACTGTCATCTCTGTCATGGCCGACTGCGGCAGGACGCCGATGGCGCCATTCAACGCGCCCTCGAGGCCGGCATCGTCGCGATGGTCTGCGCAGCCTCCGATCTGGCGGAGTCCAAGGCAGCGCTGGGCATCGCGCGGGACCACCCGCAGGTGACCTGCCTGGCCGGTGTGCACCCGCACGACGCGAAAACCGTCGACGACGAGACCCTCCGGCAGATCGGCGACCTCGTGGAGAAGGACCGGAACGTCGCGCTGGGCGAGATCGGGCTGGACTACCACTACGACTTCTCCCCGCGCGAGGACCAGCAGCGAGTCTTCGCAGCCCAACTGGAGTTGGCCGACCAGCGGGGCAAGAAAATCGTCATCCACACGCGCGAAGCCCTCGACGATACGCTGGCGATTCTCGCCGAAAGCGGGTTCGACGCGACGCGGGCTGCCTTCCATTCCGTGACGGCCGACCGTGACGGCGTCAGACGCATGCTGGACACCGGGGCGATGGTGAGCTTCTCGGGTATCGTGACGTTCAAGAAGACCGACGATCTCCGCCGGTCGGCCGCTCTCGTGCCGGCCGATCGGCTGATGGTGGAGACCGACGCGCCGTTCCTCTCGCCCGAACCGGTTCGCAAGATGAAGACCAACGAGCCGGCCAACGTCGTGCACGTCGCCCGTCGGCTGGCCGAGGTCCGCGGGGTGCCCGAAGACCAGCTCGCCGAACAGACCACCGCCAACGCCGCAGGCTTTTTCGAACTGGACCTGTAGGCCCGGGCGGGCTGGGGGAAACGCTGCAGGGGCGGACAGCCATCTTTGATCGTCTTACGGCTGGGCAAATCCTGTTGCAGGCGGCGGTCCCGCGGTACACTATGAAACTGTCATGAGCGAAACGACCCAGGACTTCCAGCGTACCGTCGATGAGTTCGCCGCCGACTTCGATCGGCTTGCCGGGCAGATCTCCCGCGTGATCGTGGGGCATGGCGAGGTGATCGACGAGGTGTTGACCTGTCTGCTCGCCGGCGGCCACGCGCTGCTGGAAGGCGTGCCCGGGCTGGGCAAGACGTTGCTGGTGCGGACGCTTTCGGACGCGCTGGAGCTGAGCTTCTCGCGGATCCAGTTCACGCCCGACCTCATGCCCGCGGACATCACGGGCACGAACGTCGTCGTCGATGCCGACGGGCAGCGCGGGTTCCGCTTTGAGCCGGGCCCGATCTTTGCTCACCTGGTATTGGCCGACGAGATCAACCGCGCCACGCCCAAGACCCAGTCGGCCGTCCTGGAGGCGATGCAGGAGCAGACCGTCTCGGTGGCCCGCACGACGCATCCGCTTCCCGAGCCGTTCCTGGTCCTGGCCACCCAGAACCCCCTGGAGATGGAGGGCACCTACCCGCTGCCCGAGGCCCAGCTGGACCGTTTCATGCTCAAGCTCACCGTTCGCACCCCGAACGTAGCCGAGCTGACGACCATTCTGGACCGCACCACCGGCGGCGACGTGCCCACCGCCCAGCCGGTCCTGGACGGCGAGCGGATCCTGGCGATGCGCCGCCTGGTTCGCCGCGTGCAGGCCGCCTCACACGTGACCGACTACATCGCCCGCCTGGTTTCCGCGACCCACCCCGACAGCGAGCACAGCCTCGAGTTCGTGCGAAAATACGTGCGGTACGGCGCCTCGCCGCGAGGCGCCCAGGCGATTCTGCTTGCCGCCAAGGTGGCCGCCCTGCGCGACGGACGGGCGAACGTGAGCTTCGAGGACGCCTCAGCCGTCGTCGCTGCGGCCCTGCGACACCGCCTGATTCTCTCCTTCGAAGGACAGGCCGACGGGATCGAGCCCGACGAGATCCTCGCCCGCGTCAACGAGTCGGTCCCCCGGGCCGAGATGCCGTAACCGCTCGACCCGGCCCGGAAAACGGCCGGCCTTGCGTATCGGCAGGAGGGGGCGGGCCTCGTCTCTGCGCACCGTTGCGCCGGGCGGATACAATACTATGGACCCCAACAAGCGGGAGAATACCGATGAAACGATGGATCATTCTGATGGCGGCGGCGCTGGCGGGTTTCGCATTCGCCGGCTGCGTCCAGGTGCAGGTGCCCGAGGTCCCCGAGCGGATCCGGATCGACTCGGGTGGGGGCGGCGGCCGATCGCAGATTCCCTCCAGCGGCGGCGGGGGGCTGGAAGGGTTGGCCTACGGCATCGGCGGGCACATGGTCGGAGCCGAGGGCGACGTGCTGTTCTACGGGTTCGACACGCTGGCGTACCCGGGCAGCGAGATCGAGTTGGCCGCCCGGGTCCGCGACGTGCAGGCCAAGCTCGCCGGAGTCTCGGGCGTGACGGTGGGGTTCTACCGCGGCGAGACGCTCGTCGGACGGGCGACCACCGACAAGGACGGCGTTGCCGCGGTGCGGTGGACCCCGTCGCGCGTGGGCGATTATCACTTCCAAGCCCGGATCCTCCGGGCGCCCGAACATCTCGGCGAGGACTTTCGCCGGGCATCGCCGGCTCCGCTGATCGTCTCTGCCCGTGGCAAGGACGAACGATTCGCCGTGATCGACCTGGACCACACCGTCGTGGCGTCGAGCTTCTGGCGCGTGCTGTTGGGCGGGGCCAAGCCGATGGACGAATCGGTCCGCGTGAGCAAGCGGATCGCCCGCAAGTACAGCATCATCTACCTGACGCATCGGCCCGACCTGCTCAGCCGAAAGTCGCGCCGCTGGCTGGACCGCCAGGGGTTCCCTTCGGGCGTGTTGATGGTCGGCTCGCTCTCGGACGCGGTGGGCGACAGCGGGGCGTACAAGACGGCCCGGCTGAGCAAGGTGATCGACCGCTTCCCGAACCTCGAGATCGGGATCGGCGACAAATACTCCGACGCCCAGGCTTACGTGAACAACGGGATGACCGCCTACCTGATTCCCCACTACGACGCCGACGACGTGGACGAACTCCGCGACGCAGCCCGCAGCATCCGCAAGCTCGACGGAAAAGGACGGCTGAACGTGGTGCAGGGCTGGCAAGAGATCGAAGACGGAATCTTCGGCGGCAAACGCTTTCCGCCCGAACGGTACGTCAACGCCCTGCAGGACCGCGCGAACCGATTGGCTGCACGCGAGCGCGACGACGATGACGATGACGACGATGATGACGATGATGATGACGACGATGACGATTGACCGCCCCCCTCGCCCGACGCCGTGTCGGATGATCTTTTCCCCCTGACGCATTCGCGTGCTGTGACGTTCTCTCCCGGATCCCCGCTGTCCTTCCGCGCGCAGGCAGTTGCGGATTGTGTCTCCCGGCAGGGGGGGCTTGACAGAACGGGTCCGGTCGGCGACAGTGCTTGTCTGGTTTTCGGAGAGCGCATGAGCAAGGCATCGAAGCACAAACCGTTTGCGCCGGTCGCGGCGCTGCTGGCCTGGCTGATTCCCGGCGCCGGTCATATTTACATTGGTCGACCGGTGCGGGGCGCGGTGATCTGCATTGCCATCGCGGCCACGTTCTGGGCGGGCATCGCCATCGGCGGGGTGATGACGGTGGACTACCACTATCAGCGTTGGTGGTTCTACGGGCAGATGTGTACCGGCGTGCATGGCGTGGTTGGCTGGTATCGCCAGAACCAGGTCTACGCCGAGCTCCAGCAGGATCCGCGGATCGGGCGGATCGTCGTTCCTGCCACCGGGCAGGTGACCCCCCAGCAGATGCTCGTGGACGAGCGGCTCTCGCAGAACCCGCACCGCGACGCGAATGATCCGCTGGCGGGGCTTGCGCTGGCCACGCCCATGGACAACGCAGCCCGGGCGTACACCGGCATCGCGGGGTTGCTCAACCTGTTGTGCATTTTTGACGTGATCGCACTGTCGTTGATGGGTGCCCCTCCCGAACCGGCCGACGACGCCGAGGACGATCAACACGCCCACGCCGCCGGGAAGACGGAGGCGACGGAATGATGCTCGCCTGGTCTCTGTTCACACACCCGATGACGCTGTCGTCCGACACGGTCATGTGGCTGGTCTTGCCGCTGGCGCTGGCGGTGGCGGTGGTCTACAAGGCCATCCGCGTCCGTCACGTCGCCGAGCTTCCCAGGCAGGTGGCGATTCTCATGGTTCAGATGGTCGGCGGGCTTCTGGCCCTGGGGCTGGTGCTCTGGGCCGTGGCGACCTATTGGCCGTAAGTCCTCCCGGCGGGCGAGGAAAGCCTACACCGCGAAGTACTTCGCCTGGGGATGGTGGGCGATAATCGCGCTGGTCGACTGCTCGGGGACCATTTCCATCGACTCGGTCAGCGTTACGCCGATCTGCTCGGGTTCCAGCAGGTCGAAGACCATCCTGTGGGCGTCGAGGTCCGGGCAGGCGGGGTACCCGAACCCGTATCGCGAACCGGTGTACTGCTGGGCGGCGTATCCGAGCACGTCATCGGGGGCCTCCTCGGCGATTCCCATCTCCCGGCGCATCACCTCGTGCCAGTACTCGGCCAGGGCGTCGGTCACTTCCACGCTGAAGGCGTGTGTCAAGACGTACTGGGTGTACTCGTCGCCCTCGAACAGTTCGCGCGTGACCTCCGAGATCCGCTCGCCGACCGTCACCACGAAGAATGCACAGAGATCCGTTCCCTGGTCTGCGGGTCGATAGAAATCGGCGATGCACAGGTGCGGCGGATCCGCCTGCCGCGGGAAGGCGAACTCCATCTCCTGCCCTTCGTGGCGCACGATTACGGAATTCTCCCGCGAGTTGCACTCGAAGTAGCCGTACGCCACCTTCGGGCGGAGCATGCCTTCCTCGACGGTGCGCCGGCAGAGTTCCTCGTACTTCGGGCGGACCTCATTGTCCACGAGTTCCTTGTACTCCTCTGCCGACATGGTTCCGCGCCGGTAGCCCCACCGACCCCGGAAAAGGGCCTGCTCGTTGACGTACGGGAAGATCTCGGCCGGGTCGATGTCCGTTACGTGGCGGGCACCCAGGAACGGTGCCGGCGGGACGGGGTTCTCTTCGTAATCAATCGAGACGTTCTTTCGGCCGGGCTTGTTGGGTCGGACGGCCGCGGCGGCGTCGTACTCGGTGGCCCGAAGGGTTCCCTCGTCGAATTCGCCCATGGCCTTGAGTCCGGCGAAGGCGTCGGCGCAGTACACCACCGGACCGGGGTAGTCCGGAACGCAGTCTTCGGCGACGAATTTCCGCGTCAGTGCCGCCCCGCCCAGCAGGATCGGTTGGGTCAGGTCGGCCGAGGCGAACAGGGGCATGGACTCCTTCATGATGATCGCCGATTTCACCAGCAGGCCGCTGAGCCCGATCACGTCGACGTCGAGTTCCCGGGCCTTTTCGATGATCGTTTCGGCGGGCACCTTCGTGCCGATGTTGAACACCCGGTAGCCGTTGTTGGTGAGGATGATGTCCACGAGATTCTTGCCGATGTCATGCACATCGCCCTGCACCGTCGCCAGGAGCATCTTGGTTCCGTGCTCATCCTCGGCCCGTTCCATGTAGGGTTCGAGCAGGTCGACGGATTTCTTCATGACCTCGGCGGCCTGGAGCACGAACGGCAGGAGCATCTCGCCCCGGCCGAACAGCTCGCCGACGTGGCGCATCGCGGGCACGAGAATGTCGTTGATAATCCCCGTCGCCGTCCGCCGCTGCAGCAGGATGTGCAGCAGGTCGTTGAGCCCTTCCTTGTCGCCCGAGACCACTTTGCGGGTCATCTGCTCTTCGGGCAGGCGGGTCTGGGTGTCGGCCTCGGTGTCGGTGGTCTCGGTCCGGTCGGCGAAATGCTCGATCAGCGCCATCAGCGGCGTCTGGTCCTGGTCGTGCTGACGATCGTAGATGAGGTCCATCGCCATCTGGCGGTCTTCCTCCTCGATCGACGAGAGGGGCATGATCTTGGCGACGTCGACGATGGCGGCATCCAGGCCGGCCCCGACGGCCTCGTGGAGGAAAACGCTGTTGAGCACGCGGCGGGCGTGGGGCTTGAGGCCGAAGGAAATATTGCTCAGCCCCAGCACGGTATGCACGCCGGGCAGTTCCTCCTTGATCCGGCGGATGCCCTCCAGCGTCTCGATGCCCGCGGTCCGCAGCGACTCGTCGCCGGAGGCGATGGTGAACGTCAGCGGGTCGAAGAGGATGTCCTGCGGGCGCAGGCCATGATCGTTGACGGCGCGGTCGTGGATCGCCCGGGCCGTGGCGACCTTGTCGTCGGCGGTCATCGCCATTCCGACTTCATTGATGGTCAGAGCGACCACGGCGGCACCGTATTTGCGGGCGGCCGACGCGATACGGGCGAGGTTCGTCCCGCCGTCTTCGAGGTTGATCGAGTTCACCACGCAGCGCCCGGGGTGGATGCGCAGGCAGGCTTCGATGACCTCCGGCGTGGTCGAGTCGATCACGGTGGGGATGGTCACGTTCTTGGCGAACAGCGTGGTCATCTCCGTCATGTCGGCCAATTCTTCCCGGCCGGCGTACGCGCAACAGAGATCCACGGCGTGCGCTCCCTGGGCGACCTGGTCGAGCCCGACCTTGAGGCACGCCTGGAAATCGTCGGCCAGCAGCAGTTCGCGGAACTTCTTCGAGCCGTTGGTATTGGCCCGCTCGCCGATCATCAGCGGCGGGATCTCCTGGCGGATGTCCACCGCGTTGTACAGCGACGACAGCGACGGGGTGTGGGTCACGTCGCGCCCGGCGGGGGTGGCGTCCGAGAGAGCGGCGCTCAATGCGGCGATGTGCTCGGGGGTGGTTCCGCAACAGCCTCCGACCACCGAGACGCCCTGGTCGACGACGTAGTGCCGCACGGCGGCGGCGAAGTCTTCCGGCGAGAGCGGGTACATCGTCTTGCCGTCCACCACCTGGGGCATGCCCGCGTTGGGAATCAGCGAGATCCGCCCGCCCCAGTGCTCCGCGAGGTACTGGACGTAGGAGGCCATTCCTTCCGGGCCCGTGGCGCAGTTGAGCCCGAGCGAGAACAGATCGAACGGTTCCAGGGCGGTGACGGCCGATGCGATGTCCGAGCCGACCAGCATGGTTCCGGTGGTTTCGACCGTCACCGAGACGCTGATCGGCACGGAGGTCCCGAGCTTCTCGAACACCTCGCGGGCGGTCACCAGGGCGGTTTTCACCTGCAGGAGGTCCTGGCAGGTCTCGAAGATCAGCAGATCCACGCCGGCCTGGACCAGCGCCTCGATCTGCGCCGCCTGGGAAGCGGCCAACTCGTCCACGCCGATCTGCTGCAGCGACGGGAGCTTCGTGCCCGGCCCGATCGACCCGGCGATGAATCGACCTTCGTACCCATCCGCGCAGCGGCGGGCGATCTCGACGGCGGCCAGGTTGATCTCCGCGGCGCGGTCTTGAAGATCGTACTCGCTGAGAACCGCCGGCGCCGCCCCGAACGTATTGGTCTCGATGACCATCGCCCCGGCGTCGAGAAACTCGCGGTGCATCTGCTCGATGTACTCCGGGGCTGAGATGTTCAGCCACTCGTTGCAGCCTTCATAGGAACCCCACGCCTCGGCGGGGATGTTCATCCTCTGAATGCTGCTTCCGCAGGCACCGTCGAAGATCAGGAGATTGCTTTCAGTCAGTTTGCTCACGCGTGGTCACCGTATTGGGAAAAGCCCCGGCCGACCGCCCGTCCATCGCCCGGGGGAGAACGTTTGTCCGGGACAGGCAGAACGCTACAGGATAGCCGCTGAGCAGGCGAACCTCAAACGGTTCTCCGCGCCGCGACGGCTGCGACCGGACAGAAAGCGAGAAATAGAACCAGTTCAGTTTGATATTCTCTGGAACCCGTGCCTAGTATGCTTCGTTGACGCTCGCTGGGCGGCGGAGTCAGGACCCGGCGGGGCGACGACCACGATCACCGGCTGGCACCTCGCTCGCCACAGAGAGAAGCAGCAGCATTCGGAGGCAGAACCGGAGCAGCATGCCGCCTCGCCCGCCGGAGGGCAGCGCGAAGCGGCCGAAGGAGGACGCTGCACGGCTGGGACGTCCTGGAGGACGCGCCCCGGCGTTGAGAAGGAGGAGCAGGAACGATTCGCGGACGGCCCCGACGGGTCGTCCGCTTTTCATGGTGCGCCGGGCATGGTTCTGCAGGGGAGGATTGTGGCCGTGTGCGACATTCTTGGAGGACGCCCGGTTCCGGGGGGCTGACGCCCCCCGCTAATTCCTTCACGCCCCTTCGGGGCTCGATGGCCCGTTGACGATGACGTCGTCTGCGGTTCGGTGATCGGCGTCGCATGGGCTTCCAGCCCATGGTCTGTTTTGTTTCTGAACAACCCGGTTGCTCAGCTCGCTTAGGCTCGCTGCACAAACCGGGGCACCCTTCTTTCTGCAGGGGAGGATAGTCACCGCACGGCGAGGTTGCCCGTTGGAATCGTCGCGGGAAATGGCTAGGGTGGTGAGATTCCGATGGCCTCCATGACCGACAAAACGGATCTCACCCGCGGCGCGGTGGGTGCGACGCTCATTCGGCTGACCATTCCCATGATCGGTGGGATGTTCGGCATGGTGGCGTTCAACCTCGCGGACACCTACTTCGTCGCGCAGCTGGACAAGGGCCTGCCGGCTGCCAGTAACCTGGCGGCGATGGGGTTCATCCACCCGGTGGTGATGTTCTTTTTCATGATCGCCATGGGCATCGGCATCGGCACCTCCAGCGTGGTGTCCCGCGCGTATGGGCGACGCGATCTGGACCAGGTTCAGCGATTGACCACCGACTCGATCCGCCTGGCGTTCTGCGTGGTGTTGTTGTTCTCGTTTCTCGGGCTGGCGTTGATGGAAGTCCCGTTTCGCTGGCAGGGGGCCCACGAGGACCTGCTGCCCAAGATCCGCGAGTACATGACCGTCTGGTATGCCGGTCTGGCGGTGGTGGTGCTTCCCATGGTCGCCAACAACGCCATGCGCGGGGCGGGCGACACGGTTTGGCCGGCGGCGATCATGCTGGTGGCTGCGGCGATCAACGTGGTTCTCGATCCGATCTTCATCTTCGGTTGGTGGGGTGTCCCGGCCCTTGGACTCACCGGGGCGGCCCTGGCGACGGTGATCTCACGCGGGCTGACGCTGATCGCCTCCCTGGCGGTGTTGCACTACCGCAAGCAGATGATTTCCCTGGGACGGCTGCACCTGGGTGAACTGCTGGATTCCTGGAAGCAGGTGCTGTACGTGGGCATCCCCGCCTCGGCGACGAACATTCTGTTTCCCCTGGCGTTCGGCGTGATCAACTACCTCGCCCGCCAGACCGGCCAGGGCGAGCAGGCGTCCAAGGCCGCGGTGGCAGCCATCGCCGCAGGATCGCGAATCGAGAGCTTCGCGATGATGGTTCTCTGGTCGCTGGCCGGGACGATCCTGGCGTTCATCGGGCAGAACTGGGGCGCCAAGAAGTTCGGCAGAGTGCATCTGGCGGAGCGCGACGCGATGGTGTTCTCGATCGGATGGGGCCTGGTGTGCTGGGCGACGCTGGCGGCGCTGTCGGGCCCGATCGCCCATGCCTTCACCGAGAAGCCCCTCGTCGCCCGCGACCTGCAGCTGTTCCTCTGGATCGCTCCGGCGGGTTATGGCCTGCGGGGGGTGTGCTTCCTCGCGAGTCGATCGTTCTCTGCGATCAACCGCCCGCTGGACGCCTCGACGCTGGACATCCTGCGCATGTTCCTGCTGTACGTTCCGCTGGCGTGGATCGGGTCGGCTCTGGGCGGGTTGACGGGCATCTTCATCGGCGTGGCGGCCGGCAATGTCATCGCCGGGGTCATCTCCTGGGCCCGGTTCCGCCAGGTACGCCGACGGCTGGAACATCGGATCCGAACCACCGACGCCGAGCCGGTCGCCGTCGTGGCCGAGTAAGTCTGCTTGGTGGAGGAGGCGTCGGCCGCTACAATGCGTCCTTCGTCCGCGGCTGAGAGGAGCCTGGCATGACCACGCAAATGCAGAAGTACATCTGTACCCAGTGCAGCTATGTTTACGACCCGGCGAAGGGGGATGAGATGAACGGCATCCCACCGGGGACGGCGTTCGAGGACCTGCCCGATGAGTGGGTCTGCCCGATGTGCTACGCCACGCGAGATCAGTTCGACCCGTTGGATTGAGCGGGTTTCGACAGTAGGAGGGGCGTCCCGCCTGTCGACATGGTCATGGCAGGACGGGTTTGAGGCAGCGCTGGACATGGGCTGGAAGCCCATGCGACGATTACCGTCGCACGGCCTTCCAGGCCGTGGCTGCCGCCAGGCAGATTCGCCGAAGGCGAAGCCGAATCGCGGAGTAGCTGTAGGGCCCGCAACTTGTTGCGGGCGAAGCGCCGAAGGATGGAACGAGATTTACGCCGGGACGAGAAAACAAAACAGACCATGGGCTGGAAGCCCATGCGACGCTTACCGTCGCACGGCCTTCCAGGCCGTGGCTGCCGGCAGGCAGATTCGCCGAAGCGAAACGGGTCCGCGGAGTAGCTGTAGGGCCCGCAACTTGTTGCGGGCGAAGCGCCGAAGGATGGAACGAGATTTACGCCGGGACGAGAAAACAGAACAGACCATGGGCTGGAAGCCCATGCGACGTCGGTTTGGGGTCTGAGAGCTATTCCTGGATGTACTCGGTGACCTTGTCGCCGATGAGTTCCAGCGCCAGCAGGCCTTCGGGCGACTGGTCGAGATCGAGGAACTCGAAGCCGATGGTGGCCATCCCGTTGCCTTCCAGTTGGTGGTGGCAGAGGACGGCGTCGACGTTGACGCTCTTGGCCAGTGCGTCGAACGAGAGGCACACGCCCACAACGTCGCGGGGCTGAAAGAAGGTCGTCGCGACCACGTGCGTTCGCAGCTGAAAGCCGCCGACCGAGAGGTCCAGCACCTTGCCCGACCACGTGGGGCAGGCGGGCGAGAGTTTGTCGGGCTTGGCGGCGGTTCCGCCCGGCCAGAAGGACGCCCGAACGATCTCGCCGGCGGGGACATTGGCGCGCACGGCATTGCGGCGTTCGATTCGCTGCACCTCGGAGGGCTTTTCCAGCATGACGGCCAACACCTGCTCGCCGTCCTGGTCCTGGAGGGGCATTTTCTTCTGCAGGCCCGCGGCGAAGATGTACTTTCGGCTGCCGAGGTTGAAACTCACCCCCACGTCCACGCCGGGGAAGAGGTGGTTTTCGAGATTCTCATTGGCGGGGACCACCACGAGCACGCGCTTCCCGTCGGCTTCGACGGCGTGTCCCTTCTGGGAGGCCCATGCGTTGTTCTGTCGGAAGGTGAGGATGACCGGGGCGTGATTCTCCACCACGGCGGTCAATGCCTGGTCAATATCGCTTCCTGTAATCGTTTGTGAAAGTCCCATTGCTTGTCCCTGCCTGTGTGCCCTCTGTTTGGACGCCTTCTCCCATCGCGGCGGCGAGCGGATTCCTGCCCGGAGCAGCCCTTACCGCAGCGAACGGAAAGGCGGGTCTCCTGATTTGTATCGTCGCTCGGATGGGCCGACATGAGTAGTTTCACCACTGAAAACGGGCGGTTTCCCAGTCGCCGACGGCCCCTGCTGCGGGTTTTCGGACAGCGCATACCAAAAGCCCCCGCCGGCGAGGTGGGCCGGGGTTGAGGAGGACGGCTGCGGGTGTCGGGCGGGTTTTCGGACAGCGCATACCAAAAGTCCCCGCCGGCGAGGTGGGCAAGGGTTGAGGGAGACGGCTGTGGGTGTTGCGCGGGCTTATGGTCATTGCATACAAAAAGCCCCCGCCGGCGAAGGCCGACGGGGGCTTGGGGGTGCTTCGGATTTCGGTAAGACGTTATGCCTGCTCGATCTGGTAGGACATCTCCGCCATCTGCTTGAGCAGGTTCCAGCGGGACTTGATGTCCTTCTGGCCCAGTTCCAGCAGTTGGGCAGCCGTCTCCGGATTGGACTTGCAGAGCATCTTGAACCGCGTCTCGTTGTAGGCGAAGTCCTCGAACGAGGCGGTCGGATCCTTGCTGTCGATCTGCAGGGGGTTCTTTCCTTCCTCGGTGAGGCGCGGGTCGTAGCGATACAGAGGCCAGAGGCCCGACTTGACCGCGAGATCCTGCTGATCGAACCCGTCGACCAGGTTGATCCCGTGGGCGATGCAGTGCGAGTAGCACAGCACCAGGCTCGGTCCGCGATAGCTCTCGGCCTCGAGCAGGGCCCGGACGGTCTGGGCGTCGGACGCGCCCATGGACACCTGGGCGACGTAGATGGTCCCGTAGGTCATCGCGATCATGCCCAGGTCTTTCTTGGGGACGGGCTTGCCGCTGGCGGCGAACTTCGCGATCTGGCCGCGGATGGACGCCTTGGAGCACTGCCCGCCGGTGTTGGAGTACACCTGCGTGTCCAGCACCATGACGTTGATGTCCCTGCCGCTGGCCAGTACGTGGTCCAGCCCGCCGTAGCCGATGTCATACGCCCAGCCATCGCCACCCAACGCCCAGACGCTCTTGTGCACGAGCGAGTCGGCCAGCGATTCGAGCTGGCGGGCCTTGGGGTCGTCGATGTCCTTGAGCTTGCCGAGAAGCTGATCGACGCGCTGGCGCTGCTCGGCGATTTCCTTCTCGTCGACCTGCTCGCAGTTGAGCAGGGCGGTCACCATCTCATCGCCGATCTGCCCGGCGAGGTCCTTGAGCAGCTCGGTGGCGAACTCGATCTGCTTGTCGATGGTCAGGCGGAAGCCGAAGCTGAACTCCGCGTTGTCCTCGAACAGCGAGTTGTTCCACGCGGGCCCTCTGCCGTCAGCATTGACGGTGTAGGGCGTGGTGGGCAGGTTGCCGCCATAGATGCTCGAGCAGCCCGTGGCATTCCCGATGATGGCCCGGTCGCCGAACAGCTGCGACAGCAGCTTGACGTAGGGCGTCTCGCCGCAGCCGGCACAGGCACCGGAGTACTCGAAGAGGGGCTGGCAGAGCTGGCTGCCCTTGATGGTCCGCAGGTTCAGGCTCGCGCGGTCCATTTCCGGAAGGTCCAGGAAGAACGCGTAGTTCTTCGCCTCCTGCTCGCGGAGGGGCATCTGGTCTTCCATGTTGATCGCCTTCTTGCCGGGCTCGGTCTTGTTCTTGGCCGGGCACGCCTTGACGCACAGCCCGCAGCCGGTGCAGTCTTCCGGGGCGATCTGGATGGTCCACTTCATTCCTTCGAAGTCCTTGCCCTTGGCGTCGACGGACTTGAACGTCTCGGGGGCGTCGGAGAGCTTGTCGGCCTGGTAGACCTTCGGGCGGATCGTCGCGTGGGGGCAGGCGATCGAGCACTTGCCGCACTGGATGCAGACCTCCGGATCCCAAACGGGGATCTGAAGGGCGATGTTCCGCTTCTCCCACTTGGTCGTGCCGGTCGGCCAGCTGCCGTCTTCGGGCATCGCCGAGACGGGCAGCGTGTCGCCCTTGCCGGCCATGATCGTCGCGGTGACCTTCTGGACGAACTCGGGGGCCTCGGGCGAGACCACCGGGGGCTTCTCGATGGTCGAGGTCGCCTTGTCGGGAACGGTGATCTCGTGGAGATTCTCGATCGCCTGGTCGACGGCCTGGTAGTTCTTCTGGACGATTTCCTCGCCCTTCTTGCCGTAGGTCTTCTTGATGTATTCCTTGATCTTCGCGATCGCCTCGTCCTGGGGCAGGATGCCCGAGAGGTAGAAGAAGCAGGTCTGCATGATCGTGTTGATCCGCGCACCCATGCCGGTGGCCTGGGCAACCTCGTAGGCGTTGATCGCGTAGAACTTCAGCTTCTTGTCGATGATGGTTTCCTGGATGGTCCGGGGCAGGTGGTCCCAGACCTCATCGGCCTCGTACGGGGCGTTCAGCAGGAATGTGGCGCCCTCGACGGCGGCGTCCAGCACGTCGTACTTTTCCAGGAAGGTGAACTGGTGGCAGGCGACGAAGTTCGCCGCGTTGACCAGGTACTCCGAGTGGATCGGACGCGGGCCGAACCGCAGGTGACTGACGGTGACGGCGCCGGCCTTCTTCGAGTCGTACACGAAGTAGCCCTGGGCGTAGTTGTCCGTCTCCTCGCCGATGATCTTGATGGAGTTCTTGTTGGCGCCCACCGTACCGTCGCTGCCGAGGCCGTAGAACATGCAGCGGACAACATCGTCCGGCTCGATCGACCAGTCGGCGTCCCACTCGATGGACGTGTTGGTCACGTCGTCGTGGATGCCCACGGTGAAGTGGTTCTTGTCTTCGTTGGCGAAGACGGCCTTGACCATCGCCGGGGTGAACTCCTTGCTGCTGAGCCCGTATCGCCCGCCGAGAACCTTGATGTTCTTGCCATTGACCGCGTCGACGATGTCCAGGTACAGCGGCTCGCCGGAGCTGCCGGGCTCCTTCTGGCGGTCCAGGGCGTAGATCGTCTTGACGCTGTCGGGCAGGGCAGCGAGGAAGTGTTCGATGCTGAACGGACGGTAGAGGTGAACCTTCAGCACGCCAACTTTCTCACCGGCGGCCGTCATCGCCTCGACGGTCTCGTGGACCGTCTCCGTGCCCGAACCCATCAGCACGATGACCTTCTCGGCATCCTCGGCCCCGACGTAATCGAACAGGTGATACTGTCGACCGACGACCTCGGCGAAGCGGTCCATGACCTTCTGGACGATCTCCGGGGCGGCGTCGTAGTACTTGTTGACGCTCTCTCGACCCTGGAAATAGACGTCCGGGTTCTGGCTGGTTCCGCGAAGGACCGGGCGGTTGGGGTTCAGCCCGCGAGCGCGGTGAGCGTAGACCGAATCGTCGTCGATCATCGCCTTGAGGTCGTCGACGGTGAGCTCTTCGACCTTGGCGACCTCGTGGGAGGTGCGGAACCCGTCGAAGAAGTGAATGAACGGTACGCGCGTCTCCAGCGTGGCCGCCGACCCGATCAGGGCCAGGTCCATCGCTTCCTGAATGGACCCGCTGGCCAGCAGGGCAACACCCGTCTGCCGGCAGGCCATCACGTCCGAGTGGTCGCCGAAAATCGACAGCGCCTGACACGCCAGCGACCTGGCCGAGACGTGGAAACACGTCGGCGTCAATTCGCCCGCGAGCTTGTAGAGCGTCGGGATCATCAACAGCAATCCCTGCGAAGCGGTGAACGTGGTGGTCAGCGCCCCGGTCTGCAGCGCGCCGTGAACGGCGGCGGCCGCTCCGCCCTCTGCCTGCATCTCGGCGATCAGCGGGACCGTGCCCCAGATGTTCTTCTGGCCGGCGGCGCTCCAGGCGTCGGCGTGTTCGCCCATCGGGCTCGAGGGGGTGATCGGGTAGATCGCCACTACCTCGTTGACCTTGTGGGCTACGTGGGCAACCGCCTGGTTACCGTCCATCATCGTCATGCGTCGTGACATCGTCGGTGTTCCTTGCTTGGGGATAAGAGAAGCGTTGGTGACTTCTCCCGGACCGGCCAAACCATGTTTGGGCCCAGCCGGAGGGAATCGCGAAAAAAACGGCAGGTCGCCATTGTCCACATCCCGCGCCCGGAATTCAACGCCTTTCAGGCGAGTTTCACGGGAACGTGTGCGACATGAATCGGGGGCACGCTCCAGGTATTGAGCGACGAGCGACACGCGAATTGCGACAAGGGCACCGGGAGTATCGTTGAAGCCCCATCTGGAGCGAAGCGAAAGGTGGGGGTAAGCAGCGACAAGCGAATCGCGACACCGGCGTCGCGCCCGCAACAAGTTGCGAGCCGGGTGCGCGTGTTGGCCGGCGGTGGGGCGTTCGCTGGGTG
>CAZFPT010000040.1:0-23306 GCA_964521005.1 uncultured Planctomycetaceae bacterium | reverse complement strand
AGCCCTACGGCCGACCGACCCCCAAACAAGGGTGCCCGGGCTTGTGCAGCGAGCCTGAGCGAGCTGAGCAACCCGGTTGGTCCGCTACAGTCGACCGAGTTCCACAGCCCAGCCGTCGCTGCCGGTGGGCTGTACTCGCAGCAGGTACACCTTTGTCCCGCGCGTCGCCAGGCGGGGCTGGGAAAC
Organism: uncultured Planctomycetaceae bacterium; assembly: GCA_964521005.1. Classification (GTDB taxonomy): domain Bacteria; phylum Planctomycetota; class Phycisphaerae; order SM23-33; family SM23-33; genus CAZFPT01. Next base: position 23,120 of record CAZFPT010000040.1, on the reverse strand, counting down.
ACCTTCCCAGTTGGCCAGCACCGGCCTGTCGCCCCAGGCGAATCGTTCGGGCTGCTGGCTGGTGAGGATGCGGGTCTGTCGGCCGACCGAGTCGTTCGGCGTCGCCTCCAGCATGAGTCGCCACTGTTTTCCCTCCCGCCAGATCGACGGCAGCCGCAGCGCCGATGAGCCGGGCGTGTGTTCCCGCGGCGGATCGACGTACACGCGTTTCGGGCCCGACCAGTTCTTGAGGTTCTGCCCCGTCCGCACGCAGATCGCCGGCTGAGCGGGGTCCTCGGGATCCGACCCGGCGTAGTAGCACGACCAGATACCCCCTTTCCCGGGCAGCAGGAACGGGTCGGCCGCCCCGGGTTCGGTGAACGCTTCGGCGGGGGCGTCGGGCCAATTGTACGGATCGCTGGTGGCAGAGAGCACGATCCCGCCTTCCCCCTTGCCGGCGGCGAGGACGTACCGCATGCCGTCGCGGACCACGTGGGGCGCCAGCAGTCCTGGCTCGTCCGGCAGGAGGTCGGGGTTGCGGCAGAGCGGTTCGAGCGATCGCCCGGTGGCGTGCAGGAGCCCGGCCCCTTGCCCCGCTCGGTCGGCCAGCAGGTGCCACACCCCCGTCTCGTCGATGAACAGGCACGCGCCTCTCGGTGTCGGCGCCGGCCCGCTCAGCAGACCGACCCACTCGATGGACTCGGGGAGGTTCTTGCTCATGGACCGAAGTATATCGCCTTGCTGCCGGAATGGGAACCGCTGGAGGCAGCGACGGGCTTCATTTCGCTTGCATTCGTCGTATGGGGCACTAGGATAGCGACTTTCGAGTCGGCTGCGCGCCCACGGGTAGCGAGGCTGGCGGGCCGATGGCGTTTTTTTGCGCCTCCCCACAGGACGAGTTCCCGGGCCTGATCCCGGACACAATGACAAGGCGGGCGGACCCCCGCTTGACACCAAAGGAGCATGCAACGATGGCAGAAGCGAAGGCTGACCTGGGTTTGATCGGACTGGCTGTGATGGGCCAGAACCTCGTGCTGAACATGAACGACCATGGCTACACCATCGCGGTGTTCAACCGCACGGTGGAGAAGGTGGACCGTTTCATGGAGAACGAGGCGAAGGGGCGCGACACGATCATCGGAACCCATTCGATCGAGGAACTCGTCGCGTCGCTCAAGCGTCCCCGTCGGGTGATGTTGCTGGTCAAGGCCGGCGACCCGGTGGACAAGTTCATCGACATGGTCCTGCCGCACCTGGAAGAGGGTGATATCATCATCGATGGGGGCAACAGCAACTTCCACGACACGATGCGCCGCACGAAGCACGTCGAGGAAAAGGGCATGCTCTACATCGGCACGGGCGTTTCGGGCGGCGAAGAAGGCGCCCGCCGCGGGCCCAGCATCATGCCCGGTGGCAGCCCGGCCGCCTGGGAACACGTCAAGGACATCTTCCAGGACTCGGCCGCCAAGGTGACCGATCCGAAGACCGGCAAGGAAGAAGCCTGCTGCGACTGGGTCGGCGAGAACGGTGCCGGCCACTTCGTGAAGATGGTGCACAACGGCATCGAATACGGCGACATGCAGCTGATCTGCGAAGCCTACAACCTCATGAAGGGCATGGGCATGACGCCCGACGAGATGAACGAGGTCTTCACCGAATGGAACAAGGGCGAGCTGGACAGCTATCTGATCGAGATCAGCCGCGATATCCTCGCCAAGAAAGACGACGAGACGGGCAAGCCCATGGTGGACGTCATCCTCGACACCGCCGGGCAGAAGGGCACGGGCAAATGGACGGCCATCACCGCCCTGGACCTCGGTCAGCCTCTGACGCTGATCGGCGAAGCCGTCTTCGCACGCTGCCTCAGCGCCCTGAAGGACGAGCGCGTCGCGGCGAGCAAGGAACTCTCCGGACCCGACGCGACGTTTGACGGCGACAAGGCCGCCTTTATTGAAGACATCCGCCAGGCCCTCTACGCCAGCAAGATCGTCTCCTACGCCCAGGGCTATCAACTGATGCGCGAGGCCGCCAAGGAGTGGGGCTGGAACCTCAACTACGGTGGAATCGCCCTGATGTGGCGTGGCGGCTGCATCATCCGCAGCCAGTTCCTCGGCAAGATCAAGGAAGCCTTCGACGAGAACCCGCAGCTGGTGAACCTGCTGCTGGCGCCGTACTTCAAGGACGCCGTCACCAACGCCCAGGCCTCCTGGCGGCGCGTGGTGAGCAAGTCGGTCGAGATGGGCGTACCGGTCCCCGCCTTCTCCAGCGCCCTGGCGTACTTCGACGGCTACCGCTCCGAACGGCTGCCCGCCAATCTGCTCCAGGCCCAGCGGGACTACTTCGGCGCCCACACCTACGAGCGTGTCGACAAGGCCCGTGGCGAGTTCTTCCACACCAACTGGACGGGCACCGGCGGCGACGTCACCGCCAGCACGTACAACGCATAGAACGCCCCACCGCGACGCAACGCCAGCGGGCGGAAAGGCCTCGCCCTTCCGCCCGCTTGGTGATTCAACTGACAACCACGAAAGGCCCCACGCCGATGGACCCCATCAAGCTCCAACTGCTCAAGCAGGTCGCCCAGGTCGAGATTACTCCCGAAAGCATCCACAAGGACGGGACCAACATCTACTTCATGGGCAAGGACGCTGCCGGCGGGAAGACCGTCGTGGGCATGTGCGCCACGGAGGGACACGGGGAGGTCCACGGCGAGAACCGCGGCAAGACCGAGGGCAAGCTGGTAACCGTAGGCCCGCTGGACCATGACAACGCCGTCGCCATCCGCGCTGCCCTGCCCTGGACCGCGCCGAAGTGCCTCGGCCTGGCGACCTCCGCCGGCCTGGGAGACCGTCTGGGTCTGGCGACTCCGGGGCACATCCGCGCGATGCGCCGGAAGGGCCAGGGCGTGGCGCCCATTCTCGCCCAGCAGTCGATTCGCGAGATGGCCCGCACGCAGCGGACGCCGGATGAGGTCATGGACGCCGCGACCTTCGGCGTACTGCAGGAGGGCTTTAGCGATGGGTTCGGCTCGGACGCCGACCACCTCCAGAAGCCCGAGGACATCGACGTCACCGTGGCGGCGGGGTTCACGATGTTCACCATCGATCCCGGCGCGCACGTCGTGAACGATGCCGACGAGATGGCCGTCGGCGAGCTGGCCAACCGGTACGATCAGCTGGACTTCGAGACGCTGCAGATCGCCTCGGACGACCTGAAGGCCGCCTACGACGGAAAGACCTTCCAACTGGACGGCGAGGAGACGGTGGAGTTCAGCGGGGCGGCCTTTCTCAGGGCTGCCGTCAAGTACGGCCACGCCGTGGCCCACACCGTGAAGATGTACAACCACCTCAAGCAGGTCGCCGGTCGGGACTTTGAACTGGAAGTCTCGGTGGACGAGACCGAGTCGCCCACCACGCCGGCCGAGCATTACTTCTTCGCCGCGGAGCTCAAACGTCTCGGCGTCGAGTGGGTCTCGATGGCCCCGCGGTTTGTCGGCCGATTCGAGAAAGGCGTGGACTATATCGGCGACATCGACGAATTCCGCGATTCGCTCAAGCGGCACGTCGCGGTGATGCGAACGGTAGGCCCGTACAAGATTTCCATCCACAGCGGGTCGGACAAGTTCAGCATCTACCCCATCGTCGGCGAGCTGACCGACGGCCTGGTGCATCTCAAAACCGCGGGAACCAGCTATCTCGAAGCCCTCCGGGCGATCGCCCAGGTCGATCCGGGCCTGTACCGCGAGATCCTTGATTTTGCCCGGGCCCGCTACGAGACGGACAAGGCGACCTATCACGTCTCGGCCGAGCTCGGCAAGGTCCCGCCGGCCGAGGCGCTCAGCGACGCCGAGCTCACCGGGCTGCTGGACGATTTCCACGCCCGGCAGGTGTTCCACGTAACCTTCGGCAGCGTACTGACATCGGACGAGTTCCGCAGCCGCTTCTACGACGCCCTCAAGCGGGGCGAGCAGGAGCACTACGCCGCGCTGGCGACCCATCTGGGCAAGCACGTCGAGCCGCTGAGCAAAGTCGCTCGCTGAGCCCGGACGCTCGCCCGCTGGCGGGGCAAAGACGTTCAGACCGGTAATCTCTTCCCTGGGCAGACGTTCGCCTCCCATCGCCCTCGGTCCTTTTGCGCTGCGCGGAACGACAGCGCCGGCGTTCCCGCAAGACCCGGAAAAACACCGGATTCCGGGTTGTTCTCCAAGAAGGCTCAAGTTTTGAGCCATCGCTGCGACAAAGATATATGGGGCAAGTCGTGACAGGCTCAAGCTACCGGCAACGGAGCTGGAAGGGGACGCGTGATCCTGCAAGTGAGCCTTTTGACACGCTGATTCACGCCGGCCGCACGGGCGAAATACCGATGCACGCAGCGGCAGGCGGGATGGACCGGACGGATCTCAATGATAGCCGCAGAGATCGAAGACATTCAGGAAGCGGCAGGGGTTACGATCTACCCAGCGAGTATCACCCGGGTGGAGGATGTCACCCTGTTCTTCTCCCGGAACGACCGCGAGAAGTACGTCGGCGCGATCGGTTGGGACAAGCTGGACGGCTTCTCTGCCGGCGAGCACGAGGAGCGCCCGATCATTCTCGGGGCTCCCAGCCACGCCAATGCCGACGCGGTCCGCGGAATGGTGGATTGGACCGGTCCCTCGGCCCTTGGACGGGGCGCAAGTGTGGGCTTCGGCGACATGCTGGGCGCCTCGGGCGGGGGACACATCGAGGCGATCCAGGAGATCGGCAACGGCATTGCCCCGGTCCTGGCTCAGCTGAGCGTGCGTGAGACGATGCTCGTCGGTCGACCCGCCCAGGAAGTGCTTGACGCCGCCAGTTGGGGCGTCCTGCAGACCGGCTACCGCAAGGGGTTCGCCGCCGAGGCCGTCGACCTGCGAGACACGACCGACCTGCTGACCGCCATCCGCGGCGGATACACCATCTACAGCCTCAACGCCTGCGAGAGCATTCCCATGCTGCCGGCCGACGCGGATATCGGTTGGCTGGCGGAACTCTACGGCGAGCTGGACTTCGACCTGCTGGAGACCACCGGCGAAGAGATGGCCGCCAATTACGTGGACCGCCCCATCACGCTGGAAGACGGGGTCGAAATCCGCTTCGACGGACCCGGCTTCGTCAAGACCGTCGTGTGCGTCGGTCCGGCGCTGATGAGAATCGTCCAGATGGCCCGCCTGCTGGACGAGAAAGGCCCCGATCAGCGCAGCACCATGGTCGCCCTCCATGAGATGCCCGCGCCGACCACGCTGCAAGAGCATTACTTCCTCGCCAACGAATTGCGGCGAATGGGCGTACAGATCACCGGCATCGCCCCGTCGCTGCCCTTCGGCCAACCGCTGTCCCCCTGTGGCTGCTCGCCGGAGGAGATCCGCCAGTGGGCATCCGGCCATGCCGCCATCGCCAAACGCTGCGGGCCTTACAAGCTGGTGGTTCCCTCGGCCGGCGGGAAACTTCGATTGCTGCGCGTACTCAGCGAGGTCACCGGCGGAAAGGTCCACGCCCGGCTGGAGGGGCTGGGCTATCTGGAGGCGATGCGTGTCGTGGCAGCGGTCAACCAGGACCTCTTCCGCGAGATCTTCGCCTTCGCCGTCGAGAGCTTCTCCAAGGGCCTCAAGGCGTTCAACGTCTCGGCCAAACCCGCGGACCTGCCACCTCTGGCGAGCATCGACGATACCGAACTGTTCCGCCTGCTGGACAACGTCATCGCCCGCCAGATTCTCTACGCCACCGTCGGAGCGGTGCTGACCGGTCAAGGGGGCCAGCGGTTCCGCGAGCCGATCTACCAGACGATTCACGCCAACGAGGACGTCTTCTGCGCGTTCCTCCGGTCGGTGTTCCTTTCCCACCTCGAAGCCGTCCGGGGCTGAGCGGAGCTGTAACGTCGACTCGGTTTGTTCCTCGCCCGACGCGGGTGCAACATTTCTTGGGGTCCGCCGAGATACGTCGCTTTTCCATGACTCATTACCCCCACGGTTCGCGGAACTCACCATGGGGCTTCAATTGCGATTCTCCGGGTGCCACCGGCGTGTCCCCACACCGGTGACTGCGCGTCGCATGGGCTTCCAGCCCATGGTCTGTTCTGTATTCGACTTGGGACTTGCGGGCGCGATGGCGGGGCGATGCGGGACGAGACTTTCAGTCCCCTTCCTGAGTCCGGAAGGTGGGCACAAGTGCCCACCCTACCAGGCTTCAATTGCGATTCTCCGGGTACCACCGGCGTGTCCCCACACCGGTGACTGCGCGTCGCATGGGCGAATCTACGGAAACAGCATTCCCTGGCCGCCGAGGGTTCCGCCGCCGGAGTTGCCTTTGGGATCGCTGTCGTCTGAGTCGTTCGTCTCGTCGCCGGATCGGCCGATCCGTTTGAGGAATTCGTCCTCGTCGATGATCTCGATGTTCTTCTCCCGCGCGTCGTCGAGTTTGCTGCCCGGGTCTTCGCCGGCTACGACAAACGCGGTGGACCCGGAAACGCTCGACGTCGCGTTGCCCCCGGCCCGCTCGATGGCCTCTTTCGCCTCCGATCGGCTGAAATGCTCCAGCTTGCCGGTCACCACCACTGACATCCCCTCCAACGCCCTGCCTTCACCGGTCGCCTGGCGGCGGGAGGTCATGTCCACCCCGACATCCCTAAGCTGATCGATGGTCTCTCGGCCGGCGTCGCTGTCGAGAAACTCCCGCACGCCGGCGGCAATGATCGGACCGATTTCCGGCAGCGATTCGAGCTTCTCGCGAGAGGCGGCCATCAACGCATCGATGTCTTCGAAGTGCTCCGCGAAGATGCCCGCTGCGTGCGAACCGACGTTGGGAATACCCAGCGAAATCAGCACCCGCGCCAGGCCCCGATCCTTGCTATCCTCGATCCCTTTGAGCAGGTTCTCTGCCGATTTGTCCTGGATGCGAGTGACGACGGTTTCGCCGTCCTCCCGCTGGTGCTCGCTGAGCTTGAGTCCGACCAGGTCGTCCTTTTTGAGCCGATACAGATCTGCGAAGTGCGAGACGCGATCCGCGTCGATCAGGGCGTTGACGACGGCCGGCCCGAGCCCGTCGATGTCCATCTGCCCCCGCCCGGCGAAGTACTTCAGCGACTCGCGGAACTGTGCGGGGCACTGCGGATTCTCGCAGCGAAGCTCGACCATGTGGTCCACCCGCTCGACCTCGCCGCCACACTTGGCGCACTCGGAGGGGAGCTTCTTCGCCTGCCTGCGTTGCATATGCAGTTCACAATCGGGATTCGTGCAACGGTAGGCGACGTAGCCGGGTTTGGGCTTCTCCCAGCGGGTCGGCTGGTCGCACTCGGGGCAGGTCTCCGGTGGGGTGACGGGTTCGGCGTCGTCGGGGCGGGCCGAGGCGTCGACGTCCACCACCTGCGGGATGATCTCGCCGGCCTTCTCGACGTAGATGGTATCGCCGAGGTGCAGATCGAGCGAGGCGACTTGGTCGAAGTTGTGCAGGCTGGCGTTGGACACGCGTGTGCCGGCCAGCGGGATGGTCTCGAAATGGGCCACCGGCGTGATCGCCCCGGTCCGACCGACCTGGAACGTCACGCTCTGCAAGGTGGCCTGCCCTCGCTCGGCAGCGTACTTATAGGCGATGCACCAACGGGGGTACTTGCTGGTCGCCCCAAGCTGCCGGCGCTGCTGGAACGAGTCGACCTTCACGACGGCCCCGTCGGTATCGTAGTCGGCTGTGCCACGGCGGGCTTCCCACTGCTCGATGGCGTCCCAGACTTCGTCGATGCCCTCACAGACGCGGGTATATTCGCTGACGGGAACGCCCCAGTCCGCCACCCGGCCGAACGCATCCGACGCGGTGTCCGCCAGCGGCTGGGACGTTTCGCCGAATCCGTGGGCGATGAACGCCAGGCCTCGCCGGGCGACCACCGACGGGTCGAGCATTTTCAGCGTGCCGGCGGCCCCGTTGCGCGGGTTGGCAAAGGGCTCGTAGTCCTTGCCCTTTTCCTCGGCCTGGCGCCGACGGCGCTCGTTGAACGCCTCGAACGCTTTCCGAGGCCAATAGACCTCGCCGCGGACCTCCAGCACGTCCGGCCAACCGTCTTCCAGGAGCTTCAACGGGACCGACTGAATCGTGCGGACGTTCTGCGTGACGTCGTCGCCCTGCTTCCCATCGCCGCGGGTGGCTGCCAGTACGAGTCGGCCTTGCTCGTACCGCAGCGAGCAGGCGACCCCGTCGATCTTCGGGTCCACGAGGTAGCGGACCGTCTCCTCGTCGAGACCCTTGCGGACACGCTCATCGAACTTATCCAGCTTCTCGCGATCGTAGGTGTTGTCGATCGAGAGCATCGGCTGAGCGTGCTCGACGGTCTCGAAGCCTTCAATGGGCTCACCGCCGACGCGCTGCGTGGGAGAGTCGGGGGTTACCAGGTCAGGATGGTCCTCTTCGAGCTGCTCCAGCTCGTCCATCAGCGCATCGTACTGCTCGTCGGGGATTTCCGGATCCGCCTCGACGTAGTACTTCCGGTCGTGGTGGCGGATCTCACGGCGGAGCTGTTCGATGCGCTCGCGGGGGTCCATCGTCGTCCTCAGGTCTCGTACGTCCAGCGGTCGGTGTCCAGATTGTAATCGATGATTTCGTCGCCCCGGAACAGGACGGCGATCTCGTGCTCTGCCGATTCGGGAGAGTCCGAGGCGTGCACGAGGTTGTGGCGCTGCGAGAGCCCCCAGTCTCCGCGGATCGTACCGGCCTGCGCCTCGGGAGAGTTCGTCTGGCCGACCATTCTGCGGGCGGCTTCGACGGCGCCCCGCCCTTCCAGCACGACGGCCACGATGGGCGAGGAGGTGATGAACTCGATCAGCGGCTCGAAGAAGTACTTGTCCACGTGGACGGAATAGAGCTTCTTCGCCCGGGCCTCGTCCAGCGGAATCATCTTCAGTGCGGCGACCTTCAGTCCGCGCTGCTCGAAGCGGGACAGGATCGCGCCGACCAGGCCGCGTTGTACGGCGTCGGGCTTGCAGACCAGCAATGTACGTTCCATGGGTGTCTCCTTGCAGGAACTGTAGACGGCCGGTGCGGGCGGGTCAAGTTCCTCCGCGCCGCGGCCCCGCTTGACCGGGGGGGCTGGCGACACTACGATTGCTCGCTGCCTTGAGGAACCCCGCAGGAGAGTGCAGTTTCATGAGAATTCGGCCGTACCGACTTTCGCAGCTGACCGTGGACGATTTCACCCTTGCCGGCTACAGCGTAGCCGGTGAGGAGACGGTGATTCTCGCGCCGGAACTGGACTGCGTGTTCGACATCGGAAAGTGTCCGCGTGAGGCACTGACGATGAACCACGTCCTGCTTACCCACGGCCATGCCGACCACGCCGCCGGGTTGATGTACTATTTCGCCCAGCGCGACTTCCAGGGCATGCCCTGCGCGACGGCCCTGGTGCCCGAGAAACTGGTCGGTCCGCTGAAGGAACTCCTCCGCGCCTGGGGACGGGTCGAGGGCAACACCCCCCCCTGCAATCTGGTGGGGGTCAAGCCCGGCGACGACTATGAGATCCGGCGAGGGTTGGTGGCGCGGGCATTTGCCACGCGACACGTGACGGCCTCGGTGGGGTTCTCGCTGATCGACGTCCGCCACAAGCTCAAGGACGAGCACATCGGCAAGACCGGCCCGGAGATCGTCGCGCTGAAAAACGCCGGCGAGCAGGTCACCCGGCGCGTGGAAGTCCCGCTCGTGGCGTACCTGGGCGACACGGCCCGGGCGAACTACGCCGACATGCCCGAGGTGCGCGACGCCAAAGCGCTGCTGATCGAATGCACGTTCTTCGACGACGACCACCGCAAACGCGCCCGCCTCGGCAAACACCTCCACGTGGACGACCTGCCCGAAGTGCTGGAGGGAATGAAGAACGAGCGCATCATCATCGTGCACGTCACGCGGCGGACCAACCTGGGAGCCGCCCGGAAAATCCTCCGGCGCACGCTGCCCAAAGACCTTCACGAACGCGTCACGTTCCTCATGAACCGCCAACACATCAGCGACGAGTAGACGCTTTTCGGCTTGCGTTCGGGCCTGCGCATTCATAGCCTTTGTGTCCACAATCTGGTCTCATGGACTTCGAGTACATCGCGGGGAATCAGACAGGATGAAGCCACTGACACAGCGACAGACGGAGAAGGTCTTTCGAGGGGCGCTGACTTGGGCGGGCATCGTGGACTCGCAGCGGATGCCCCTCCATCAAGTGATCAGTGCCTATATCGGAAAGCCGATCATCTGGCGACAGGATCCCCACTGGACAGGAGAAGGATACGGCATGGTCGGCGCCGCCAAGTGGGATGGCGGCGAGATCCTGTACATCAAGACCCCGAGCGAGAAAGAGAAGCCGGTTCACGTCCGCTGGGCGTATGCTTACGAGGTTGCCCACATAATCCTGCTTCACTACAGACATTACGAGAATCTACTGCGATTCACGCCGGTGTTCGGCGAAGAAGAGGCCCAAGCCCACTCGTTTGCGTTGGCATACTACGGAAGATTCAAGAACGGTCATCCTGCCGCAATCGTTGAAACAAGGGAACGCCTGTACGACGTTCTCTGCGAGATCAATATGTACTCGGCGACGTTCGACTACTCCTGGGACGAGTTCCAACACGATCTGGCCGTAATCGACCGGTTCTGGGACGCCCACGAATAGGAATGTCTCCCAAAACGTCGCGAGCCTGGCGGACGACGTATAATGGCTTGAAAAAGCTGGCCAACCGCCACTTGTAGGAACCGATATATATGGTAACATGTACACGGAGGCCAAAGAGGCCATTTCAACGTGTACGTGTGTCCAAGGAGCCTGTAGAAATGGCTGAAGAGGAAAAAATCAACGATACCGTGGACATTGACGCGATTCCGGGCGCCAGGAAGCAGAACATCCAATGGATGATCTGTTGTGGCGTCAGCAATGTCGACAGGGCCAAGGAGTTGGGAAGCTCGTTCGCGAACGACCTGAAGCAACTGAAGTCCCAACTCAAGAAGGCCAAGCCCCAGACTTGAGCTCAGGAGCGATCCGCACAGCCCTTGGGCGGGCTTGTGCGCGCTGAGCGAAACCAATCGGCATGCCGGACCGCTCGGCGCCGTTTCCCAACCATCGATGCTCACTCCTGCTCCGAAAGGCACACCCGGACCAACCATGGCTGGCATCGGAAACAACGTTATCACACAGGTCGCACTGGTCGTTCGCGACATCGAGACGACCGCCCGCGCGTACGCCGACGTGTTCGACGTCGACATGCCCACCATCCGCGAGACGGAGTCCGCCGACGAAACGAACATCCGCTACCGCGGCGAAACCACCGCCGGCCGGGCGAAGCTGGCATTCTTCGACATGGGGTCGGTCTCGCTGGAGCTGATCGAGCCGATCGGCGGGCCGAGTACGTGGCAGGAGCACCTCGACGCACACGGCGAGGGAATCCACCACATTGCTTTCCAGGTGGAAGGGACCGACAATCTCGTCGCACGGCTGGAGGGCAAGGGATGCTCGCTCGTGCAGACCGGCGAATATCCCGGCGGCCGATACGCGTACGTCGACGCCACCGACCAACTCAAGCTGGTGCTGGAACTGCTGGAGAACACCGGCCAGTAGATCGCCTCAGGACGGTTTCAGGTCGATCCAGTATCGCCGGTGTGGCTTGCCGGACTTTGGCGAGATGATGGTGTTCTGCAGGACGCCGCCGCACTTCTCGATGACGCGGGCGGAGGCGGCGTTCTCTTCGTCGCAGGTGAGCAGAACCCGCGAGAACCCCTCGTCGCGGGCGATTTTGAGCATCCGCCGCAGCATGTCGGTGGCGTGGCCTTTGCCCCACTCGCTGGGGCGGACGTCGTAGCCGATGTGGCCGCCTTCCTTCCGAAGCCGATCGTCCAGATCATGTCGCAGCCGGATTCGACCAATGATCCGCCCGTCGCGGACATACCAGTAGTAGCTCTGCGGCACGCGGTCGCCCAGCCACTTTCCGCCGCGCTCCTCCTCGACTCGCCGGAGATACTTCTCCCAGTCGTCGCGCACGAGGGTGAGCATGCGTTCGAGGTCGTCCAGGCCCGCGTCAACGCACTCCTGGAAGTAGTCGATCGCTTCCTCGCGCCATTCCCGGCGAGGGGCGGTGAGTTCGGGTTGTCGCGGCTGCGAGGAGTCGGTCATGTCGGTCACGGAAGCATACACGTCACGATGCGGGTTCGCCCGGATTCCATCATCCCATTGGGCAAGAAAACGTCAAGCCCCCAGCCGCTCGGCGAGCTGAGACGAAAACGGTTGCCACCGAACCGCTCATCCGTATAATCGCCTCTTCGAGCGCAGGCGAGGGTCGGTGCACTGAGGCAGATCCGGTACCGACGGAACACAGCGCGGGAAGGACAGGCATGAGCGTCAGGACGTATCTCACAACCGGCCGATCCATTGCGCTGGCGGCAGGGCTGCTGCTGGCGAGTTGGCTGGCAGGGCCGGGCTGTCGGGCCGACGAGCCCATTCCCCCCGGCGGACCCGATGCGGTACTCGAGGCTGGCTGGGAGGCGGTGCGGTTGGCCGACTGGCGCCGGGCGGAGGTTTTCTTCGGGCATCTGCTGGACAACGCCGACGCCAATGGCGTGGTCAAGTCGCAGGCGTCCTACGGACTGGGGTACACCTGGCAGTTCCGCAAGCCCGGCGAAGACATCAACAAGGCGATGGAACGCTATCGGCAGTGCGTCCAGGAGTTCCCCGCCACGACGATGACTCCCCTGGCGATGATGGCGATGGCCCGACAGGCCCACGTCCCCACCGACGTCAAGGACCGCGACGTGGCGGCCGCCCGGAAGTGGTATACGCGGATCGTCGACGAGCATCCCGATCATTTCATCGCCCATGAGGCGACGCTCTGGCTGGCGCTGACGTACATGGAGAACAAGAACGAGCCCGCCCTGGTGGACTCGGGGATCGCCATGCTCACCGATGACCTCGCCAAGGACCCCAACCACTTCTGTGCTGCCACCATGCATTACATCATCGGGGGCGTGCACAGCCAGCGGGCCGTCGATGCCGAGGACGCCGAGACACGCAAGCGGGAGTTCGCCCTGGCGGTCGACCAGTTCGCCGCCGCCGAGAAGGCGGGCCTGCAGCTGCAGAACGACCGCGGCACGATGTGCCACCGGGCCGCCCGGATCTGCGAGTACGCCCTGGAGGACTATCCCCGGGCGATCAAGTGGTACGAGATCGTCGTTCACGATATCAAACGCCACCAGCGGTTCTACGTCTCGAAGCTGGCGTTGATCCGCCTGCACACCAAGCTGGGCGACCGGGCTGCCGACGGTGGCGACCACGCCGAGGCGCTGCGGCGATATCGCACCGCCCTGGACTACGGACCGGATGAGCCCGACATGCCCACCGCCCTGCTCAAAGCGGCGGTGATGGCCGAGAAGACCCGCGACCGGAAGCTCGCCCACAAGTGGTACACACGGATCGTCGAGCTTTACCCCGACTCGGCCCAGGCCGTCGAAGCAGGCCGGGGCGCACAGCGCGTCGCACCCGACGGGGAGGGCGAGTAATCATGGACGACAAAAAGAAGGCCGAACAGATCCGCACCCAGTTCGAGGCCCGCAAGGAACGCCGTCGGAAGATCGGCGACCGCATCGGGCTGGTCATTCTGGTGCTCGCACTGGGATGGTCGATCACGCACGTGACGGTGCTGACGTTCTTCGGCGAGGGCGACTCGATCGTGAGCGACAAGGTCGTCATCCGCTTCGCCCACTGGCAGCTGGAAGGCCGAACCGTCGAAGCCCTGGACGAGGCCTGCGAAGACTACATGAAGCTCAACCCCGACGTGGTCGTCAAGCAGATCGAGGTCCCCGAGCGGGGGTACGAGCAGTGGGTCAAGACCCAGCTGATCGGGCGAACCGCCCCGGACCTGATCCAGCTGCGCACGTGGAAGTGGAAGGATTTCATCAACCGCTACTTCGAGCCCCTGGCGGTGTATGTCGACAAACCCAACCCCTACAATCAGGACGATCTGCAGGACGTTCCGTGGCGCGAGACCTACGTCGACGGCATGATGGGCGGATGGATCGACGAGCTCAAGGCGCTGTACGGGATTCCCATGTCGCTGTTCACCATCCGGATCTACGCCAACAGCCAGATGCTCGAAGAGGCCACCGGCAAAAGCACACCGCCCCAGACGCTGGGTGAGTTTCTCGACGCCTGCCGAAAGATCGAGGCCTGGGCCGAGAAGAACGACAAGAACGTCGTCCCCATCTCGGGCAGCGATTACATCGCCAACATGTTCCGCGACCGGTATTTCCGCATGGGCACATGGGGCCTGATGGAACTGCTGGACCGCAACTACGACGGCAGCAGCAGCGAGATTGAACGCCTCAAGGCCTTCTACAGCGGCAGGCTCGATCTCAGCGAAGACCCCCACATCCGGGCGGCCCACCAGGTGCTTTTCGACATCACCCGGTTCTTCAACAAGGGCTTCATGGCCGCCAAGCGGGACCAGTCGGTGTTTCTCTTTGTCCAGGGAAACGCCGCGATGATCGCCACGGGCAGCTGGGAGGCGGGCACGCTCTGGGAGCAGACCAAGGACGAGTTCGAGATCGCGGTGTTCGACTTCCCGCCGGCTGCCCCGGACGATCCGCAGTACGGCGAGTATATCCGGTACCGCGTCAACGAAGCCGACGCCCGGGCGGGCTTCGCCATGGGGCTGACCAAGCTCTCGCAGCACAAGGAGCAGGCGATCGACTTCATGCACTTTCTGACCTCGCGAAGCTACAACGAGAAGCTCAACAGCAAGTTCCGCTGGTTCCCCGCCATCGTGGGCGCCAAACCCGACGAGGTGCTCGAACCCTTCCGACCCAAGGTGGACGGGATCTACGACGCCTACAAGATGCACTTCGGAGACAGCACCCAGCTGGAATACGAGAACGCCTACAGCGATTACATCACCGAAACAGGCGTGACGGACCGACGGGCCCACTACCAGGGCTTCATCGAGAAATACGAGGAAGCCTACCGGCGGCTGGCGTTGGACGACTTCCGCCGCAGCCATGACAAAAAGTACAGCTCCATGGAGACCAACAAGTCCTCCATGGCCCAGATGAGGCTGCGGGCGGTGCTGGGCGGAATGACCCGCCAGATTGCGGGCGACCAGCTTCGCAACCTCCAGGCCGTCGTCCACGGGCAGGCCAACCGGGCCCATCAGCTTCCCTCCGAAAAAGAGGCCATCGAAGAGATCAAGGGCATGATCGAAGCCGACAAAGCGGATCAGACCGACGATGGATCGGGAGGTGACCAGTGAAAACCATCACCTTCCGGCAACTCAAGCACCAGTGGCGGATCTACCTGCTGCTGGTCCCGACGGTCGCACTGGTGGCGACCTTCGCCTACTACCCCGCGATCAGCGCATTCCAGCACGCCTTCTACCGCTGGGACGGCGACGACATCGCCGTATGGGTGGGAATCGACAACTTCAGGGAAGCCTTCAACGACCCGCAACTGGCCAAGGCGTTCGGGATCGTGCTGATCTTCATCGCTTCGAACTTCGTCAAGATGGTCCCCTCGATCGTCACAGCCGTCGTAATCCACCGGATGGTCTCCGACAAATCGCGATACATCTATCGCGTCCTGTTCGTGATCCCGATGATCATCCCGGCCATCGTGTGGCTGTTGATCTGGAAATTCTTCTACGACCCGAACGTGGGCATTCTCAACAAGGTGCTCAACGCAACCGGGCTGATGAGCTTGCTGCAGTGGCTTGACGTGAACCTGCCCTGGCTGGCCGAGACGGTCGGCCCCGCGCGAGACGCGACCCTCTCACCGGTCTTTGGCCCCCTGCCGGTGTTCGGCATGCTGATGTTCGGAATCATCCTGCTGAGCTTCCTGGGCGGCGTGAAGGGCATGGTCAAGGGCTGGCTGTGGTGGGCGTTGCTTATCCCGGCGGCCTTCTTCGTTTACGGAGGCGCTGCCGCCGAACCGCAGGCCATCGTCCGGACGGCCGTCCTGATCGCCATCGCCGCCGTCGTCGCGGAGATCGCCCTCCGCAAGGGCGGCCTCAACGGCCCGGACATCATCAAATGGATCAGCGGCAGCATCATCGCCGTGGCCGCTGTCCTGATCGTCACCACGTTGATCTGGACGCGGCAGACCGATTCGTTCGCCAACGCCTCTCCGGCGTGGCTGGGCGATTCGAACCTGGCCCTTCCGGCGATGGTCTTCTGGGGCTTCCCGTGGGTGGGCGTGGTCAGCGTGCTGCTGTACCTGGCGGGCCTGGGCAACATCGACCAGAGCGTCTACGAGGCCGCCGACATCGACGGATGTGGCTGGATCCGCAAGTTCTTCAACATCGAGCTTCCGCTGATTACCACGCAGGTGAGGTTGAACCTGGTGCTGATGATCATCAACACCCTCAAGGGCTGGGGGCTGGTCTACATCATCTGGGGCGACTCGGGCGGCCCGGGCGGAGCGGTGATGCTCCCGGGGTTGTACATGTTCCGCAAGGCCTTCACCGACATGCGGGCCGGCTATGCCTGTGCGATCGGCCTGATGCTCTTCGCCCTGATCGTGGTCCTGACGCTTCTGAACAATAAGTACGTGAGGGTAGAGAAATGAGCGCCACCGCAAGCGTCGGACAAACCCGAAACGCCGAGTTCCTCAAGCACGCTTTCGTGCTGCTGGTCCTGATGGCCGCCTTCTATCCGCTGTACATGATGGTGAACATCTCCACCAAGACCAACAAGGAGTTCTACCAGAACCCGTGGTATCCGCAGGGACTGATCGCCAACCCCGCCGAGCAGACGGGCGTGATCGGCCAGAACTACCAAACCGGGTTCAACACGGTGTACTCCTCGGTTCCCAACACGATCTTCCTGGCGGTGGTCACCACCGGCTGTACGCTGGCGGCGGCGATTCTGGCGGCGTACGTTTTCGCCCGGTTCCAGTTCCCGCTGAAACGGTTGTTCTGGTCGCTGTTGCTGGTGCTCATGCTCATGCCCGGGGTGGCGAACCTCATCCCCCTGTTCGTGTTGCTGCGCCAGTTGAACCTGCTGAATACCTACACCGCGTTGATTTTGACGGGGACTTCGGCGGCCCAGGTGTTCAACCTGTATATTTTGCGTAACTACATCGAGGACACGCCGGACGCGCTGTTCGAGGCGGCGGAGGTGGACGGTGCTTCGCACCTCGGGCAGATCTGGAACATCGTGATTCCCATGAACGGTTCGATCATCGCCACGCTGGCGTGTCTGTCGTTCATCCGGGTGTGGAACAACTTCCTGCTTCCACTTCTGGTGATTCGCGATCCGGAGCGTCTGCCCATCGCGGTGCAGCTGTTCCGCCTGGAAGGCGCGTACGTTCGCGTCTGGGGGCCGACGATGGCCGCCTACGCCGTGGCCTCGATCCCGCTGATCATTCTGTTCGTGTTCACCATGCGGTTCTTTATCCGCGGGGTGGGCGCCGGGTCGGTCAAAGGGTAAAACAGACAAACTGAAGGATTCGATATCCAGTTCGAAGGGTACCATTCATGGCAGAAGTGATTCTCAGCGACGTGACGAAGGTCTATCCCGGCGGCGTACAGGCCGTCAAGAACTTCGACTTGAACATCCACGACGAGGAATTCATCGTCCTGGTCGGCCCCTCGGGATGCGGAAAGAGCACCACCCTCCGCATGGTCGCCGGGCTGGAAGAAATTACCGGCGGCACGGTGAAAATCGGCGATCGCATCGTCAACGACGTGCCCCCCAAGAATCGCGACATCGCGATGGTCTTCCAGAACTACGCCCTCTATCCGCACATGACGGTGTACAAGAACCTCGCCTTCGCGCTGAAGCTTCGCAAGATGAACAAAGCCGAGATCGACGAGCGCGTCCGTGACGCCGCCAAGATCCTCGAAATCTCCGAGCTGCTCGACCGCAAGCCCAAGGCGCTCTCCGGCGGGCAGCGTCAGCGAGTCGCCGTCGGGCGTGCCATCGTCCGTCAGCCCAAGGCGTTCCTGTTCGACGAGCCCCTCTCGAACCTCGACGCCAAGCTCCGCGTCACCATGCGGGCCGAGCTGAAGCACCTCCATCACCGCCTGCAGACCACGACCATCTACGTCACGCACGATCAGGAAGAGGCCATGACCCTCGGCGACCGCATCGTCGTCATGAAGGACGGCTGGATCCAGCAGTGCGGCGCTCCGCTCGAGGTGTACGACACCCCCGCCAATCGCTTCGTGGCCGGGTTCATCGGAACCCCGCCGATGAACTTCTTCGACGGCAAGATCGCCATCGAGAACGGCGCGACCTACTTCGACGGCGGAAGCTTCCGCCTCAAGCTCCTGCCCCGCCACGGCGAGAAGCTCGGCGACTGGGGCGACAAGGACGTCACGCTCGGCGCCCGCCCCGAGGCGATGGCCCTGACGGCAGAAGGACGCTTCGCCGGCGACGAGAACAGCATCACCACCAAGCTGGTCGTCTCCGAGCCGCTGGGCGAGAAAATGGACCTCTACCTCTCCACCGGACAGCATGGCCGCGTGGTGGCCCGCGTCGACGCCCGCCGCGACCTTGAACCCGAGCAGGAGATCACGCTGAACCTGGACATGAACAAGGTCCACGTCTTCGCGCCGGGCGATACCGGCGAGAATCTCACGCTGTAGAAAAGCCGGCGGTCGGCATGAGGAACGCCCGGCGCTGCAGAAACGCCCTGCCACGCATATCCAAGAAAGCCCGGCGACGCTGATGCGTCGCCGGGCTTTTTCGTGCGCCGGTATGGTTCACGCGGGGGGATTATTCCTCGACGTCGCCGGCAGTCAGGTCGGCGGGCATGGGGGCGGGTCGTTCCACGGCCGTCTCCAGCGTGGCGTATTGGTCGGCCTGGCCGCTCTCCTGCAGCGCGAGCATGATGTCCAGCACGTGGACCGCCAGTTCGCCGCTGCAGCGGTGAGGTCGGCCGCTCCGGATTGCCGCCGCCATGTCGGCCACCCCGAGGCAGCGGGAGTTCTCCGTGTAGGCACGTTCGATCGGAATCTCCTCCCAATCGTCGCCGCCGCGTTTGATCTTTACCGGCCCGCCGAAGGTGTTCGGGTCCGGGCAACTCAGCGACCCCTTGCTGCCGTAGATCTCGATGCGCGGGCAGTTGTGCCCCCACACGTCGAAGCTCATGATCAACGTCGCGGCCGCCCCGGATGCGAAGTCCATCACGCCGGTCACGTGAGTGGACACCTCCACGTTGATCTGCTGACCTTCCAGCGGGCCCGACCCGACCACGCGCGGGCTTCGGCCTCGCTTGGCCAGCCCGGCCACCCGCTTGACCCCGCCCAGCAACGCCACCAGGGCGGTCACGTAATACGGGCCCATGTCCAGCACCGGCCCGCCGCCGGGCTTGTAGTAGAACTCCGGGGCCGGGTGCCAACTCTCGTGGCCGGGACAGCCCATGAACGCCATCGCCCCGATGGGCGTGCCGATCTCGCCGGCGTCGATCAGCGCCCGGCAGGTCTGCAACCCACCCCCCAGGAACGTGTCCGGAGCGCAGCCGACGCGAAGGCCCTTCTCGCCGGCCAGCGCGAGCATCTCCGCCGCCTGCGCTCGCGTCATGGCCAGGGGCTTTTCGTTGTACACGTGCTTGCCCGCCTGCAGGGCCCGCATCGCCACCTCGTGGTGGGCCTTGGGAATCGTGAGGTTCAGCACGATGTCCACGTCGTCGGCGGCGAGCAGTTCGTCGGTGGTCCGCGCCTGGCAGTTCTGTTCGGCGGCCACCTCGCGCGCCCGCTCCTCGATGAGATCGCTGCAGCAGGTGACCTGCACGTTATTCAGCAGGTCCGCGGCGTTCTTGAAGTAGATACCCGAGATGTTTCCGCATCCGACGATTCCGATGTTCATGCGATTCTGCTCCTCAGCTCCAATGGGATTTGCTCGACCCCCTCCGTCGCGTGGCGGGGGGATGAGTGGCATTGTAAGGGGCCAATCCTCCAACGCCAGAGCAAAGCCGCCGCTATACTGAACCCGACGAGCAATCCGGCCGATATGCCAATGAGGACCATGCACTTGCCCGAACCCACTCTTCGCGATCTGCTCGCCACCGTCGAGGACGGCAGGGAGATCTCTCCGCGCCTGCTCTGGGCGGTCAATCGTTTCTGGATGGAAACCGAGAACATCAAGACCCGCCGGTTCGGGCATCGCAGCCATCACCACTGGTGGCTGCTGCGCGGGGCGGTCCGGTCGGCCGACACGATTCTGCGCATCAGCGGGCTCCACCGGCGCGGGGCCAACAACGCCCGGGACATCCGCCTTACCGAACGCACGCTCGTGCTGCCCACACTCCCCCAAGCCTTCGACGGACTGACCGCGGTGCACCTCAGCGACCTGCACCTGGACATGATGCCCGGCCTCGAAGAGCAGATCCTCTCGATGCTCGGAAATCGCTCCTTCGACCTGGTGCTGCTGGGCGGGGACTACCGCGGAGAAGTCCACGGGCCAACCCGCCCCTGCCTGGATGCACTCGAACGCCTGGTGACCGGGCTGCGATCGCGCCTGGGAATGTACGGCGTGCTGGGCAACCACGACGACGTCCACATGGCTGCCCCCATCGAGAAGATGGGGGTTCGGCTGCTCATCAACGAGCACGTCGTGCTCCATCGCGACGAGCAGCAACTCACGCTGGTGGGCACCGACGACGTTCACTACTACTACACCGACCAGGCGGTCCACGCCCTGGAAGCCGCCCCCGAAGGGTTCACCCTCGGGCTGGTTCACTCGCCGGAGCTGGCCATCGAGGCCGAGCGGTTCGGCGTGAATCTCTACCTCTGCGGCCATACGCACGGCGGACAGGTCGCGCTGCCGGGCGGATACCCGATCATCACCCACCTGCAGCGTTGCCGGCAGTATTACCGGGGCCTGTGGTACCGCGGCGCGATGACGGGCATGACGAACCTCGGGGCGGGCTGCTCGGGCATTCCGGTGCGGTTCAACACGCGCGGGGAAATCGTCGCGCTGACGCTCACACGCGGCGACCGACGGCCGTAAACCGCCCCCCATTCCGCTTCTGACGCGAACGAAACACCCGCCCGTGCGTCTATCTCATCGGGGCCCGGGTCTGAAGGATGACTCCGCGCACCTGAATCGTGTACAATGGCGACCCGAGGGAACTCGGTTCGCCGCAGCAAGCAAGGACGACAGGGATGAGCAAGATGGGCAGAACAATCGGCCGACGGGCCATCGTAATCGCACTGGTCTGTGGTTGGGTCGCCTTGGCGGCCCCCGCCCAGGAGATCAACTGGAACTCGGGCAACTACAACCGGCCCGACATCCCGGACAAGCTCACCGGCAAGGGCGGATTGCACATCAAGACCGGCCGACGGGTGAACTTCAACCATACGATGAAGGACGGCGGCGGTTTCCAGTGGGACCTGAACTACCATCTCTCGGTGTACCGCGGGACCAACCAGGCCTACGGCGGCGCGGTATACGCGAATTTCAATGATCGCGGAAACGTCCGCAGCTACCAACACGGATGGAAGAACGCCGACGGCGACGAGGTCGAAATCTTCGATCGCTACTCCCACAAACGGTACGGCACGAGCTACCGGAAGGGGTTGAAAGTCTTCCGCCGCGTGAAGGTCTTCACGGACCGCCCGCTGGCCCGATGGCTGGAGATTCTTCACAACCCCACCAACAAGCCGGTCACCGTGAAGGTGAAGATCTACTCGAATTTCTACAGTTCTCTCGAACCGCTGGCGACCCCCGACGGAGGCAACTCGTGGAAGAAGGGCGAGAAGGGCTTCGTCAGCACCCAGCAACATCGCGACAACGCACCGTCCATCATGCACGTGATCGGGGATGATCGCGGCAAGTCAGAGATTTCCGTCGAGCACAGTGGCAACTCCAGCAACATCAACGTGATACACACCGTCACCATACCGGCCAATGACTACCGCCTGATCTGCACGTTCCAGTCGCAGGGGAACGACAAGAACAAGCTTCTCCGACGGCTCAAGAGCTTCCGCGCGTGGAAGCACCTGCGCGACCTCAACCCGGATATCCGCCGGAAGATCGTCAACTTCGGACGCCTCAGCGGATACGCCGACATCCACCTGCTTCGCAGCGACTCGACCGACCGGGTCTTCCTGGCCAACGGCGATCCGATCTTCGGGGACATCGAGGCCGGCGAACTCCTGCTGACCACCCGGTTCGGGCGCATCCGTCTGCCGTCGGAGGACGTGATCGGGATGGCCGTCATGACCGACGCGAACGACACGCCCGACCCCAATGGCGTCATGAAGGTCCTGCTTCGCGGCGGACACCTGCTGCACGGCACGCTTCACGGCCAGAAGATCAGGATGTCCATCGGCACCGCGAAGATCGAGATTCCCTACACGCACATGGCCCAGTGGAGCTACCGCATCTCCAGGAAGCGCCCCGAGTTCATCGAGCACAAGCCCCCGCGGATGGTCCTTCGCAGCGGCATTCGCCTGCCGGTGGAACCCAACGCCATGACCATCCCGGTGCGCTGGCAGCTGGGGAATATCGACGTGCGCATCGCCGACGTGCATGAAGTGGCCTTCGATCCGAACGACGCCAACCAGGTCACGGTGAGCTTCCTGGGCGGGTCCACGCTGGCCGGTCAGCTCGCCACCGATCGGCTTCGACCGGCCCTGGCGTTCGACGGCAACGGGGCTGTTCCGATCTCGCGTATTTCCAAAATCATCCACACCAACGAGCAGCCCAAACGCACCGCCAACGCTACGCTGACGCTCCGCAAGACCCTCGACGCGGTGGTGGGCAACCAGAAGCAGACGGTCCTGAGCGGAACGCTGGGCAACGACAAGATCGAACTTTTTGTCGACGGCGCAGCCCGGACGTTCGACGTGGCGGTCATCAAAGAGCTGAAGTTCCGCGCGTCGCCGAACGACCCTGTCTCGCTGACAACCTGGAATGACGGCGTGAAGAAGGGACTCCTTCGGACGCGGACCATTGTCCTCCAGATGGGCAAAGACAGCCGAATCCAGGTCGACGCCAATGAGTGCGACCACCTCACGCGGGCCCGGATGACCGCGCCGGCCGACATGGAGCAGGATGCCGTCAAGTGGATCGCCCAGCTCGGCCATCAGGAGCGACGGAAGCGAGAGGAAGCGACCGCCAGGCTCAAGAGAATGGACAAGGTGATCGTGCCCCTGCTGAAGAGGTCGTTCCACAGATCGC
>CAZFPT010000039.1:0-23376 GCA_964521005.1 uncultured Planctomycetaceae bacterium | reverse complement strand
CTCGCAGCTGCCGGAAGCCTCCCTGCAATGCATCGAACATATGATTGTTCGCCAGCGAAACCACGTCCATGCCCAGCTCAGCCAAGGGCTCAATACGGGCCAGCGTAGCAATGACCCGAGGTTCACTCTCCACGGTTCGTCCGTCCCCGGGCAGAGTGCATTCGAGATTCGCCAGGGTAACGTCGGCATTCACAAGCAGCTCGCGCAGTCCGGAAAGTCGCTGCTGCGTGGTGATATCGTCACCCGGAGCCGCCGTGAGCATGAGGTCCCCAACAGCCAGGAGTTGTACGAGGTTCTGGCTCAGCGCATCGCCTCCACGCGGATTTCCCACGAATGGATCCCAACGGCGTTTTTCCCGCACGAATTCACAGAAGCTACTCCAAGGCAGCGGTTTTGCGCATTATAATCCTCCGGGGATGATGCGGAAGAACGAAACTCAAAGCGGCGTGGCTGGCCGAAGCGATGGGGGTGGGGGGAATCTGCGCGTGGAGGTCTCGTCGGACGTTCCCGACTGGTCGGCCTTCCTGGCAGGTCAGCCGGCTGCGACGATCTACCACGATGCGCGCTGGGGGCAGGTAATGCAGCGCGCGTACGGCAATCAGCCGTTCTACCTGACCGCCCGCGACGAGGACGACTCCGTATGCGGCATCCTGCAACTCGTTCTCCAGAAGAGCCTTCTGTTCGGCCGCCATCTCTGCTCGCTGCCATACTTCGACGCGTCGGGGATTCTCGCCGACCAGCCGGCCGCCGTCGAGGCCCTGCTCTCGGCCGCCCGTTCGATGCGGAAAGAGCACCGGGCCGACCACGTCGAATTGCGGCAGATGGAGCCCGTCCGCGACTCGCTGCCCACGCGAACCGACAAGGTCACCCTGTGGCTGAACCTGCCGCCAGACGCCGATGCGCTCTGGGACGGACTCAAGGCGAAGGTTCGCAACCAGGTCCGCAAGCCCGCCAAGGCCGGCATGGAGGCGACTCACGGTGGGGGCGAACTGCTCGATGAGTTCTGTGCAGTCTACGAGCGGACGATGCGCGACCTGGGCAGCCCGCCTCACAGCCGACGGTTCTTCCGCGAGGTGCTCGACGCGTTCGGCGACGATGTATCGCTGTTCCTCGTGCGGGACGGCCAGCAGGCGGTCGCCTCGGGATTGCTGCTCCTGCGCGACGGGACGGCCCATCTGCCCTGGGCTGCCAGCGACTTCAGTCGTCGTAAGGACTGCCCCAACATGCTGCTGTACTGGGAGATGCTCAAATTCGCCTGCCAGCAGGGGGCTGGCACGTTCGATTTCGGGCGATCCACGCGTGAGGCGGGCACGTATCGATTCAAACGGCAGTGGGGTGCCCAGGAAATCCCGCTGCACTGGCAGTTCATTCTTCCCGAGGGCGAGTCCCTCCCGCAGCTTCGCCCGGACAGCGGAAAGTACCGCTTCCTGACCGCTTGCTGGCGAAGGTTGCCCGTTTCGCTGGCCAGGCTGGTGGGCCCGAGGCTGATCGCGAAGCTCTCGTAGCAGGGATTGTCCCAGATTCACCGAAACGGAGTCGCACCGATGGGCCGAGTCGGACTGATTGTGCTGATGGTTACCGGATGGGCGGCGGGGTCCGCAGCGGCAGCGGCGGCCGACGCCAATGCCCCGGACCGCCCGGCGAGCCCGATCGTCGTTGCCGATTCGGGTCAGTTGGCCGACGCCCTGCGAGAGGCGGGCCCGGGTACCGAGATCCATCTCGCCCCGGGGATATACCGTCGGGGCGTTTCGGTGGCGGACGTTCGAGGCAGCGCTGAGGCCCCCATCCTCGTCCGCGCCGCCGATCCGAACAACCCGCCGGTATTCGAGGGGATGAAGGAGGCCATCAAGCTGACCCGATGTTCCTGGATCACGCTGCGGGGGCTGGCGTTCCGGGGCTGCCGGAGCAATGGAATCAACGTCGATGACGGTGGTGACGAGGCGACCCCATCGATGAACATCGTCCTGGAGGACCTCTCCTTTGCGGACATCGGCCCGAGCGGCAATCACGACGCGATCAAGCTCTCGGGTGTTCGCGGGTTCATCGTCCGTCGCTGTCGCTTTCGTGGCTGGGGCGGGTCGGCCGTCGACATGGTCGGCTGTCACAACGGACTGGTGGACCGCTGCCGATTCGAGGGCGTGGCGGGATATCGCCAGAAGAACGCCCTGCAGATCAAGGGCGGCTCGTCGTACGTTCTCGTCCAGCGGTGCCTGTTCCTCCGCGCCGGGGAGCGGGCGGTCTCCATCGGCGGGCAGACCGGCCTGCCGTACTTTCGACCTTCCTCAGCCACCACCGAGGCCCGTCACGTTACTGTTGCGGGTAACCGGTTCGTCGGCGGCGAGGCGCACATCGCCTGGGTCACCTCGCGCCAGACGCGGGTGCATCACAATCTGTTCTATCGACCCGCCAAGTGGGTCGCCCGCGTGCTGCAGGAAAGCACCGACAAACGCTTCCGCCGATGCGGCGCGGGGCAGTTCCTGGCCAACCTGATCGTCACCGACGGCAGGGTGGTTTCACTGGTGAACGTCGGTCCATCCACCGAGCCGGAAAGCTTTTCCTTCGCCCGGAACATCGCGCGTCGGCTGGACGGCGAAACGTCGCCGGTCAGCGGAATTGCGGGATTTTCTCCGATCCGCGACGTCGATCTCAGCGTAGAAAGCCCCGACTCGGATGATTTACGTATTCGTTCGAGCGATCCAAGGATGGAGGATGTCGGGCCAGGAGCCTATGATCCGGTGGAGGTCGATGGCCCGGGCGAGCTGACAGTTCTGCCTGTCGAACGGGACACCATGGACCTGACCGGCGACCCTGCCGCGGTGGGCGTGTACGTCATGGCGGCCGTGGGGCTGGCGGTGTTGATCGCTGCTACGGTCTACGCGTATCCGCTGATTCGCGCGAGACGAAGACGACGACGCTGAAGCATCGGGTCAACCGACCGCTTTCGGGCTGTAAGCGCTTGGCGTGAAACGGGGAAACGCTGTAGCCGCCCCGGCCGGCGTCCGAATAGGATAGGGACCTGCCGGCTCGCCGCGCCGGCAGGTTGGTCGGACGGTTGGGGAACCGTCGGGCTGCGGTTCCCAACAGCGGATACAGGGCTTTGGATCGAGGGATGCATTGGCTGAAGCAACGCACAATCGCACGTGGGTTCGAACGGTGTGCTGGGTGCTGCTGATCGGCGCGCTGGCGTTGGCGTTCGCCCCGAACTTCGCCGAGATGTGGAACCGATGGTTCCCCGCCTGGGATCGCACCGACCTGGGCCTCTACGACCGCCTCATGGAAGGGGAAAGCTACTACACCCACGCCCCGCTGATGCCGCTCCTGTCGCTGCTGATCGCGTTTCTGCTGATTCGCCACACCCGCATCCGGGTCCAGCCCGACCGCTTCTGGGGCGGGTTGGTCCTGGGCGGAAGCCTCCTGGCCCATCTGCTGGCGTCACTGGCGCGGGTGAATTTCGCCAGCGGCGTGGCGTTCGTAGGCGTCGTCGCCGGGCTGATCCTCCTGCTGTGGGGCCGTAACGCCCTGCGGCGATTGTGGTTCCCGGTGGCACTGCTGTTGTTCATGGTGCCCGCCCCGGAGGTCTCCATCGCGCAGCTGAACTTCCGCCTGAAGATGTTCGCTGCCGACTGGGGCGTGCGGGGGGCGAACCTGCTGACGATCATCGCCGAGCGGAGCGGCAATCGTGTGTTCCTGGAAGGTGACAAGTCCCTGGTGGTCGCCAATGTCTGCAACGGCCTGCGGACGCTGATCAGCCTGCTGGTGTTCGGGGCGATCTACACCTATGTCTGCCGACTCAACGGCCTGTGGCGCATCATCATCTTCCTGCTGTCGGTTCCCGTAGCCGTCATCGCCAACGCGGTGCGGATCACCTCGCTGATCGTGGTCGCCGACCTGGTCAGCGTGGAGGTCGCCACCGGGTGGTACCACGACAGCTCGGGCATCCTGATCTTCGTGGTGGCGTTCTTCCTGATGTTCGGCATCGAGAAGTTCATCCTCTGGTTCCGTCAGCTCATCGGAAAACCCGCCCACGTGACGCCGCTGTTCTCGGAGGTCCGTCGCGAGGACGATCAGCCGGCGCCCTGGCCGGCGATGCGCGACCAACTGGTGCGGGGCGCGAAGGGTCCTCTCGCCATCGCAGCCATCGCGCTGGTCGGTGTCGGTGCGCTGATGCTCAATCGCCAGGGGCCCGCCGGGGTGCAGGGCGACGCACTGGCGGAGACCATCCCGGCCGTCCTGACCGTTGCCGGTACGCCGCGGCGGAGCTACACAATCGAACTGGACCCCGGCACGCTGACCACGCTGGAGAGCCCGGCCTATCTCTACCGCCGCTACGTCGCCGCGGGCAAGCCGCCGGTGGACCTGTGCCTGATCTTCAGCCGAAACAACCGCAAGGCGACCCACCCGCCGGACCTCTGCCTGGAGGGCAGCGGCGAGGGCATCGTCGCCAAGAGAGACTTCGAGCTGGCCCACCCGGCTGACAGTACCCGGCGCATTCCCTGCCGGGAGATCGTCGTGCAGGACGGGGGCGGGAACCGTTCGTACTTCCTCTACACCTACCGGATCGGGCAGAGCTACACCCGCAGCTTCTGGGTGCAGCAGTGGAGCATTTTCATCAACGGCGTGTTGCGCCGACAGGGCTCGGGCGCCCTGGTCCGCGTGAACACGACGATGACCGACGGACGCGCCGCCGCCCGCCGGCGAGCGACGGCCATGATGACCACAGCCGTCCAGCACCTCGATCGTATCCGCTGAGGAGCGAGCGAGGAAAAAGGAGCGACCTGATGAGAACTCGACGATGGACGTTGGTCGTGGTGGTCCTGCTGCTGATGGGGATCATTACGGCAGGGGTGGTGTGGACCCTCTCGCGCAAGTCGGCCGACACGCTATTGGCGCGGGCGGAGGTTGCCCTGCGGGCCGACCAGATCGACAAGGCCCTGCGATACACCCAGGAATACATCGACCGGAACCCCTCGGACTGGAAGGGGCCTTTCGAGCAGGCACGCGTGCTGATGCATGCCGGACGCTTCCAGGCCGCCCGCGATCAGGTGCAGGTCGCCGCGTCCCTGGACGGCCCCGACGGGCCGATCGCCCTGCTGCTCGCCCGCAGTTGGTCGTTGCCCGCCCGCAACCAGCTTCGTACCGCCACCGACGCCAACGCAGCCACGCTGCGCGACGTCCTGGACCAGCTCGCCCGGGCTGATGAAATCCTCTCGGCGTCGGCCGACCGGGTCGAAACGCCTTCGCCCGATGTGCGCGAAGCCCTCGGCGAGATCCATTTCGACCAGGCGCTCGCCTGTGGTCGACTCGCCCAGCAACTCGGCCAGAAGGCTGCCCTGGCGCGGGCCACTCGCGACGAGAGCGGCGCGAAGAAGCTGGATGAGCAGGCCCATGCAGCCGAGAAGCGAGCCGAGGAGCACTTCGCCCTCGGGCGGGATTTCCTGCTGAACGTGGTCCGCGAGGACCCGGCCCGCGTGTCGGCCGGTCGGCTTCTGGTGCGGCTGTGCGTGGCTGGCGAGGACCGCGAAACGCTCGCCCGGCTCGAAGAACTGCTCTCCCAGCCCGGGCACCCCGCCGCCGAGGCGGAAGTGGCCATGTGGACGCACCGCATGGACGGACTGGATCCTGCCAACCCCGCCGATCGAGGGCAACTCCAGCGGGCCGCCAGGGCGATGGACGAGATTCTCGCCGGCCGCCCGAAAATGCACCGGGCCCGTCTGTTGCGGGCTCGGCTGGCGGTTCGGCTGGGCAATATCGAAACCGCCCGCGCCCACAGCAATACGCTGCTGAAGCACACCCCCAACGATCGCGAAGGACGCCTGCTCCGCGCCCAGCTGCTTCGTCTGGAGGGCAAACTCTCCGAGGCCGAGCGCGAGCTGTTCTCCCTTCGTGCTCAATATGGCAACTGGTTGGCAGCCCAGATGATGTACGCTTACGCCGCCGCCGAGGCGGGCTACCCGGACCTTGCCCGCGAGGCCCTGCGAGCGGCCACCCGCATCGATCCGTCCTACCCGGAAGCCCGACGTCGCTTGGCGCGGTACCTTCTGCGGGAGGGGTTCTACAAGGAAGCGTTTGACGAGGCGCGGATCTTCCACCGCGTTGCCCCCGACGACCCCGAAGCCATCCGCCTGCTGGCTGCGACGGCCGCCCGGGCCCGGTTCACCGACCGCGCCCGCGAGGCGTTGGATCAGGCTCAGCAGCGCTGGCCCGACCGGGCGGACGTTCTGATTGCCGTGGCTGAGGGGTTCGGCGAGATCGGCGACAGCGAGCAGGCTCGGCGGATCGCGCGTCGCGTCGCCCAGGTCACCCCCGACACCTCGTCGGCCCGGCTGGCGGTGGCGCGGGCACTGACGCTGACCGGTCGACTCGTCGAAGCCCAGACCATGCTCGAGAACGAACTCCGGGATCGGCCCTCGCAGCCGGAGGTGCTCTTCGAGCTGGCCAGGGCGTATGCAGCCAATGGGCGTGTTCTCGATTCGCTGGAGATGTACCGCCGGGCGGTGAAGGCGTCTCCGCATCGCGGAGAATACGTCCTGGCCCTTGCCCAGGCGCTGCTGGATCAGGGCGAGCTGGATGAATCCGCCCGCGTGCTGGACATGCTGCCGCCCGACCACTCCGCCGCCAGTCTGTTGCGGCTGCAGATTCAGCTTCGTCGCGGCCTGCCCATGGAGACCGACGAACTCGTCAAGCAGGTCGAGGAAGGTCGCCGCCAGGGGCTGCCCCTCGCGCTGGTACACCTCAATAACGGGCAACCCGCCAAGTGCGTCGAAATCTGTCGCATCGAGCTGAAAAAACGCCCCGACGACCTGAACAACCGCTCGCTGCTGGGCCAGGCGTTGCTGTCGATGGGCCAGGTGGATCAGTGCATCGAGGAGTGGAAGAAGGTGCTCCAGCTGGGCCCCGAACGTCTTACGGTGTATCTCAAGCTGGGCGAGGTGCTCGCCCGTACGAAGGATATCGATCAGGTCGCCCGTGAGCTGTCTCAGGTGCCCGGGTCGGTCGAGAATCTCGTTCACATGACGGCGGCGGCGTTGTTCGCGCGGGATGGAAAGCATGCCCGGGCTGCGGCCCGCTACGGACGGGTGACCGCGAACGACAAGGCCCCGGACTACCTCCGCGGGCGGGCCGGCCTGCTGCGGGCCCGGTCGCTGGCGGCGGCGGGAATGGGCGGCGAGGCGCTGCGCGAGCTCGACCGGATCGAGCAGATCCCGGTCTGGCGGGCCCAGGCGATTCTGGCTCGCGCGCAGCTGCTCTACCTCGCCCGACAGCGGTCGGCCGGTGCCGCTCAACTGAAGCGAGTCCTGGACGAAGCCGCCGAGAACGAAGACGTCGAGTCGCTGCGGCGACTGGTGCAGATCGCCCTGGCCGTCCGGGAAACCGGTATCGCGCTGCAGGGGGCTGAGCAGACGGTCCGCATCACGCCAGGCGACCCTCGGGCGCATCTTCAACTGGCGCGGGTCCATTTGGCCGGGGGCGATCTGGCCGAGGTCGAGTCCGCCTGCCGGGCCGCCATCGCCGCCCAGCCCGGCAGCATCCGCGCGCAGCTGGCGCTGGTGGAAGTGCTGGACCTCCAGGCCCGGCGAGCCGATGCCCTCGGCGTGCTCGAAGGCATGGAGAAGCAAGGTCGAGCGAACCAGACGGCCGCCCTGCTCCAGCAGGCGGCGCTGCTGCGACGCTGGGGTCTGATCGAACCGGCGATGCAGCGTTACGCCCGGCTGGATGAGCTGGGCTATGGACAAAGCCCTCGGCTGCAGCTGGCGCTGGGGCGGATGTTCTACCTGCTGGGTCGGCCTGAGCGGGCCAGAGACAAGCTCACGCGCATCCCGCAGTATGCCCCGCAGCACGTCCGGGCCCGGCAGATTCTCGCCGAGATGGCCGAGACGCCCGAGGAGAAACTCGCCGCCCTGGCCAAGCTTGCCCGGAGCAACCCCGACGAGCCGGCGATCGCCATGCAGCGGATGGGCGTGTTGATCCGCTCCAGCCGAAACGACGAGGCGGCCGCCGCCTTCCGCACGCTGATGAGCTCGCCGGACAGCGACGCGGTCACCAATTCCGCCGCCCTGGTGGCGGTCCGGGCGATGCTCCAGAACGGGCAGTTCTCCCAGGCCGGCGAGACCTGCATGCAGATGGCCCGCCAGACTCGCCAGCCCGGCTGGCGGTATCTCGCGGTGCTGCTGACGATGGACGAGAAGCCGCAACTGGCGGCGCAACTGCTCGAACAGGTCGACACGCCCGGCGAGCTGGACGTGCTCGAAGGGCT
Source organism: uncultured Planctomycetaceae bacterium (assembly GCA_964521005.1). Lineage (GTDB taxonomy): Bacteria > Planctomycetota > Phycisphaerae > SM23-33 > SM23-33 > CAZFPT01. Next base: position 15,122 of record CAZFPT010000039.1, on the reverse strand, counting down.
CACGATGGCGGGAATGTCCGGCGACGCGGATCGCGCCCAACGCTGGTGGGATCGTCTCGAAGCGTTGCGGGCCCGCGAAGAGCCCGACCCGAACTCCTACACGCGCATCGCCGTCCTGGCGGCGATGATCGGCGCGCCATCCCGGGGCGGCGAGCTGGCGGACGGGCTTGGCGCGCGGAAAACCTACTGGCAGTGGGCTGCCGAGGAGCTCGCCGGGGCGGTGCGAAACGGGTCGGCCGACAGCGTCGAGGTGGGTCGGCTGTTGCGGGCCGAGCTGGCCAACGCGCTGGGCGTGCCCGAGGCGGCGCAGAAGTGGGCGATGGACGTGCTGAAGGATCGGCCCCGGTCGCAATGGGCGGCAGCGTTGGTGCTCAACAGCGCCGCCGGCGACGAGGTCCGTCGCAAGGCTGCCGACACGGTTCGCCCTGCCGATGCGCCCATCGCGGTGCAGATGCGGGCCTCCCTGCTCGCCCGGCAGCGGAAGTTCGCCGAGGCGTCCACGCTCTACGGGCAGCTGGCGGGGACATTTCCCAAGCGGGTCGATCTGCGGATGTTGCACGCCGCCTCCGTCGAGAAGGCCGGCGAGCTCGAACGGGCCCTGGCGCTGTACGAGTCGATCTGGGACGATTTGTCGGTTCCGATGGCTGCGAATAACGCCGCCTATCTGATCGCGGTAAGGCACGGCGGCGACGCCGGGCGACTTGCCCGCGCCTGGAAGCTGGCGCAGACGGCGATTCGGGCGCATCCGCGTTCGCCGGGCTGCCATGACACCACGGGTTGGCTGGCGTATCTCCGCGGGGAGTATCCGCTGGCGAGGCGCCACCTGCTCGAGGCGGTGCGTCGGGCTCCGCGGACGCCCGAGATTCACTACCATCTCGGGATGGCCGAGCGGAAGGGCGGATCGCAGACACTGGGCGAGTACCACCTGCGGGCGGCCGTCGAGGCCGGTCGCTCGATGAAGCAGCGCGGCGAACCGTTGAGCAGCGAGACGCTCCGCGTGCTCGCCCTGGCCGAGAAGGCGCTGAAAAAGTAGTTCCTCCCGCCTCGGGCGGGATTCGATGTCATAAGACGAGGAGACTATGAAGAAGGTCATTATCATTCTGGTCGTGCTGGCGGTTGTTGCGGGTGTGGGTGTGCTGGGCTACTGGCACGTCCGCCGGAATACGGGCAAACACCTGCTGGTCCGCGCGGACGTCGCGCTGCGGGCCGACCAGCCCGCCAAGGCACTGGAACTGGCGTCGAAGTACACCACGCAGGAACCGGACGACTGGCAGGGACACCGCATCGTCGGTCAGGCGCTGCTGCGGCTGGGCAATACCGAGGCGGCCGAGGAGGCCCTCGAGCGAGCGGTCGAGTTGGCCGGCGACGAGCCGGCCCCGCGACTGCTGCTGGCCGGTTGCCACTCCCAAAGGGCGATGCAGCTGTTGGGCGGGCAGGACGAGACGATCGCCGAGGAGGAGATCCACGAGGCGATCGAGGCGTTCCGCGCCGCCAATGTCGTGCTCGCCCGCGACGCGAATGGAGCGGCTTCCATCGAGCTGGACCAACGACGCGGGCTGAACCTCCAGCGCGTGGGGCTTGCGTTCGGCCGACTTGCCGACCAGCTGACCCAGCGAGCTCGCGAGGCGGCTGCCGCTCGCGCCGAGACGCGCGAGAGCGACCTGCTTGCCCGCGCAAAGACGGCCCATCAGCGCGGCGAGGACGCCTTCACCCAGGCGGCGGAAGTCTTGCTGGATGTCCTTCGGCGTGACGCCAGCCGCGATGAGCCGGCCGAGGTGCTGGTTCGTTTGACGGGGAGACCGTCGCTGGTCGCTCTGCGCGACGAGGTGCGTTCGTTGATTCTGGGCGCCGAGGAGAAACCGCCCGTTGCGGCGGCGATGATGATTCTCTCCGATCTGTCGAGTGATCGGCCCGGCAGCAAGGCGGCCACGCCGAAGGAGGCTGCACGCATTCTCGACGAGTTGCTCGTCCAGGCGCCTGACGCCTCGGAGGTGGCCTTGGCGCGGGCGCAGCTGTCGTTGTCGGAGGGCGACGGGGCCCGCGCGCTTGCGCTGGCCCGGCGGGTGCTGGAGAAGAACAAGCGCCATGCGATGGCCCGTCTGGTCGAAGCCCGTGCGCTGATTCGCCTCGGTGAGGCTGCCGGCGCCGAGCAGAAGCTGTTCGCGTTGAAGACGGAGTTCCCGCGGTGGGCGGAGGCCCATTACCTGTACGCCGAGGCGGCCCGTGCGATCGGGCGGGACGAGCTGGTTCTGGAGTCCATGCGGGCGGTGACGCGCCTCCAGCCTGGTCACCCGGGGGCCAGTGAGTTTCTCGCCGAGAATCTCTTGGCCAGGGGGTTCGAGGACCAGGCGCTCGTCGACGCCCGCAACTGGTACCAGGTGCAGCCGGGCCATCCGCGGGCGGTGCTGATGTACGTTCGCGCGCTGAAGGCCAACGACCGATCCAATCAGGCCGATGAAGTGCTCGAAACCGCCCGGCGCGACCATGCCGACAGCGCCCTGATGCTGCTGGCGGTTTCGGACGGGCAGACGATGTTGGGCAACGCCGTCAAGGCCCGCCAGGCCGCGGAGATGGTATGCGAGTTGGAGGGCGATACGTGGATGGAGAAGCTGGCGATCGTCCAGGCGGCCGGTCGGCTGGGCAAGGTCTCGCTGGCGGACACGCATCTGATGGAGTTGCTTCGGGCCCGTCCCGAGCAGGCGATGGTGCGTTTCCACGCGGCGCAGTTGTTCGCACGCACGGGGCGAACCACCCAGGCCCTGGAGCAGGCGCGGAAGGCTGTTTCGATAGAACCCGAGCGGGTGGACTTTCGACTTTTGCTGGCCCGGCTGCTGATGGACAGCGGCCAGGTCGACCAGGCGCAGCAGCAGTGCCGTCAGATCCTCGCCTCGGACCCCGACAGCGCCGAGGCTGCGCTGCTGGCCAACCAGGCGGCGATCGTGCTGGGGGAGGACGTTGCCGAGCTGCCCGCGGCGACGGGGGCGGTCCGCTCGCGGATGCAACTGGCGATGACCTACCTGCAATCGGGTCAGCCGGCCGAGGCAGCCGAGATCTGCACCGCCGAGCTGGTGACCAGGCCGGATGATCGCGTGGCGATGTTCGTGCTGGCTGAAGCACAGCTGGCGATGGATCAGCACGACCGAGCGCTGGACACGTACAAGAAGGTGCTGGCCGATGGGTCGGCGGGGTTGTCGGTGTACATGCGGGTGGCGCAGCTGTTGGCGCGGCAGGCCGATCTCTCGGAGGTCGCCCCGGCCATGCGAAAGTTGCCCGGCGCCGACGCGGTGTTGGTGGATCTTACATTGGGTCGGTTGAGCCTGGCGCGGGGCGAGTTCCAGGCGGCGGCCGAGTTGTTGGCGAAGGTGACGTCCCAGGCGTCGGTGGCCGAGCACGTCCGTTTTCGGGCGGGGCTGCTGCGGGCCCGTGCGTTGGCGATGGCCGGTGAACTGCCCGGAGCGTTGAGTCAGCTGGATGAGCTGGCAGAGACGTCCGGGCGAACCATGGCGCTGCTGGCCAAGAGCTCGCTGCTGACCGCTGCGGGCAGGGAGGCGCAGGCGGACGCGATTCTCGCCGGTCTGCGCAGGGAGGCGATTGGCGAGAAGGATCCGGGGTTGTTGGACAGGTTGGTGCGGGTGTACCTGCGTCGGCGCGATTTCAGCCGGGCGCTGGAGCTCAGTGAGGTGCTGGCTGAGGTCACGCGCGACGCCTGGGCTCTCCACGCGGACGTTCTGCGGTCGGCCGGTCAGTGGCAGAAGGCTGAGCAGTGGTATCGCAAGGCCATCGCCGCCCAGCCGGGCCAGTTGCGAACGCCGCTTCGGTTGGCCGAGCTGCTTGCTTCTCGCTATCGGTTCCCCGAGGCCCTCGATGTGTTGCGACGGCTGGCCAGCCGCAGCGAGACGGCGAAGCTGGTGTCCCTGCAGATGCGTGCCCGCTACTACGCCGGATGGGGCCTGCCCGCCGAGGCGTTGCGGTGCATCGAGGAGCTCGACGAGGTCTCGACGATCAGCAACCCCAGCCTGGAGATGACCAAGGCCCGGGCGCTGGCGGCATTGGGGGAGAAGGCGCGTGCGCGGCAGATTTTCGCGGCCGTTCCGGACCATTCCCGCTATCACCGACAGGCCCGGCAGATGCTCGTGGTGTTGGCGGACGACCCGGCCGAGAGGAAGTCGTTGTTGGCGAAGCTGGCGGAGGCGTATCCGGACGACCCGGCGGTGGTGCTGCAGCGGATTGATCTCCTGCTGCAGGGCGAACAGTACGCCGAGGCGGCGGATGCGTTTGCGGCGTTCGACGCCAAGGTCGCCGGTCCGCCTGCGCCCCGAGTGGCCGAGAGCGGCCTGGGGGCGCTGGTGCGAGCCAATCGGATGGGCCAGGCCCGCGAACTGGTCGAGGCGGTTGCCCGTCGGTCCCGGCAGCCTCGCTGGACGCTGAGGGCCGTTCTGCTGGGCGACCCGAACGAAGCGGTCGTCTCGGCCCTGCCGAACCAGCCTTACGTTCAGTTGATGAAGCACTCGGCGCGGCTGGCCAGGGCGGGGAAGGCGAAGGACTGGGACGTCGTCTCGAAGAATCGCGAGGAAATGACGGCCTTGCTGGCGACGGTTCCCGCCAAGGCGATCTCGCCGCACGTTCGGCTGTTGGATCTGTTGGCGGACATCGCAGCCGGCAAGGTCATCGACGCACGACAGAAGCTCGACGACGGCTTTGAGCGGACCCCGTCGCTGAAGGAAGCGGCGACGGAACTGGTGGGGTATGCCGAGAAGAAGGCCGACGCACGCGTGGAGGCTGCCCGGGCGATGGAGGCGATGGTCGCCCGCGAGGTGGGCATGAGCCCCCTCACCGGGCGGATTGCCGAGGGGGTGCTCAAGGCACGCCCCGAAGCGCAGTGGGCGGCGGTGCTGATCGTGCAGGTCCAGCCCGACCGGCGCGACGAGGTGCTGGAGACCCTTCGACCTGAGGGCACGGCCTTGGCGGCCCTGCTGTCGGCTGACCATCTGCTGGAGACCGGCGAGTTCGCCGAGGCGGCGAAAGCGTATCGCAAGCTGCTGGAGACGTATCCAGAGAACTGGGCGTTGAAGGAGCGGTTGGCGATTGCGTTGGAGCGTTCGGACGGACGGGCTGAGGCGTTGGAGCTGTACAAGGCTGTCTGGGACGCCGTGGCGAGTCCGGGGGCGGCGAACAACGCGGCCTATCTGGTCAGCCAGCTGCACCCGGAGGACAAGGCGCAGCTGGTGGCGGCGATCGGTCGCGTGGATCAGGCGATCCAGCGCGTGGGACGGATGCCGTCGTTTTTGGATACGAAGGGTTGGTTGGTCTATCTGCAGGGTGACCCGGAGGCTGCGGCGGTCCTGATTCGCGAGGCGATCCTGGGTGCGGGGGACTCGGCGGAGATTCACTACCACCTGGCGGTGGTGGAGGAATCGCTGGGCAATGATGAGCTGGCGAGGATGCACTATCAGGCGGCGGTGGACGCCGTCGAGGCAGCCCGCGGGGACGGGCGCGTCATCGAGCCGGCCGACGCGAAGGCAGCCCGGCGGGCCCGGGAGGCGATGGCCAGGAAGAAAGCGGCAGCATGACGGCCGCGATGCACATTCCGGCTGCCCATGACCATGCGCTGACGTTCGACGTGGAGGAGTTCTTCCAGGTCGAGGCGGCCCGCCGCAGCGGCGTCTGCCCCGAGGACTGGGACGGCTACGAAAGTCGCATCGAGCGACCCATGGACACGATCCTGGAGATGCTCGCCGATCGGGACGTTCGCGCGACGTTCTTCATGCTCGGGTGGGTTGCGCGCCGCCGGCCTGGACTGGTCCGGCGGGTGAGTCAGGCGGGGCACGAGCTGGCGTCCCACGGGATGAGCCATCGGATGGTGACCGAGCTGACGCGGGAGGAGTTTCGCGCCGAACTCACCGAGAGTCGATCGCTGCTGCAGGATCTCAGTGGTCAGCCGGTGGAAGGGTATCGGGCCCCGACGTTTTCGATCACGCCGGCGACGAGTTGGGCGGTGGATGTGCTCGCTGAGACGGGCTACCGGTACGACTCGTCGATGTTCCCGGTGATGCACGACCGCTACGGCATGGTCGGCGCGCCGCAGTGGCGTCATCGGGCGATCGGGCCCGGGGGTGGGGAGGTGCTGGAGATCCCGCCGCTGACGCTGCGATGGCTGGGACGCAACTGGCCCGTCGGCGGGGGCGGGTACCTTCGGCTGTTGCCGGCGTGGGTGGTGGAGCGCGGCATTCTGGCGGCCGATCGGCAGGGGCAATCGGCGATGATGTATCTTCATCCGTGGGAGCTGGATCCGGATCAGCCCATCTTGCCGATGAACGCGAGGAACCGGTGGCGCCATCGTGTGGGGTTGGCCCGAACGGGGCGGAAGCTCGGGAAACTGATGGAACGGCATCGCTTCGGACCGGCGTGTCAATTCCTGGATGATGGTCGACCTTGTCCGGTGGTTCGCTACGACTCTGAGGGCGGCACGGCGGTGGATGCGGAGGGCTGATCGGGCAGGGGATGGCGGTGGGTCAGCCAGCCGCCCAGCACGCCTCCGAGAGTCATGCAGAACAGGTCCGTGGTGGACGCGACCCGCGAGGGCAGGAAGAGTTGCCCCGACTCCAGGGCGAGTGCCAGTCCCAGGCCGATCAATGCGCCGGTGACCATTCTGCCTCGTTTTGTCTTCGGGCGGTTTGTGCGCTGCCCCAGCAGGCAGTAGGCGACGGCGGCCAACAGCGAGACGCTTCGCAGGAAGAGTCTCACATCTTCAGGCCGGGCTCCCATCGCATAGTGGTACATCGGCAGCCATTGCGTTCCGCGGGGAAATTGGGCCTCGGCCAGATCCATGCTCCACGCGAAGGTGAAGGGGGTCCACTGGATGTACGCCAGGTAGACGACCAGAACGACGGCAGCCAATCGGAGCAGGGCATCGGGTCGGAGGCGCCGCAGCAGGGCGTATCCCGCCAGGCTGCCCGCGACGGCGGCGACGAGCGTCACCCCCACGTTGGTGACGTTGGCGACTCGCGAGATGATAAAGAGCTTACCCGCCTCACACGCCGCTGCCAGCAGGACGACCCATCCCGCCACCCGCCAGGGTTGAGGGCCCCTGCGCGAGCAGCTCAGCAGGGCAGCGACCGACGCCCAGGGCAGCAGCCGACGGATGAGCCAATGGTGCCACGGATGGATCTGCCAGCCCACTCGCGGGTCGAACGCGCTTCGGCGGATGCTTCGCAGGACCTGCCCGACGTCCAGCGTCGGCAGCAGCGGGAACAGGGCGTCGGCGACCAGCAGGGCCGCCAGCAGGAAGCCCAGCAGAACCAGCGGGTCTTCGCGCCAGGTTTCGCGAAATCGGCGGCGGAGGGTTCGCCACGCCGGCGGGGCGACGGTCACTCCGAGCACCGCCCCGGCGGCGGTCCCCAGCGTGTTCATCAGCAGGTCCGACGGGCTGGAGACCCGCCCGTCGAGGAACAGTTGCAAAGTCTCCACCAGGGCGCTGAGGGTGAGCCCGAGGGCTGCGATGATCGGGACGGCGACCAGCTTGCCGCCCCGGCTTGTGGGGCGGATCGCCAGGGTGATGAGCAGTCCCAGCGGCAGATAGAGAGCGACGTTGGCGATGATGTCCAGTCGGCTGACGTGGCCGGGCCCGAGGGGCCATTGGTGCAGGAACCAGCGGGCTTTCGCGCGGATCTGGTCCTGGTCGGTATTCAGGGCGAAGGGCATGCAGCTGCCATAGAGGATGCCCACCGTGGCGATCAGGCAGAGAATGACCAGTCCTCGTCGGCGCATCAGGTGTTTCCGGTGCGGGTGCGTGTCGAGCGAACGCTCTTATCCTACGCGGCGGGGGCGCAGGGGTTCAACATCCTGGCGGGCGGGGGCGGGGTCAGTCGCGGTTTCGTCCGACGATTCGCGGCGTGACGAAGAAGTACAGGTCGTTGATGCGGTTCTGTGTGCGGTGGTTCTTGAAGAGCCATTCCACCCCTTCGATATCGCCAAGGCCGGGCATTTTCCGCTCGCGGGTGACGGTGCGGATCACCCGAAGCCCGCCGATGACCAGCGTGTCGCCTTCCTTGACGCCGACTTCCGTCTCGGCTTCGCGGACTTCGAGGATCGGGTTGATCACCGAGGTGGACCCTTCCTGCTCGCCGATACCCGCCACCGGGGCGAACCCGCTGATGGCGGAGACGATCGTCACCACGTGGAGGTCCACGTCGTTGTTGCCGATGTTCTTGGGCGTGATGTACAGCTGCACGCCGACGGGCTTGTAGCTGACCTTCTGGGAGACGAGTTTGTCGTTGGAGATCTTGCCGGACTGGATGGGCAACTCCTGGCCGGCGAGGACGTAGCCGGTCTTGCCGGCGCGGACGGTCATCCGCGGCGAGGAGACCATCTTTACCAGACCGGTATTGACCAGCGCCTCGAACGAGGCCTCCAGGCTGATGCCCGCTTCCTCGAAGACCTTCATCACGGTGAACACCGCGCCCTGGAAGCCGGTTCCCGGTCCGGTGGTCTGGGCGGCGTCGAGAAAGGCCTTGGTGTTGAAGGTGGAGGTGAGGCTCTGCTCTTCGCTGCTGGCGAGGTGTTCGAGGATGGTGCGGGCGCCGTACTGGAAGTCGAAATCGTGGCTGACCTCGAAGATCCGCGCGGTGATTTCGACCTGGCGGGCGGGGGAGTCGATCCCGGCCAATACCTGCAGCACGCTGTCCTTTTCGGTTTCGGGGCAGGTGATCACCAGCTTGTTCTCGGTGGGCAGGGCCCGGACGGTTCCATTCTTACCCAAGTGCTCCTGCAGGATGGAGACGGCCGGCTTGAGGTCGGCGGCGGTCAGATGGATGGACATCCGGTCGGTCCCGCCGTCCCGCTGCGAGCGGACCGAGGCACCGCCAAAGTGCTTGAGCGTGTAGAACAATCGAACCTGCCCGTTGGCGAGCTTCATCGTGCGGACGTCGGTGGCGGGCTTGATTTCGGAGGGTTTGGGCCCGTAGCCTGCCTCCTCGCCATCCTTGGGTTTGTCCTCGGCGAAGAGCTTGCGGAGTTTGTGGATCCGCTCCCAGATCGGCCGCGGGGCGATTTTCTCCAGTTGCTTCCAGTCGTGCTCGGAGAGAACTTCCTCGCTGGCCGCGTAGGCGCTGCCGTCACGGGCCGGGTTGCCCGAGATGATGCCCTGGGCGGGCTTGGTGCGCCCGGCGTCGGCCCAGCCTCCGAAGCGGGTGTATTCCTGAATGTTCTCCGCACATCCGGCAAGCAGCAGAATGCCGGCAGCAATGAGCAGAATGGTGCTGTTTTTGTGGCGGTACATCATGAACCTGCCTTGGTGTCTTCCTGAGACTCTCTGGCGATTTCAGACCGTCCCCCCATTCACCTGCAACCCGGAGACCCCGCCCGTGTTCCGGAGTGCTGCCTCGCTGAAGGTGGAACAGTCCTCTGGAAGACCTATCGACCGACCCGGCGACATTGTTGAGGCAAACCGCCACGTTTGAGAGGAATACGTGTTTCAGTTCCTGGCCTGCAAGAGGCTATACTGATGCGAGAATACACCTCGATATGACGCAACGCAATACATGGAGTACAATTATGGCTGTCAATCTGCGATTTGTGCGTATAGCTGCTGTCCTCGTGTTGTCCCTGACGGCAGTGACGTCCGGTGACGGCCTGCCGGACAACTATGAAGGTCCGCTGAAGATTCAGAAATGGGGCAGGATTTCTGAGAAAAAACTGCCCGCCGGCGCCCAGCCCGCCTGGCGGAAGGGCCCCGGCGACCGGATGGTTCAGCTCTACTGGCTGCACGCCGAGCGTGATGATCAGCAGGCGCACCTCTGGGTGCCCGGCGGGGTGAAGACCATCCGCGGGGTCGTGGTGGACCTCGGCTGGGCGTACGAGGCGTACAAGACGCACCTGCAGGAGTTTGCCCGCAGCCAGGACTTCGCCGTTCTCAGCGGGATGTGGCGATACGCCCGGCTGCCGGATGTGGTGTCAACCGTCCTGGAGCGGTTCGGCAAGGAGATCGGTCATCCCGAGCTGGCCAACGTGCCGTGGCTGACGCGGGGATTTTCGCGAATGGGCTACCAGTCCGCCCGGTGTGCAGCCGAGAAGCCCGAGCGCGTCATCAGCTGTTACATCGGGGGCTCGCCGGGCACGACGCTGCCGATCTTCGGCAGCAAGCGTCGCAGCAAGGAGGCGACGCAGCGGAACCTCGAGATCTTCCGTCGCACGCCGGTGATCTTCATCAACGGCTCCGAGGACGCATTCGTCGGTCGTAACGCCCGGACGAACACGCCGTACTTCGCCTGGGCGAATCGCGCATACCCTCGGCTGAGGGCGAAGGACGTGGCGGCTGCCTATGCCTGCGAGTGGGGCCCGGGTCACGGTTCGCACAACAACGCCCCGATGCTCTTTGCGTTCTGGAAGGCAGCCATCGACGCCCGATACCCCAAGGATGCCGACCCGCGCAAGGGCAAGCCGAAGCTCAAGCCGTTTGATCGCACGAAGGGGTATCTCGTGGAGGTCGGCTACTGGGGCGTGACCGACGAGGGCAAAGGCACGCTTTGCCAGGACGCCACCGATCATCTCGGCGAGCCGGTTCCCTACGAGGAGTACGACGGGAAGGGCAAGCGAACCGTCTGGCTGCCGGACACGTACTCGGCCGCCGTCTGGCGGGCGTTTGTGGAACGACCCGGCGAGGTCAAGCTGTCGGTGAGGTATCACCCCGACGAGCCGTCGAAGAAGATCGTGCTGGCAGCGAGCAGCGGCGATCCGAAGAAGCCCGACTGGATCAAGTTCTACGACGGCGATCGGCTGCTGGGCGAGGCGACGAACAACGAGATCGTCACCGACAAGCTCTCCAGCCCCGACGGCGTTCACGCAGTCTTCGCGAAGGTCAAGATCGGCCAGGCCGTCCACCACACCCAGCCGGTGGCGATCTGCGCCGGACGCATCATCGACCAGGCCGCCGGCCAACGCCTCGCCAAACGCGAATCGCGTCCGGCGAAGGTGTTGCACCTCAGCGATGACGCCCGAGGGACGCTGGAGGCCATCCAGGCCCGCAAGGATTCCAACGCGCCGGCCGACTGGAAGGTGGCGTTCGAGGACGACTTCTCCGGCGAGACGCTCAAGGATGCCTGGTACGAGTACTACAGCGATCGCGAGAACCGTCGCGTGAAGGACGGCCGCAAGCTGGAGATGAAGATCGTCGATGGCCATCTGCAGGTCGGCGGCAATCTCCAGACCGTGGCGATGCTCAAGTACGATTGGCCGAACAACGTGGCGGTCGAGTACCGGGCCCGGTCACTGGCCGACCGTCACTGCGATCTGTCGGTGGTGCTCAGCGGCAACCGCGGGGGGACGGTGTTCCCGTGGCGTGAGGGCATGATGTTCCAGTTCGGGGCCCACTTCAACAAGGGCAGCATGTTTCTGATCAAGGAACAGCCCAAGGGCAAGTGCGACGTGAAGATCAAGCCCAGAACGTGGCATACGGTGCGCGTCGAACGGCTGAACGGGCTGTGTACCGCCTGGGTGGACGGCGAGAAGGTCTCCCGGTGGCAACTCTCCGAGGCGATGCTGAACGACTTCTTCGGCCGACGGATCGGGTTCTACACGTTCGGTTCGACGGGGCAGTTTGACGACGTGAAGGTCTACGTACGGGCGTTCGAGAACCCCGGGAAGGTTACCCCGGCGATGCCGACCGTCAAGGACCGGATCGCGCTTACGGGGCAGTTGATCGAGCTGAACACCAGCCCGTACAGGGAGCAGCGGTACCTCGCCTGGCGGACGCTGCGGAACCATTCCTTCGCGCTCCAGCCGGCGTTTGAGCATCTGTTGGCCGGCAAGCTCATCGAGCACGAAGGCACGCGGAAGACCATCGAGCGGATCGTGGAAGCCGCCCGGCCAGCGGTGAAGAACTGAGCGTGGCGCGCGGGCGGAGATCGTGTCTCACAGGTCGACGCCGAAGGTGACGCCGCCGGCAGGGGCGGTTTGCGGGTCGGGCGATGCCTGCCGGGCCGGGCAGGCCGGCGATTGTGACAAGCTGATAGAGGTTGTAGAACGGAATGAACGCGCTCCACCCCGGCTGACCCGCCTTCTCGAAGACGGTGTACATCGAGGCCATCACCAGAACGGCAAACCCCAGCCCGGCCAGCAGCATCAACAGGAAGACGAAGCTCATCAGTGTGTTCCTCCCGCCCCGGCCGGCAGCGCACGGAGTCCCCCCGACGCGCCGGCAGCGATTGTGACATATCCAACCACAATCATACGATTGTCCCCCCCGGCCGGGCCAATCGAGTTCCGGAAGATGCGAAGATAGGGAAATTTTCCGGGTGTTCCCGTTCGTATTTGCCTCCGCGACGGGGTATGGGCCTCGATGAACACCTCATGTTGCGCCCTGCCCTGAACGAAGATCCCATATGTCGTGGGCGGCGAAATTCCGTCGCCCGCCTGCGCAAGTGAAATGATGGACGTGGCTTACGGCTGCCGTGGCTTTAGGTAAATGCTTAAAGACCCCTCCCGGGCCGCGCCGATAGAAGGCATGACGGGACTTGCGGGTGCGGAAAGGATTCTCATCCTATGCAGAAAGCCTATGGTATTTTGGCCGGTATGACGGAGCTGTTGCTGTTCATCGCCGGTGGTGTTGCCCTGATCGTTGTGGCGGGCCTGCTGATCTGAGGTCGGCTCGGTCTGGTGGAGTGTTTCAGCTGCCCTGGCTGCTGTCGGGGGGCGTGTCGAACTCCGCGACCACGTCCCGCAGCTGCGCCAACTCCGAGATGACATATCGCGGCTGAGACTTCCCCGGCGCGTTGCCCTCGGGCGATTTCCACACCGGGATGAGTCCGGCGCGGTTTGCCCCGTCGATGTCCGCCCGCAGCGAGTCTCCCACGAAGAGCGTCCTCTCGGCCTGCAGGCCGGCCTGCTTCAGTGCTCGCCGGAAGATCTTGCGGTGCGGCTTGCGGTGTCCGACGTCGCAGCTGTAGATGCGCACCGGGAAGAACTCCAGCAGATCATGCTGCTGAAGGTGTCGATCCAGCACGACGGCCGGCACGAACGTGTTCGAGACGATCCCCAGCTTCAGCCCCGCTCGCGTCCATTCCTCCAGCAGGGGGCGGGTTCCCCGGTCCAGCGTTGCCTGCTCGCTGAGCGGCTCGTACCACTGCCACGCCAGTTCGTCCGCCTGCTCGGGCGAGAGGCGCTGGCCCATCTTCTGGGCGAGCGATTTCATCAGCTCCAGCGAGTTGAACTCCCGCCGGGTGAAATGGCTGACGAGGTAGCTCCAGCGGATCGACCAGAGCTGTCGGCGGTGGAACTTCGCGAAGGGGGGGAGGGGTTGGCCGATGCGTTCGAGGTAAGCGTACGCGCGGCGGGCTCCCTTCTCGAACAGGTCTTTGACGTCGACCTTGCCGAAATTCAGGATCGTGTCCCCCAGATCGAACAGGATGCCGTCCAGCCTTGATCTCATCTCGGTGGTGAAGGATAGCAGATCATCGCCATCTTGCCAGTGTTTCCGGCAGATTCACGGCCGGGTGGGTGCTATTCCGCCAGGGCTCGGCGGGCCGCGACGGTGCGTTCGAGCCCCTGGTGGTCGGTCAGGAAGGTTGCGTCGTCCCAGGCGTCCAGGTTCTCGATGATCTCCCGGACCCCGCCGCCCTGGTTGAAGCTGAACTCGCTGATGAGCACGCCCCCGGGTTTGACCGACTCGGCCGCCTCCGCGAAAAGTCGCCGCAGCATCGCCAGTCCCTCGTCGTCGGCGTAGAGGGCGATCTCCGGCTCGTGGGCGACGCTGGGCGCGATCCAGTCGCCCCTGGTCACGTAGGGCGGATTGGCGGTAATCACGTCGAACGGGGCCCAGTCGGCGGCGGCTTCGGGCAGGATGGCCATGTCCGCCTCCATGCAGCGGACACGCCCGGCGAGGTCCAGCGCGTCGGCATTTCGCTGGGCGACGGCCACCGCTTCGGGCGAGATGTCGGTCGCCAGCACCTTCGCCGACGGGGCGTTTACGGCGATGGCCATCGCGACGCAGCCGCTGCCGGTGCAGGCGTCCCAGACGGTGGGCTCGCCGTCGGCGGGAAGGTGCTTCAACGCCTGCTCGACGAGGATTTCCGTCTCCGGGCGGGGGATCAGCACGTCGCTCGTCACGATCATCGGCAGCGAGTAGAACTCCTTTTTGCCGGTGAGATAGGCAACCGGCTCGTGGTTGGCTGCCCGTTTGACCAATTCGCGGAACCCCGTGAGTTCATCCTGCGTGGGTTCGTAGTCGAAGCGGGTGTAGAGTTCGATCCGCTCGCAGCCCAGTACGTGCGCCAGCAGCACCTCCGCACTGAGGCGAGGGTCGTGAACGTCCTTCTGTTGAAAGTGCCCCTTGGTCCATTCCAGCAGTCGCAGCACGGTCCAGGGCCCGGTCTGTGTCTCGGCCATGCGCTCAGAGCTACCATATTCGCCCGGTGGTAGCAAGCGGCCGATCGTGGCGTGTCAATGCTCAATGGAATTGTCCGGTGTTTGGCGGCGAAACAGAACATGGGCTCCGATGCCCATGCGACGTGAAACGGGTGCCACCGGCGTGTCCCCACGCCGGTGCTTCGCGGCGTCGGCCGATCAATCCATCAAGGGTGCCCGGGCTTGTGGCGTTTCGACTGAGCTTGCGAAGGAGAAACGCAGCAACCCGGTTGCTCAGCTCGCTTGGGCTCGCTGCACAAACCGGGGCACCCTTGGTTGGGGGTTCGCTGCACAACGCGGGGCAGGCCGTAGGGCTCGCAACCTGTTGCGGAGCTCCAGATCGGGCTTCAAATGCAATTCACCACTTGTCGCGTGTCGCTCTTCGCGTGTCGCTGGTTTTCGCCGCTTACCCCTACGGTTCGCTTCGCTCACCATGGGGCTTCACGCGTCGCACGGGCATCCTGCCCGTGTCTGCCGCCAGGCAGGTTTCCCCGAAGGCGAAACGGGATCGCGGGGGTGGTTCGGAAAGAGAACAGAACATGGGCTGGAAGCCCATGCGACGCGATGACCGTAGGGCCCGCACCCTGTTGCGGGCGCAACACCGAAGACGAAACAGAACAGAACATGGGCTGGAAGCCCATGCGACGCGATGACCGTAGGGCTCGCAACTTGTTGCGGAGCTCCAGATCGGGCTTCAAATGCAATTCACCACTTGTCGCGTGTCG
>CAZFPT010000038.1:0-23432 GCA_964521005.1 uncultured Planctomycetaceae bacterium | reverse complement strand
TCGGGTGCCCGGGCTTGTGCCGGTCGGAGCGAGCGCAGCGAGGGAGGAACGGAGCGAGCGCAGCGAGGGAGGAACGGAGCAACCCGGTTGTCGCGCGTCGCGATTCGCGCGTCGCTGGTTACCCCCACCTTTCGCTTCGCTCAAGATGGGGCTTCAGTGATACTCGGGGCACCCTTGGTTGGGGGGGCGGTCGGCCGTAGGGCTCGCAACTTGTTGCGGGCGCGATCGTCGAAAACGAAACAGAACAGAACATGGGCTGGAAGCCCATGCGACGGTCAGGCCGTAGGGCTCGCAACTTGTTGCGGGCGCGATCGCATGTCGATGCGGGACGATCACTCCTTGGAGCTTGTCATTTGGAATTTGGAGCTTGTCGATACCCCCACCTTTCGCTTCGCTCAAGATGGGGCTTCAGTGATACTCGGGGCACCCTTGGTTGGGGGGGCGGTCGGCCGTAGGGCTCGCAACTTGTTGCGGGCGCGATCGTCGAAAACGAAACAGAACAGAACATGGGCTGGAAGCCCATGCGACGGTCAGGCCGTAGGGCTCGCAACTTGTTGCGGGCGCGATCGTCGGCGTCGCGCGTCGCGTGTCGCTCGATACCTGAACCGTGCCGCCATCGTCTTGGGGACGGCCACATTTGTATTGAAGACGGGCGGCAAATGCAGTAGATGAATCTGCCGCCCTTGGGAATACGGGAAATCAGAACAGGATGCGCATGAGTACAGGAAACACAACAGACCTCCGCAAGGGACTGAGCACGATCCATGTCTTCGCGATCGCGTCGGGGGCGATGATCAGCTCGGGCTTGTTCATTCTTCCGGGAATGGCCCACGCGATGGCCGGGCCGGGGGCGATCTGGTCTTACCTGCTTGCCGGGATGCTTGCCACGACCGGGGCGTTGAGCATCGCGGAGTTGACCACCGCCATGCCCAAAGCGGGCGGCGATTACTTCTTCATCGCCCGCGGATTCGGCCCGGGGGTCGGAACGGTAGCGGGGATGCTCAGCTGGCTGGCACTTTCCCTCAAGAGCGCCTTTGCGATCGTGGGGATGGCCACCTTTGCGGCGATGATCGTAAACCTGCACGGCTTGCTGCTGGGAGGGAGTCTGCTGGTGGTATTCGTTCTGCTGAATCTCGTGGGCGTCCGCGAGGCGGCCCGCGTACAGATCGCCATGGTGGTGGGGTTGTTTCTCCTGCTGGGGATGTACGTGACGGCGGGCATCTCCCAGGTCCGCACGGAGTTGCTGATTCCGTTTGCCCCTCACGGGATTGCCGCGATCTTCACGACCAGCGGCTTTGTGTTCGTCTCCTACGGAGGCCTGCTCAAGGTCGCCAGTATCGCCGAGGAAGTTCGTCGCCCCGGACGTACGATCCCCCTGGCGCTGGTTCTTTCCCTGATCGCCGTGACGCTCTGCTACACGCTGGTCGTGTTTGTCACCAGCGGCGTTCTGGAGAGTGAAGTTCTCAATAACTCGCTCACGCCGATCTCCGATGGCGGCCAGGCCGTCCTCGGGAAGTTCGGGTACGTGGCCATGAGTATCGGAGCGATTCTCGCCTTCGTTTCGACCGCCAACGCCGGAATCATGTCCGCCTCGCGATACCTGCTTGCCCTCAGTCGCGACCGCCTTCTGCCCTCGTCTCTCTCGGCGGTCAACCGTCGCTTCCAGACGCCTCACGTGACGGTGGGACTGACGGGGCTGGTGATCTTCCTGAGCCTTTTCCTCGAACTGAGCATCCTGGTGAAGGCCGCATCCTGCATGCTGCTTCTGACCTACGTGCTCTCCTGCCTGGCGGTGATTGTGCTGCGTGAGAGCAAGCTGCAGAACTACCGCCCCGCCTTCAAGGCACCGCTGTATCCGTGGCTTCAGATCACGGGGATTCTCGGGCTGGGGCTGGTGCTGTTCAAGCTGGGGCTCAACGCCTACCTGATCAGCGCCGGTCTGATCCTGGTGGGGTTCCTGATCTACTGGTTCTATGGCCGATCGCGCGTCAACACGGAGTCGGCGTTTCTTCATCTGCTCGAACGACTCACCGCGCGTGAGTTTGTCTCCGGAACCCTGGAGAACGAACTCAAGGAGATCGTCCATCAGCGGGATGAGATCTCTCTCGATCGGTTTGATCGACTGGTGGAGAACGCCCCCGTCCTCGATATCGCCGAATCGATGTCGGTCGATGAGTTCTTCCGACTGGCCTCCCGCGAACTGGCACCGAGGCTGGAGCTGGAGCCCGAGATCATCGCCGGGAAGCTCACCCAGCGAGAGCAGGAAGGAAGCACCCTGCTGGGACCATCGCTGGCGGTTCCCCATATTGTGGTTCCCGGTGAAGGCCACTTCGAAATGCTGATGGCCCGTGCAAAGAAAGGCATCCGCTTCTCGGAAAACGCCGAGACGGTAGAGGCCATCTTCCTGCTGGTGGGCAGCCGTGACGAACGGAACTTCCATCTGCGGGCATTGGCTGCCATCGCACAGACCGTGCAGGACGAACACTTCCAGAAGCGATGGGCCGATGCGCCCGGCCCCCAGGGGCTGCGAGACGTTGTGCTGCTCTCCAACCGCGGCCGCCATGGCGTCGATTGAGACGTTCGCCCCCAGCGCACGACGGGGCCTGTGGAAGATCAGCGCCCCTCGCGACGTGCTTCGATATTGACTGAACCGTGAAGGTGACCGCATGCTGCTTCAAGACAACGACCACGTACTGTTCTACGGCGACAGCATCACCGACGCCGGCCGACGCGCCAAGCAGAACAACAACCAGGGCCTCGGGCACGGATACGCCGCGATCTCCGCTGCCCTGCTGGGCGCCCGTCACGCCGAGAGGAATCTGCGTTTCACGAACCGCGGAATCAGCGGCAACCGCGTGTACGACCTGGAAGACCGTCTGGACGCCGACCTGATCGATCTGGCCCCGGACGTGGTGTCGGTCCTGATCGGCATCAACGACACCTGGCGGCGGTACGACAAGGACATCGTCTCCCCCGTCGAGGAGTTCGACGCCTGCTACCGGCGCATCCTCGAGCGGATCCGCGAACGGCTTGGCGCCCGGCTGGTGATCTGCGAGCCGTTCCTGCTTCCGGTCCCGCCGGACCGCGCCGCCTGGCGTGAGGATCTCGACCCGCGCATCGAAGCGGTTCGCGGCATCGCCGCCGATTTCCGTGCGACGCTCGTGGAGTTCGATGGCCTGTTCGCCGCCGCAGCCCAGCGGCGAGAGCCCGCCTACTGGCTGCCCGACGGGGTTCACCCCACCCCTGCCGGCCATGCGCTGATGGCCGAGGCGTGGATCGACGCGATCGCCGGCTGAGCGGTCAGCCCGGCTTGCCTTCGCGGCAGGCCGGGCAGGTCCCGAAGACCATCACGCGGTAGGAGCGACAATCGAATTTCTGCTCGCGGCAGGCGTCTCGGATCGCCTCGCAGATCCGTGCGTCCGAGAACTCGATGAACTCCCCGCAGCGGTCGCAGACCATGTGCTCGTGGTCCGGCAGTCCGAAGACCCATTCGTAGTGGGCGTGCACGTCCGTATCGCGAATCTCGCGGACGAGCCCGGCCTCCACCATCAGCGCCAGGGTGCGGTAAATCGTCCCCCGACTCACGCGGCTGGGGCCACTGGAGAGGTCTTTGGCGATTTCGTCGGCGCGGAAATGGTCGCCGCGCGAGAGCACGTGCTCCAGCACGACACGGCGGGCGTGGGTGATTCGCGCCCCGCTGGAACGAAGAAATGCCACGAACTCAGCCCACGCAGCCTCAGCCTCTACAACAGGTCGGCGCCTGGTCATCTTGCCTTTTTCCACTGCGCGCTGCCCGGGCGCGGTGTGCGGACTCGCTACAGCCCCTGTCCGCTCGAACTGATCTGAACAACGACCAACTGGATTTGCCTGCAACCGTTCGCTACACTAACACAATGTCGTCGCATTTCAGAGAGCGACGACAGTTTTTTACCGACAAAACCCCGAAGGAGCTCCCAATGGCTTACGTAATTTCCGACGACTGCATCCAGTGCGGCGCCTGCAAGCCCATCTGCCCCGTCGAAGCCATCAGCGAAGGTGACCCCAAGTACGTCATCGACCCCGACAAGTGCATCGACTGCGGCGCGTGCGAAGGCGAATGCCCCGTCAACGCCATCTCCCCTGCCTGACCCGACCCAACACCACCGGTGCTCACCGGCGGAAGGTGACATCCATTGCGGGCATCAACCCACGTGAAATGGGTCTCTGCGCTGATCGCATTGACCCTGCTGGTCGGCGGCGCATACCTGTATCTCCGCGCGTCCCGCGTGCCGGATGAGTATGCCTACCAACCCCTCTCCCGCGACCAGCGCAAACAGGCAGCCGACGACTTCTACAACCACCTGGCCAGGTTCAACAACCACGCCCAGGACACCCAGCCGTTCCGCTGGTCGCTCAGCGAAGACCGCATCAACCGCTATCTGGCCTCGATGGAAGAAATCGCCGCGATCCGTCCCGGCCACCAGGCCGGCAGCGTGCTCGACGCCCTCCACGAAGCCGGCGTGGCAGACCCGGCCGTCGCGCTGGAAGACGGTCGGCTGCGACTGATGCTCCGACTCACCGAGTACGACAAGATCGTCTCGCTCACGCTCGCGATGGAGTTCACTTCCGACCGCCGGCTGCGCGTGAAACTCATCGAGACCGCCATCGGAACGCTGGCTGTGCCCGAGACGCTCGTGCGCGACCGACTCACCGCCCTTCGCGCCTCGCTGGCCCGCGGCGCAGGCGATGGCGACGCTCCCGACGACGACCCCACCGCCCAGGCGGTGAGCGTACTGGCGACGATCCTCCAGGCGATCGACCAGGAACCCATTACGCCGGTGGGCACCTGGGATCAGCGGCGGATCCGCGTGCACAACATTACGATCACCCCCGAGAAGATCACCCTGCACGTCCACCGCCTCACCGAAGACGACACGCCGCCGAAGCTCAACTAGCGTCCGCCACGCGCGCCATCGCCCAGCCGTCCTTGCCGGCCCCCTCGTCCCGGTGCAATTCCCACGTGCCGGCCAATCGCTTCCCGCCGAACCGCACGCGCCACCGGGCGGGCCCTCTGGCGAAGACTTCACACCGGCCGCCATCGAAAATGCTCACCGCTCCCCGCCCCCCCGAGATCGGACCTTCGTACGTCAGATACGCCGGGCGATGGTCGGCGATCCGGCCACAGCGCATCGACCCGTCGGCGTCGATGGGCGGATCGGCGAACTGCCACGTCGCCAGCGCGGGGCCGTCCTCGATCATGAGATCGTAATGCGTCGGGCCCCAGCCGCGATGAATCTGGATCACAAATCGTTGCTCCATGTCCGCATCGTGGCACGGGATTCGAGCCCTTGCAAGCACAGCCTGCAGAGAACCCGTCGCATGGGGCCGTCCGTCGCATGGGCTTCCAGCCCATGTTCTGTTCGGCCATCCCCCGTCGCATGGGCATCTTGCCCATGGCCTGTTCTGTTTACTCGTTTCGACACAAATCGAACGCCGCCCTCGCCGATGCGCCCGCAACAAGTTGCGAGCCCTACGGCACTGACGTGCGGAAAAGCAGCGACGCGCGAATCGCGACGCGCGACAAGTGGTGAATTGCATTTGAAGCCCCATCTGGAGCTCCGCGACAGGTGGGGGTAAGCGCCTGGTGGGCACTTGTGCCCACCTTCCGGACTCAGGAGGGGGGACTGAAAGTCTCGTCCCGCATCGCCCCGCCATCACGCCCGCAACAAGTTGCGAGCCCTACGGCCGACCGACCCCCAGCCAAGGGTGCCCCGGTTTGTGCAGCGAGCCCAAGCGAGCTGAGCAACCGGGTTGCTCCGTTCCTCCCTCGCTGCGCTCGCTCCGACCGGCACAAGCCCGGGCACCCGAAGTATCGTCAATGCCCCGTGAGCGGGTGATCGGATGGCCTCCCAGAGCACCGGCGCAGGGAGACGTCAGTGGCACCCGGTCTCGGGCAGTCGAGTGATGGGGTGGCAGTCGTGTTCGCCCACCCCACCACTCGGCAGGCCTCACGTGCCTACAGTCCCAGCACCTTCCGCAGGACGCCGCCGGCCAATTCGCTCAGTTGCGCCAGCAGCTGCAGCTCGCCTCCGGCGCGGTGGTAGGCGTCCACCGCCTGGCGGAATTCCGGGCTGCGGCGCAGCGAGTCTGCCGTCCGATCGATCAGTCTCGTTCGGTCGATCACCCGTGCCAGGGACGGATGCTCCATCGACCAGTCGCGCCACGCGCGGTCGGTCGCTTGCTCGACGGCATGCTCGATTGTCATGTACTCATTCTTCATTGGTCATCCTCCCGTGAAGGTCCATCAGAACGTTCCGCACCCGCTCGGACACCGCCGCCCGCCGCACGATCAGGCCGGCCGCCATCAGCAGCGCCTCGTCGGCGGCAGCGAGATTGTCCAGCCGCTGGAGATGGTCGGCCTGGTCGGCCAGCGCCTGCTGCAGGAGCATTCGCCCGGCGGCTGCGTACCCCTTTCGCGCGGAGATCACCCACTCTGCCGACAGCGCGACGGGCTTGCCGTCGGGCCCGGTGACCTCGCCGGCCGACACGAGTCGCACGTCGGTGTCGAAGGCGTCGCCCAGGGCGTCCATCTGCGATTCGACGCGCTGCCGCATTTCCTCGCGTCGCTGCCGCTCGGCCGTCCGCGCGTCGTCCAGACCCCGCCGCGCGACGGAAATCAGGTCCAGCGTCGCCGTCGGCGTTCCACAGCCGGCCAGCAACACCGGCACGACTGCCAGAAACATCCATCGTCTATGCGCCGGCATGGTCGGTTCCTCCTTTCAGCAACTGCGAGAGAATCTCGTTCTGCGTCCGCTGCACTTCGGCGAAGCGGGTGATCGCGGAGGTGTTGTGGGCGACCACCTCGGTGAGTTTGCCGAGGCGCTGCTCGTCGCGCATGATCCGCTCGTGGGCCTCGCCGATCTGCTGGTCGCGCTGGCGGGAGAGCTTTCGCTCCCACAGCCACATCGCTCCCATCAGGCCGGCCGCCCCGAGACTGCCGAGTTCGGTCATCAGATTTTCCATGGTTGCTCCTCTCTGTTTGGGGTCAGTTGGGCGGGGTGTTCAGCTCGAACTCCACCACGAGTTCGCCCGTGATGGCGATGGTTTCACTTCCGGTGTCCTGGCGGGCAGCCAGCAGGTTGGGCGGCGCTCCGTCGACCATGGCCTGGACGGCCGAGACCATCGCCGCCCCTCCCAGCGAGCCGGGTGTGCCCGCCGACAGGGCGAGCGAGCCGACGCTCTCGACGTCGCCGCTGCCCGATGCGCCCGGCGCATCCCAGCCGGCTGCGGCGCTGGGATCGTGCTCGTTCCACGTGGGCGGATCGCCCGCGAAGTCCAGCCCGCGCAGACAGCGCCAGACCTCCACGGTGCAGGACACGTCGGCCAACAGTTTCAGCCGCGTGCCGCCCAGCACCGTCGCGTTCGTGATGCCCCGGGCGGGCGTCTCGCCGGTGCCCAGCAGCGCAAAGCCCAGGCTGCGGAGTTCGTCGGTCCCGTTGTTGGCGACCGACTCGCCCAGCCACGGCGTGTCGGGCATCACCGAGAAGATACCGGCCGCGAAGTAGACCGGCAGCGTCCACCGCCCGCGCCGCAGCCAGCGGACCACCTGCCGCAGCTCGTTGAGATGCACCGCGCGGACGTTCGTTTCGCCACCGGTGACAGTGGCGTCCGTCCAGCCGTTGCCGCCGTTGAGCTTGTCGAACAGGCTGACCTCGCCCGCATCGGCCGGTCCCGCGACGATGGTCTTGCCCTCGTCGGCGTCGGCCTCGGGCCACAGCCAGACCATCTTTCCGGGCGTGGGCGGCGTTCCGCCCAGTTGGCCGGTAGGCGGGTCCAGCACGCCGTGGTCCATCGCGGCCCGGAGGTTCTCAAACGGCGGCGCCTCGGCCGAGTCGAACGTCTCGGCCCGGACGAACTTCCCGGCCGCGATATGCGACGAGAAGTCCTCCTCGTGCTGATACGTCAGCAACCGCCGGCGATTGACTGCCGCCGCCAGTTCCGCTGCGTCGCTGAGGCGAATCGTGTGCGCGCCCGGCTCGACCGTGCCGGCCGCGTTGGCATTGTTCCAGGTCGGGTCGTAGGGCATGGGCTAATCCAGGTACTTGGCGTAAGCGGGATGCGAGAAAACGTAGCGGGCCGTGGGCGTCTCGGCCTCGTCGGTCAGCGGCGCGACCAGCACGATCGTGTCGGCGTCCACCGCGCCGCCGGGGCCGAGGGAGAGTTCGGCGAGGTTCTTCGCCGTCAGATCGACCGATCCGCCGCGGTCGGTCAGTTCACCGGACGAGTCCCACGTCTGCGGGCGAACGGTGTACGTCGCCCCGCCCGAGGACGAGACCACCCGCGCCGGGAACAGCGCCGTTCCCGCCGGCGAGAGGTGCACGATCCACCGACCTTCGACGTCGATGGCCACCGCGTCCGTGTCGGCCGGCAGCCGTCCGTCCGTATCGGCCGGCTCGGCGAGATTGGTCACCACCCGCTCCTCGCTGGTGGCATACTGCAGGGCTCCTTCGGCGTCGTACTCGATCGCCCGGGCGGTGTAGCGGTTGCCGGCGTCCAGCCCCGTGAGGCGAACCAGCCGCACCCGCCCGCCGCCACCGGTCTGCACCAGTCGGCCGAACCCGTCGTTGTAGAATTCACTCGATCGCATCGCTTACCTCACAGTCAGAATGGTTCGCTGGAAATCGCCGAACCGATGGCCGACGCGGGTCACCCGCGGCGAGAGGCCCGGCCCGCCGGCGAGCGAGAGTCCCCTGCCCTCGACCCGGTCCACGAGATCTCCCACCGCCCAGGTGGGCTCGCACCACGCGAGCGTGATCGTGGCCTCCACGGCTGAGCTTTCCGCCGCGCGACGCAGCGCGAGGGCTTTCAGCCGCGGCGTGTCGTCCACCTCCAGGGGTTCGCCCAGACCCTCGACGCCGGCGAAGATGCTCGCCTCGCTCACTTTCGCCCACCGGCGTGAATGCCCGGCCGAGACGACATCGCAGCCGGCGCCCGCATCGCCTTCGATCTCGGCGATCAGCCTGGCGTCGGACGCCACTGTCGCCGTCACGCGAACACGGGCATCGCCCGCCAGCGCCGCCTGGTAGTACTCGCCGGTCAGTTCGTCGCCGCCGAGCAGGACGTCGCAGCGGTCGGCCGACACACGGACCGGGCCCGCCCACCGACGCCAGGTGACCCCCGCATCGACGCTGACTTCCACCACCACGCCGAGAGACCGCCCGCCCTCGTCGGTCGACAGGCAGGGCTCCAGGCGTCGCGGCGTCGGCCGATTGAAGTCCGTCTCCGACACGTCGCCGAACTCGTGCAGCGGCAGGTTCCACGGGCCGTCGCTGTATGCCCCGTCTTCGTTGAGCACCCAGCGTCGCAGAACGTCACCGTCCCCGGGCCAGTCGTCCGATCGGCTGCGAACCGTCCGGCCCCAGGTGTCGGGCACGTCGTACGGATCCCATCCGGGTGACAGCTCGAAGGTCGCCTCGTAACGCTTCAAGCGCCCCAGAACGACCACGCCGCGCCGCGCCGGACGCCGGGCGATTTCCACCTCGCCCTGCCAGAGGTTGCTCGTGGCGGCAGAGGCGGGATTGCCCGCCGGCGCCAGGCGCAGCCTGCCGCGCCGACCAAGCCCGAAGGGCTGCACGACCAATCCCCCCCTACCATCCCGGGCCACGCGCAGAAACAACCCCGCCCGATCGGCGACCGTCGCGATAGCCTCGCGGACCTCTCGGCCGCTGACGTCCAGACGCCCGAGATCGATCTCACCGGCCAGGGACACCGTCGTCTCGTCGGCCGTCACCGGGATGTCCGCAGCATGCACCGCCAGCAGATACGCCAGCGCGTCGGCCACGCTCCATCGAACGGCGTCCGCCGCGGCGGAAAACACGCGAACCAGGCGACCCCGCACCTCGACCTTCTCCGCCGAGGCCCACGTGTCGATGCCCGCATTGAACACCACCCGCTCCCTCGGCCGGGCCGCGGTCTCGCCGCCGTCGCAGACCATTCGGAAATCAATCGGTCCGCCCAGCGCCGCCCGCAGCGAATGAATCAGCCGGGCCGAGAGTCGCTCGGAGTCGCCGTCGGTCGATACCTCGTGGGCTGCCACCACGCCGCGAAAGACCCAGTCGACCTGCCCGAACCCCGCGCGGATCTCCACCGACTGACCGACCGCCGGGAGCGCATCGACCTGCTCGATTCGCGGCGGTCGATCGCCATGCTCCGCCCGCACAGCTGCGATGCGGGCCTCGCCGAACTCGGGCCCGGCCAGCCAGTCCACCGACAACGCCTCGAACCGGTAGCTCCGCCTGCCCGCGACGTACACCCGTGGCCGACAGGGCTTCAGCACCGGACCGGCGTCCGAAACACGATGCAATGTGATGGTGTTCATGAGACCTCCTGGGGCAGCGCCGTCGGCGGCGAAAGGGCCGGAGCGTCGGCAACACCTGCCGGCCTGGCCAGCTCGCCCGCCTGTTGACCGGCAACGCAACGGGCACTGAGCCGGCACGGCAAAGCGGGGCAATCGAACGTCACGTGGACCTCGCCGTCGCGCCCGTCGACGTCCACCGACGCGATCGGTGAAGCGGTATCGAACGGGGCATCCACGCCGGCGGCGAAGACTTCGACCGAATCGACCTCCGCCAGCCCCGCTCCCGGCGCGATCGAGCAGCACAGCCGCAGGCGACCATCGGCGAGGCGATCGACTGCCAGGTCGGTCACCGCCGGCAGGACCGGCGACGCCGTCAGGCCATCGGGCGAAACGCGAATGCGGAGTTGAATCTGCCGGCTGAGTTCTTCCACGCCGGCAGGCGAAACACTCCGGGCCGCGATCGCATAGTCGGCCCCCGGTTCCAGCGAAGCGGGCAGCTCGATGGTCTGCTCGCCGGCCGGCAGAAATGCCACGGGCGCCGAGAAGTCGACCTGGCCGATCCCGCCTCGGCCGAGATAGATGTTCGTGCCCGCCTGGTTGTCGCCTTGGTCGGTCATGGTTCCTCCCTTACGCCGAGAAGGTCAGCTCGCCGCTGGAGACGATCCGCCCGTCCAGCTCGACCATCACGAATCGGCTGGCGGCGCCGGTCACGGTCACGTCGAGGGCGGCCGATCCGTCGGACGCGGTGATCAGTTCGTAGTCGGCGTGGGCGGTCAGCTCGCGGAGCGTCGCCCCGGCGGACACTGCCACCGTGTTTCCGCTGGCCGACGGCGGGCCGAAGTCCGTCTCGGAGATCCACACGCCAAGGCGCGCCCGGGTGGCGAGGTCGCTGCCGGCTGCGTCGAGCAATTGCAGCGTGACCGTGCGTGTGTCGCCCGATTCGGACCCGGTCGTGATGCGCACCGACGGGATCGCCGCGCGAAGGTCGGCGGCAAGCCGATCGGGCGAGACCGCCTCCAGCAGCGTCATGATGGATCGGCCCCGATGGTCCTCGATGTCGGAGAAGTCGTACGCGCCGCCGGCGGTGGTGATCGTCGCCAACGGCAGGTGCGGCGTTGCGGACGGGTCGGGCAGGCCGGCCGTCGAGACGGTGACGGTTCCGTCGGCGGTGAGGTAGACGGCGTTGTCGGCATTGTCGGTCAGGGCGACGCCGGAGGCGCCCGCGAACGATCGCGGCAGGTCGCCGTCCATGAAGCGACCTGGGCGGATGCCGAAGGTCAGCTCGCCGTCTTTGAACACGCGCAGATCGCCGGCCCGGCGGGCGGTGTCCAGCAGGCGGTAGAGCATCCGGTAGAAGCTCACGTAATACGGCGACTCGCCGATGGCCGGGTAGAGCACGTCGTGTTCGGAGTCGGCCTGGCCGGACAGGTCGGTCAACTCGGCGTCGGTGGGGTACAGTTCGGTCATGGGGTTGCTCCTTGAATTTCGAGGGTGATTCGCCGCGTGGCGGGGTCGTAGTCGGTCAGCGTGACGGCCGAGGGTGGGTCCGGCGGGGGTTGGACGTCGAGCGTTTGGACGGGTCCGTCGATCTGCGCTCCGCCCGGCCGGCAGAGGCGCAGCTTGAGTTGATGCGTACCGGGCGTTTCCAGCACGGCCCGGAGTGTGACGGTTCGCTCGTCGAACCCGAACATTCCGCCGCCCATCGCGCCGAGCCCCAGTCCCGCCGCGGCCGAGCCGTCCCAACCGAAGGCGCCCCGGCCGAAACGGTCCTCGCCCCACGCCCAGCGGGGAATCCACGCCGGCCAGGTGTGGGCCGACGCCAGCGGAGTCGAACCGAACGTGCCCGATGCGCCATCGCCCAGCAGTTCCAGTCGGCCGTCGCGCGGCCAATCGGGCGTACGCGGCAGGCGGCGCCGAACCACCCACGCCGGGGGCGAGATGCCGAGCTCGGACGACAGGTCGACCATCCGGTCGGCGGCGGTGACGGCCGCGATGACGCACTCACGGGTCGCCGCCTCGCCGGGCAACGTGAACAGCCGCGCCTCGGGACGGTCGGTCCAGGCGGCCAACTCGCCGTTGGCGTAGAGCTGGTGGAACAACTCCGGATGCGTCGAGCGGAACTCGATGGTCGCCCGGCCGATCTCATCGCGAATGGCCGAGACGATCGTGATGCCGTCGGTCGTCGGGGGCGTCATGGCGTCAGCTCCCGGTAGACGATGCGATACTCGCACCAGAACCCCCTGCCGCGCGTCGGCGGGCCGGTGAGCTCGAACTCCTCGATCAGGCAGGCGTGACTCGCGCCGGAGGGGGCCACCAGCAAGCGCACCTGGCCGTCGACCCGGGCTTCGATCGCGTCGATCTGCGATTGGAGGTCCGCCAGTGTGTCGGCCTGGAGTCGCCCGGTCTGCTCGATGGTCCGGCTGTCCCGGCCAAGGTCGATTGCCAACTGGCCGTTCTGACCCGCCAGCGACCGCCGATCCGTTCGGCGTTGCAGGCGGCCGATTCGCAGCTCGCTCGGCCCGGAGGAAAAGAGGCTGAGTCCGTCGTAGGTCGTCATGACTGGTCCTCCGCGTGGAAGGGGTCGGTGGTTCCGTCGGCCGACTCGCACACGAATCGCAGCACCGCTGTGGCCGGGGCGTCCTGGGCGTATCGCGTTTCCACCCGCGTCAGGACTGCCCCGCCCAGGCGGACCGATCGGCCCGGCGTGACGCCGTCGGCCGACGCGATTTCGAGGGCCACCGTTCCCTGCGAGCCGATGGTCAGCTCGTCGGCGGTGGCCACGTCGCGGACGGTCAGGGCGATCTCATCGGGCAGCGGACGGATCTGCACGCTGGAGGGGTGTGCGTCGAGATCGCCGGGGCGCCCGAGTGGTTCGCAGCGTCGGGCCACGACGGCCGAGACCGGCAGCCCCAGAGCCTGGCCGGCAAACGAGGCCGATTGGATGCGGGTGTATCGCGGCATGGGATTACTCCGTTTCGTAGTGGCAGGTCAGCTCGGCGACTCGCCCGACGACGGGGCCGTGAAGGCCCGCCTCGGATGAGACGGTGCCCAGTTCCGTGGCCGACCCGATGGGCAGGTCGCTGCAGATGCCTCCGCGTGTGACGTCGGCCAGCAGGGCCGCCCGGGCAGCGGCGACCAGCTCATCCAGCCGCGCTTCGCTGCCGTTCCCGCCGCGGCGGGTGCGAACGCTCAGCTGCAGCGTCAGGCGGATCCATCGGGCGGCGGCGGTGTCGTCCGGGAGGTGCGACTCGAGCGAGCGAAACCGCACCGCCGCGCGAGGCATGTCGACGCGCGAGTGATCCTCGCCGAACACGACCGCCGAGAAGAGTCCGCTGTCGCGCAGTGTCGTCAGCACGTTGTTGAGCACGTCGTTGATCTCGGGCATGGTCAGATCCTCCGGAGCGTAACGTGACCGAGTGTGCGGGTCTCGTCGGGCAGGCCGTCGCCGTCGGTATCCACGGCCACGCGAAGTCGCGTCCGGGCGGCGAGCCACTCGCGGCGGTAGCGCTGGGCCTTGATGCCGGCGGAGTCGGTCTGGCCGCCGTTGCCGCTTCGGGCGGAAAAGATGGTCGCCAGCGCGCCGACGGCGATGGTCTCGCGGAGCGCGGCGGCGTCGCAGAAGGTGGGCGGGTCCTGCCGGAGCGTCTCGCCGGATCGGCTCAGCAGGTGGGCCAACTGGTCGGCGGCCTGGCGGATTTCCGGGCGATAGCTTTGCACGAGGAACCCCAGCCCGCTGCCGGCCGGCGGCGCGACGGGGTCGCTGTCCGGCGATTCGCGCAGGACGCTTACCGTCAGCTGCGTGGCCGAGTCCACCGAGACGATCTCCACGGCTGTGGGCTCTTCGGGGGCGTCGGTCCAGGTACACAGCACCATGCCCGCAGCCAGATCGGCCAGGGCGAAGTCGCTGCCCGGGGAGGTGAAGGTCGTTCCGCCCAAGTCGCCGTCGTTGCCGGCGATGAGCGTGCGCGAGGCAGCCGCCCCGCCCAGGAAGAGGACCGGTTCGAGCCGCAGCAGGTCGCGATCGTGCGTGATGGTGTTCATGGGTGGTCTCGCAGACTCCGCCGCCGGGCTGCCCGGGATGGTTCCCGGACAGCCCCATGCGACGGACAGGAAAGGGACAGGAAATCGGGACTAGCCAAGGCCCTGGATCACGCCGTGGGCCGACTCGTTGCGGAGCTCGACGGTGTACTCGCCGATGACCTCGCCGGCTTCGTAGTCGCCGGTGACCGCCAGGGGCTTGTAGTGGAAGCTTCGCCCCGCCAGCGGCAGGACGTCCACGCGGGAGCTGTCCAGCAGCAGCAGCGAGTCGGCCGGCATGGCACGGGAGAGAACGATGCGGCAGAGACCGAAATCGCTCTCGTACATGCTCACCAGCTCGCGATAGGTCGTGTCCTGGGGGCCGAAGGCTCGCGACGAGAGCATGAAATTGTTGATCTGTCGCTTCTGGAGGCCGTTGACCACGATGGTGTCGATGCGGCTGGAGGAGTTCTCCCAGATGGTTCGCATCGCGGCGTTCAGTTGCACCTCGGTAAGCGACGGACCGCTGGGGAAGCCTCCCACGCCGGGCTCGAAGCGGTTGGTCGTGATGCTCGGGATGATCCCGCGCATCGTTCGGCGGATGCTCGCGCCGCCCTCGGGGTTGGCCGCGGGGGCCGTGCCGTTGATAACCGTGCTTTCGAGGTCCCGCAGCATTTCGCGGAGGCGTTCCTGTCGCTGGTAGTCCAGCTCGTCGGCCACCGCGACCTTCCGGACGGCCAGGTCCGAGCCGCTCACGCGGACCCCGGCGGTGAAGATCTGCGTCCAGTTGCCTTTGCGGAGGCGATTGGTAAACCGCGCCGTGGGCGAGTCGTCGCCCTCCAGGGCGGCGTTGCCGAGGATGTGCAGCACCTGCTGGTCTTCGAGGGCTTCGGGCGTCGTGCCGCCATAGCCCCGAACCACGGTGACGGTTCCCGCACCGACGGCCGTCACGAGCAGAAGCTCGCTGCTGTCGGCCGGGCGGAGCTGGTCGCCCACGCGGAAGCGGTCGGCGTGGTCCACGCCGAAGGTCGTATCGGCCGACGCGTCGGACCATTCGGCGTCGTCGATGGTGTCGGTGTTGGGCAGCAGCTCGTCCTCGAGCCACTCGTGGTAGGTGCTGGTGGCCGGGCGAACCGGGTCGCCGAGGTGGTCCAGCAGCGGCGTTTCGTACGGGGATACGATCGCCACGATGTCGCCGACGTCTTCGGCGACTTCCGGCAGCGTCGAACCGGCGGAGTAGGTTGCTTTTCCAGTGAAGGACATCAGGTGTTCTCCTTGCTGGGCGGCCCGTGTGGGGCGGCCCGGTTGTCAGTGATGGTTTGCTCGCACGAGGCCGCCGAAGGGCTCTGCGGCGGCGACGGGCGGTCCGGCGTGGGCGTCTGCCCGATCGTGCCTTGCGCGTCAGCCCCGGCCGACGGCGCGTTTCAGGCGGAGATACTCGGCGATATCGCGTCGATTCCCGCTGGCCGCCGCCTGACGCGCGACGTCCGTCAGTCGGGCGACGGGGTTGCTTTCGTCGTCGCGGGCGGTGGCGCTGCCGGGCGGCAGCGAGCCGGGCTCGCGACACAGGAAGGGCTTGTCCAGCAGCAACTGCTCAACCGCCCCGGCGATGCTGTCGGCGTCAAGGTCCTCCTGGGAGAGGTCCAGCCGGCCAGACAGCAGGACGGAGGCGGCTTCGAGGTCTACCACGCCCGCCTGCTGCAGGGCGCGGTCGGCCATCGAGCGTGTCTCGGTGGCTCGCAGCTGGTGCCTCGCCTCGTCTCGCTGCGCCTCGGCCTGGGCGAGCTGATCGGCCCGGCCGTCCAGCTCGGCGCGGAGTTCGTCGAGCTGCTTCTGCAGCGATTCGAGCTGGCCCTCGGCCTGCTGAGCCCGGCGGCGATACTTGATCGACTCGCTGACGGGCACCAGCTTCGAGCTTTCGTTCGCAGCGATCGACTCCTCGGCGGGCGCCGGCGACGGGGCGGTTTCAGGGGTCACGGCGGGTTCGGTCATGGTCGGGTTCCTTTCGGGAAGGTGAATGTCAGCCTTGGGACGGTTCGGCCTCGGCGTAGCCCAGCTCGGCCAGCACGCGGGCGGGCGGCACGCCGAGATCCAGTTTGCTTCGGGCCATCTGGAGTTCCTGCTGCTGGTCGCTGGGAAGCGGGCTGGGC
The DNA here is from genome assembly GCA_964521005.1 of uncultured Planctomycetaceae bacterium. GTDB lineage: Bacteria > Planctomycetota > Phycisphaerae > SM23-33 > SM23-33 > CAZFPT01. The sequence goes on along the minus strand of CAZFPT010000038.1, from coordinate 6,929 downwards.
CAGTTAACCTCGACCCGCCGCTGGTCCGGAGTGGTCCGGAAGACGCCGCTGGCATTGAGCCAGGTCAACGCCAACTCGGCGATCCGCGCGATGCCCGCGCCGTAGGTGAGCCGCTTGCGCTGCGTGCGGGAGAGCACACCGGCCAGCAACACCTTCAGCGCCGTTGCGCTGGTGAGATGTCCCACGTTGCCCTGGATCAGGCCGGCCGCCAGCGGCGTTACACCGGAGACCTTGTCCATCGCGCGGCGAACCTGCTCGATGTGCGATTCCTCGCTGGGCGATTCGGCATCCGAGCCGAACTCCTCGATGGTGGCCTCGGTGTTGGAGGTAGCCCACATCTGCCCGGGCCCGACGGGTCGGTCGAGGAAGTCCTCGATGCCCTTGCCGAGGTACATCTTGAAGGCCTGGTAGGTCACGCGGTTGGCCCGGTCGCTGAGGCGGGTGTTCAGCTCGTCCTGCAGCGGCACGAGCGGCTCGACGTCGCCAAGCCCGGCGTAACTGCCCGGCAGCGCGAGGTTCTGAATGTGCACGACCGGCACTGCCGCCAGCGGATTGGGACCTTCGCTGACCAGCCGGCGGTTCTCGTATCGCTGCCACCACGAACGGCCGAGAATTTCGACGACCTCGACCTCCTCCGGCGACCGGGCGGCCGACCGCGTCCACGGCAGGTTCAGCCACCGTTTCATACCGCCGGCCAGACGCGCCGAACGCTTGCGATAGACCTGCACCCAGTAGCGGACCTGGCGGCAGTTGTCCTCGGCCAGCACGGGGACCACGCGGGGTGCTTCGATCGCCTCCAGCACGATGCGCCGCCCGGCGGCGACGGCACGGGCCATCGCCGCCTGACTCCGGGCACTGCCGCTGGAGACGGGTGATTCAGACGTGCCCGGCCGACGGCCCGCTTTCGCGGAACGACCAGCGCCGGCGGGAAGGGCGGAAACCGCCTCGCCGGTCCCGTCGGCCGGGGTTCGGAGAGCAACGTCAACGAAGCCGTACACAGAACCGTACAGGGCGAGTTCCTGGAAGAACCCGGCCCCGCCGTTGGCCTCCCACATCGCCTGAAGGACGGCGTTGACGGTCGACGCGACGTCGGGGTCCCCTGCCAGAGAACGAACGGTGACCGGTCGACCGAAGAGAAAGTCGATCATCGTGTCGATCCGCCAGGCGATGTCGTTCTCGATGACGACTTCCTTGCGGGCCACGCCCCCCAGCGGCGAGCCGGACAGGTCCACGCCGGTAATGCGGCCGGGGAGGCCCTGCTCCTGGCCCTGCACGTACGGGCGGGTGGAGGCGTTCTCCAACCTCCGCAGCGCCCCACAGCCGGCGCTTTGACGGTTGCGGAAGTACTCCCACAGCCGGGCGAAACGCTGCCGCCGCGGCGGGGCCTGCTCGTCGATCAGCCAGGTCAGGTAGTCGATCTCGAAGTTCGCGTCGTTGAAGTTCTTCAGGTCCATGGTCATGTGTTTGGTCTCCTCACCCTCTCCCGCCCCGACCGCCCGGCGGGCGCCCATCAAGGCGCGCCACACCGAGGCAACCGCGCGCAACTTCCCTGCCGGCCGGGAGAAGAAAAACGCGCGAAATTCCGGTGACTTCCCCCCGCCCTCCGCCACGCCGCGCGCCCAACGAAGGCGGGCAACACCGCGCAGGTGACGACGGCAGCGGGAGCTGCGACGATGCGAAAGGGATGACGACGGGAGGCCGATCGGGTACAATCCGCGCCATGGAACGCAAACAGGACACCTACGTCTGCCCGCTGGAAGGTCGATACGCCAGCGCGGCCATGAAGGAACTGTTCAGCCCCCAGAGGAAGTTCTCCACGTGGCGCCGGCTATGGCTGGCGCTGGCGGAGGCACAGCAGCAGCTCGGGCTGGATATCTCCGATGAACAGATCGCCGCGCTGCGGGCGCACCTGGACGACATCGACTTCGACCAGGCCGCCCGGTACGAGCGCGAGTTCCGCCACGACGTGATGGCCCATATCCACACGCTGGGCGACGTCGCGCCGGCGGCCAGGCCGATCATCCACCTCGGGGCGACCAGCCAGTTCGTCGGCTGCAATACGGACATCCTCATCATGCGCGACGCGCTGAGGCTGCTGCGGGACTACCTCGCCAACGTCGTCGACGCGCTGGGGCGGTTCGCCGAGGAATACCGCGAGCTGCCCTGCCTGGCGTTTACGCACTTCCAGGCGGCCCAGCCGACCACCGTCGGCAAGCGGGCGACGCTGTGGTGTGCCGACTTCCTGCGCGACCTGCGAGACGTGGAATATCGCCTGGATTCGCTGGAGTTCCGCGGCGTGAAGGGAACCACCGGCACGCAGGCGAGCTACCTCTCGCTGTTCGACGGCGACCACGAGAAGGTCGAGCAGCTCGAGCGCGCCGTCGCGGCGAAATTCGGGTTCGAGAGCGTCGCCCTGGTCACCGGCCAGACGTACAGCCGAAAGGTCGACGCCGCCATCTCCCAGACGCTGGCAGGGATCGGCGTGAGCGTGCACAAGTTCGCCAACGACGTCCGTCTGCTGGCCCATCGCAAGGAAATGGAAGAGCCCTTCGCCAAGTCACAGGTGGGATCCTCGGCGATGGCGTACAAGCGCAACCCCATGCGTTGCGAGCGGGCGACCGCCCTGGCGCGGTTCCTCATCGACGTCGCCCAGAGCCCGGTCCACACGGCCGCGGAGCAGTGGTTCGAGCGGACGCTGGACGACTCGGCCAACAAACGCCTGGCGATCAGCGAGGCGTTCCTGTCGGCCGACGCGATCCTGCAGATCACCCGGAACGTGGCGGAAGGGTTGGTGGTGTACCCAGCCGTCATCGAGACGAACCTTCGGGCCGAGCTGCCCTTCATGGCCACCGAGAACATCCTCATGGCGGCAGTCCAGGCCGGCGGCGATCGCCAGGAGCTCCACGAGCGGATCCGTCAGCACAGCCAGGCGGCCGCCCGGGAAGTGAAAGAGCTTGGCCGACCGAACGACCTGATCGAGCGTCTCAGCAAGGACGACGCCTTCGGGGATATCGACCTCGACGCCCTGCTGGACCCGTCGGCCTTCGTGGGACGCGCGCCCGAGCAGGTGGACGCGTTCATCGCCCAGGCCGTCGGGCCCGTGCGCGAGCGATACGCCGACGTGCTCGGGTCCGCGGACGATCTGACGGTCTGACGGTTACGCGCTGCCGCGAACCAGCTGAACGAACCGCTCGCCGCGCTGTTCGTAGTTGGTGAACTGGTCGTAGCTCGCACACGCCGGGGATAGCAGCACGGTGTCCCCGGGGGTGGCGATTGTATCGGCCTGCCGCACCGCCTCGGCGAGGTCCCCGCAGACGACCACGCGAGGCTGGTGCTGATCGTTCCGCGTTTCCTCGACGGCTGCGGCGATACTCTCGGCCGTCTCGCCGATCGCCAGGACTGCCTTGGCGCGGGCGGCCAGCTCGGCTGCGAGTTCATAGAACGGGACGCCCTTGTCGTACCCCCCCACGATCATGACGGCAGAGCGGGGCTCGAACGCCTGCAAAGCCACGATCGCGCCGCGCGGGGTGGTACACTTCGAGTCGTTGTAGTAGGTCACCCCGCGACGCCACGCGACGCGCTGAAGCCGATGAGGCAGCCCCTCGAACAGGTCCAGACCCTTGGCGGCATCCTCGCGAGACACCCCCAGGCAGCGGGCGATGGCCCAGGCGGCCTGGGCGTTGAGCTGGTTGTGCTCACCGGGAACGCCCAGCGCGAACGGCTCGCCGGCCGAGTCGAACCACTCCACCCTGCCGGGAGCTTCGGGCGCCCAGTCCCGCAGCGATTCATCCTCGCGATTGAGAATCAAGACGTCATTGGCATTCTGGAAGCGGAAGAGATTCTTCTTGGCAGCGGCGTAGCGATCCATGTCGCCGTGACGATCCAGGTGGTTGGGCGAGAGGTTCGTCACCAGCGCCACAGCCGGCGAGATACCCACCTTCGGCAGCGATTCCAGTTGAAAGCTCGAAAGCTCCAGCACCGCGATATCGGAAGCGCCCATCTCGGGCAGGGAGTTGAGCAGACTCACCCCGATGTTGCCGCCCACGTGCGTGGTCAATCGCCGTTCGAGAATGGCACCGGTCATAGCCGTTGTGGTGCTCTTTCCGACGCTGCCGGTAATGCCCACCCACCGGCAGGGACACCGCTGGAGAAAGAGATTGATCTCGGTGGTCCACGGGACGCCCGCCTTCTCAGCCGAGAGTACCATCGGTGCGTCCGGCGGGACGGCGGGGTTCACCACAAGCAGATCCGCCCCGGTGACGTCGGCGTGGTCGTGTCCGCCCAGATGCAGCGTCACGTCCAGACCCGCCAGTTGCTCGACCGACGCGGCCAGCGTCTCGGGCGAGGCGGAATCGGAAACGGTGACGATCGCTCCCTGGCCGACCAGCCAGCGCGTCACGCCGACCCCGCCGCCGAAACGACCCAGCCCGAGCACGGTCACACGCCGGCCGTGGAGGTCTTCGCAGCGGTCATCGATTGGCGCGTCGCCGTCGGTCATGCCACCTCCGGGCCCAGTTGCAGCATGGTCATCTCCGCCAGTTTGAACTGCTGAATCACCGCGCGGACGTCGTCTTCCGAGACGGCCAGGACGTTTTCGATTTCCTTGGCCAGGGGGACGTGCTCGCCGCGGTAGATCCAGTCGAACCCCACCGAAGAGAGCCTCCCCATGGGCACCTCCCCGCGGAGGGTGGCGCTGGCGGCGATCTTGTTCCTCGCCGCGGCCAATTCCTCCGGCGCCGGCCCGTCCTGCATGAACCGCCGCACCTCGGCGTGGACGATGTCGATCGCCTCGGCCGTCCTTGCCGGAGCGCAGCTGAGGTAGGTCATGAACGTGCCCGTCCCGTCCATGGGGCTGAACGACGTGGTGACCTGGTCGGCGATGGCGGGGCCCACCAGCGCGTAGTACAGCCGCGATCCTGAAGCATCGCCCAGGATGCAGGCGGCGACGGTGGCGGCGTATCGCTCGTGATCGCCGGCGGCAGGGGCAGCGGACATGAACCCCACGTGCGAGAGCGTCAAACGTCCGTCCGCCAGTTCGTGCGATCGCGGCGGGGTCGTCCAGCGGTCGGTCTGGCGCGGCGGGGTTCCGGCGTCCCAGCCGCTGCAGGATTCAGCCACCTTCGCGACCAGCGCGTCGAAGTCCACGTTGCCGACGGCCACCACCGTGAGATTCCCCGCGCGATACCGCCGGTCGAAGTACTCGCGCATCTGCTGGCGGGCCAGAGCGGTAATCGACTCGTTGGTCCCGAGAATCACGTTTCCCAGCGGATGGCTGTGGAAGTACTCGGTCATCAGCCGATCGTACACGCGGAAATGCGGGTGATCCTCATAGAGAGCGATCTCGTCGAGAATGACCTTCTTCTCCATGTCGAAATCATCCTGCCGCAGCGACGGGCGAAGGATGTCGCCCAGCAGGTCCACCAGCCGATCCTGGTACTCCGGGAGGACAGCCCCGTAGAAGACGGTGTTCTCCTCGGAGGTAAAGGCGTTGTAGTTCGCGCCGATCTGGTCGAACTCGAGGTTCACCTGCAGCGCCGTCCGCCGGGCCGTGCCCTTGAAGACCATGTGTTCGAGGAAATGACTCACGCCGAGCACCTCGGGCGACTCGTCCCTGCTGCCGGTGCGACAGAAGAACCCCGCCGCCATCGAGGCAGCGGCCGGGTTGATCTCGGCGACGATCGCCAGCCCGTTGTCCAGCGTTTCGGTTCGGAACTCCATTACACATCCTCCGGCCGAGAGGTTTCGACGGGCTCGGGACCCAGTACCAGAATCGTCATCTCCCCCGGGGGATACTCCCGGGCGTACCGCACGACGTCGTCGGCCGTCACCGCGTCGACCCCATCGGCGACGTCATCGAGCGTTCGCAGCTTGCCGAGGTAGTACCAGTCGCTCACCAACGCGCCGGACCGGGCGGAGGTCGACTCGCCCTGCATGACCAGCGAACTCTTCATCTGCGTGCGGGCGCGGGTGATTTCCTCGTCGGTCACGCCGTCAGCGAGCTTTCGCAGCTCGCCGATGGTCACGTCGAAGGTTTCCTGCGCCAGTTCGGGCCTGGTGCCCGCATAGGTGAACAGCCCCGCGCAGGACAGCAGGCTGTGGTACTGCGTCGAGACGTGATACGCCAACCCGCGCTTCTCGCGGACCTCGGTGAACAGTCGCCCGCTCATGCCGCCCGAGAGAACCGTCTCGGCCAATCGGGCCGGGTAATACTGCTCGTGGGCAAGCGGCACGGAGGGCTGGGCCATCGCCAGGTGCGTCTGGGCGGTGTCCCGCCGGATGTGCGTAACCCCGCCGCCGGAGGTTTCTGCCGTCCGGGGCGTAAGGGCCGGGCTGTCCCACGCGCCGAAGAGGTCCTCGACGACGGCATCCAGCTCGTCCGGGTCGACACTGCCCGCCACCGCGAGAATGGCTCGGTGGGAGGGGAAGTTGGCCGTCAGGCGTTCGCGGACCGCGTCGGGCGAGAGTGTCTGGAGCGTCTTCTCCTCGCCCAGGGCGCAACGCCCCATCGGCCAGGGGTAGAACCGCTCGCGGAGAAGCATGTTGACTTCGCGGGCGGGCTCGTCGGCGTAGGATCGCCGATCCTGCAGGACCAGGTCTCTCGCCGGGGGAAAGGTGCTGTCCTCCAGCCGGGGTCGCAGGATGATGTCGGCGTAGATTTCGAGGACGTCGCGGAGGTTGCGCCCCAGTTGGACCGCCGAGAAGACCACGTGCTGGCTGCGGGCGCTGTGATGGTGGTGCACGCCCAGTGCGTCCAGTGCGTCCAGCAGCGCCTTGCTGTCGCGGTCGCCGGCGCCGCGCATGCGCCACTCCGCCCCGACGGAGGCCAGACCGGCCGAGGCGTCCGGATCGTGGGACGACCCGGCGGGAATCGCCAGCGTCATCGCCGCCGACGAAACATGGGGCATGGGTTGGCTCAGAATGGTGAGCCC
>CAZFPT010000037.1:0-24031 GCA_964521005.1 uncultured Planctomycetaceae bacterium | reverse complement strand
TACTTCATATCAGAGAATCCTCTTCGGCGGAGTTTTGCCTGTCGGTTACGGCTTGTTCACCCGCCCCCGTTCCGGCCAGTCTTCGGAGACGGGGAACGGCTGGTCGGGATCGCCCAGGGACCAGAGATAGCCTTTGGTGCGGATCAGCACGCGGTTGGCCGCCAGGGCAAACGCGAAGCTGCTCAACACGGTAATTGCGACGACAATGGTTCTCATACGACGTACCTCAAAGTTGACTCGATCCATCTCTCTGCCTCTATCGAAACCCGAAATCGTCAAAGATGTTGCAACAGGATTGCAACTTGCCGTTGCCTGTCCGAGACACACACGGATGCAGGCTCCCAACGGCGCGAAGGAAGCGCCCCGCAGGCCAAACCCACGGGGCGCTGGAAATCTGAATAGACGTATGCGGCTCAGGCGCGGCGGCGGCGGATCAGCACGCCAAGACCACCGATCGCCAGCAGACTCATCGTGGCCGGCTCGGGGACCACGTCCCCAAAGGTCGTGCCCACGCGGATGTCGTCGATGAATCCGGTCTGGAAGTCACCGAGGTTTTCGCCGAAGCCTTCGATGCCGGAAATACCGCGCTCTGATGCGTCGCCCGCGCTGGTGAACTGTCCGCGAACGAGACTTGCCTGGAAGTTGTCGATCAGCTTCGCATCCGATTCGCTGTTCACATCCACCCAGGCATCGAGACGGTCGGTGTTCCCGTCGACATCGAGGGTAAACTTGACGATGAGCCGATGGTCGGTGTCGGCCTGGACGGTGCCGGCTGTCGTATTGTCCCCGCTGGTTGGCCCCGTGCCACCGGCGTCGCCAATGAGGAACTCACTACCGGCGATGCCGAAGACGAGGTCGGAAGAATGGCCGTCGGAGTCGTTCTGGAGGACCACCATCAGTTCGTTGTCGCTATCGAGACTGGTGGCGCGGAAGACCGCCGAGTAGTAGAACGAGTCACCCGCTTCGATGTCCGAGAAGAACGCGTCGCTGGTATTCCGCCGGAAACTGCGAGCAAGGTCGCTGGACTTGTAATGTTCGTACCGCCCGGGCAACGCGGTACCCTCGCGGTTGACGAACACGTCACCGCCGTAGTCGCTGGTCACGAACCAGTCTCCGGTCAAGCCGGTTTGAGCCCGGGCGGTTTGATCGCCGTACATGTGGACGATCGGGCGGTCGGCCGCCTGGCCGCCGAATACCTGATCGGCCGTGGCCTGCGGACGCTGATCTATGTGCCCGAGTCGCATGCCCATTTCTCCGTCCAGCGCGGCGCGGGATTTGTCGTCGCCGGCCGGTCCGCGGGTGCCCGGGTGCTGCGCCTTCCGCACCGCGCATCGGAGGGGGCGGACCTGGCGCGGGCGATCACTCAGGCCGACCCGCCGATCGGCATCTTCGTTGCCAGCGACAACCATGCTGAGGGAGTTTACGCCGCCTGCCAGGCATGTGGCTTGTCCATTCCCGCCCAAGTCGCGGTCATCGGCGCCAATGACGATGCTGTTCAGTGTGAGACGATTCGCCCGACGCTCAGCAGCGCGGCGATCCCGTTCCAGCAGATCGGTTGGACCGCGATGGCGGTCCTCGAACAAGCGATGACAGACGGTGCGGTCGCGTCGGAAACACTCGTGCCACCCACCGGGGTGGTGACCCGCCAGTCGACCGATCTGACGGCGGTGGACGACCCGACGTTGAGGCAGGCCATCGAGATCATGACCCGTCGCGCCGCCGATGGCATCAACATCAATGATGTGCTCGATGAGCTCATGGTCAGCCGCCGACGGCTGGAACAGTTGTTCGCCGAGCATGTGGGGCGCACGCCCCACCAGCACTTGGAGTTGATCCGCATCGACCTCGCCCGCGAGATGCTGACCGAGTCCACGTTGCCGATCGGTCATATCGCCCGGCTCTGCGGGTACGAGAGCCACCGACGCTTCGGCGAGGCCTTCAAGCGGCAGGTCGGCCTGCCGCCGATCCGCTACCGCCAGCAGAACCGCCGGCAGTAGCGGGCAGGGATTTGACGGAGGATCATCCCGTAGTCCATCTCATCGACGCGGACGGCCGTGGCAAATCGGGCAGTGTTCCACCGCGCTGGGATGAACGCAAGACCAGGACGGCCGTGGCACTTCGGATAGGCCATGGTCTTTTCGAGAAGCCATATCAATCACTTTGGACACTCCGAGCGGGCAGAATTCGGAAGGTTTGGCGCCGGTTTCGCAGGGGTCTATTTGAAAGGGCGTCAAAACTGGACTTTTACGGTGTAATAGCGACACTTTTGTATTACGCAGTGTCGCGCGAGACGAATATGTCGCACACAACCAGCCGACAAGAGAATGAACTCACCGCGCTGTCGGCCATCGCCAAAGCGTTGGGAGAGTATTCCGGCCAGAAACGCATGCTCCTGGAAGTGCTCCACGTGCTCGAACAGCAGTTGGGGTATCTTCGGACGACGATCATGCTGCTGAGCACGGACGGGACGGAGTTGCACGTTGACGCGGTGCGTTCCGGCGAGGGCGAGGTCCGCGCCGACGCAACCTATTCGCGCGGCGAGGGCATCACGGGGCAGGTTCTCAAGACCGGTCGGTCGGCCGTGATTGACCGGATCAGCGACGAGCCGGAGTTCCGCGGCCGGGTGCACAAACGCCAGACGCCGCACACCGGCGAGCTGAGCTTCATCTGTGTGCCGATTGTCCTCGGCGGCGAGCCGATCGGAACGCTCTCGACAGACCTGAGCCGCCCTGCTGATGGGAATCTCACCGGGGACGAGCGCTTTCTGGGCATCGTGGCCAGCCTGGTCGCCAACGACGCCAAGCTGCGCCGCTACGCCCGCCAGCAGACACGGATGCTGGAGGAGGAAAACCGCCGCCTGCGAGACGAACTCCACGACCGCAGCCGCCCGGAGCACATCATCGGCAACTCGCACCAGATGCAGGCCGTCTACCAGGCAATTCACCAGGTCGCCCCAAGCGAAACAACGGTGCTCATCCGCGGCGAGTCCGGAACGGGCAAGGAACTGGTCGCCTCAGCCGTCCATTCCTCAAGCCGCCGCGCCGACAAGCCCTTCGTGCGTGTCAATTGCGCCGCTCTCAGCGAGAGCCTGCTGGAGAGCGAGCTGTTCGGCCACGAGAAAGGCGCCTTCACCGGCGCGATTCAGGCCCGCATCGGCCGCATCGAACAAGCCGAAGGAGGCACGCTCTTTCTTGATGAAATCGGCGACTTTTCGCCGCCGGTGCAGGTCAAGCTGCTGCGCGTGTTGCAGGAGCGGGAGTACTCCCGCGTCGGCAGCAACGACATCAAGCAGGCAAACGTGCGCATCGTCTGCGCGACCAATCACGACCTCGAAGCCGACGTTGAAGCCGGTCGCTTCCGCAACGACCTCTACTACCGCATCAACGTCTTCCCCATCCGCCTTCCGCCGCTGCGCCACCGCAAGGAAGACATCCCCCTGCTGGCCGACCACTTCGTGACCCAATGCGCCAAGGCGATGGGCAAAACCGTCAGCCGCATCAGCACCGAAGCGATCGACATGATGATGGCGTACCACTGGCCGGGCAACGTGCGCGAGCTGGAAAACTGCATCGAGCACGCCGTGCTGCTCTGTTCCGACCGGGTCATTCACGGCTACAGCCTCCCCCCGACGCTGCAGGCACCCCGGGAAGACGCAGCGCCCGCCCTGGGCAGCATGAAGGCCCGCGTGCAACTGCTCGAGAAAGACATGATCATCGACGCGCTGAAACAGACCGACGGCAACGTCGCGGCTGCTTCCCGCGTGCTGGGCATCACAGCCAGAATGGTCCGCTACAAGATCAAGAACCTGGAAATCGACTACCCGCGGCTGTTCAAGCGCGGCAAGCACGATTGACGCTGCCGGTTGAGCGTCTGTGTCAGTCATCGCACAGGCTGCCTGGTTGGATCCGCCGCTGGAACGAGACGAACCGAGATGGATCAAGGCTGAATCACTTCTGCGGCGCGTCGTCCGCCATGGATCATCTGGGTCTGGCTGAACCCAGCGTGAGTAAGAACCCCTGTCGCAACGTGTCGCCGGCCGGCAAACAGACAACCGGACACGACAACCATTTCCACTATGACCTTCCGCATGTGACGATCATTTCCGCACTACTGCAACCATTGCCTCTTCCAACTCTTATGGCCGTCCACGCAACTCGTCTTCGCTCATTCCCGCGTGGAAGTGACATCTGTTTCCGCACCGCGATGCGGCAGGAAAGCCGTTCGCCACATGGCGAGCCCCTCCGTTGACGACCGGCGCGAAAACTTCTCAGCCCCGATCGATCGCCGGATCAACCCCGTATACAAGGCGATATCGGCCGTCACCTCCATGCAGTCACCAACAATCCCGTTTGCGCCGGCGCTTTTGGCACAGCCATCGCTATATCACTGGCGACGTCAGTTGGCATTCACTACTTACCAGGAGAATCAGTCATGGTGGCTACACAGACGCGGACGCGGAAGATCGCAATCTACGGCAAGGGCGGCATTGGCAAGAGCACGACCACGCAGAACACGGTGGCCGCTCTGGCAGAGATGGGCAAGAAGGTCATGGTCGTCGGGTGCGACCCCAAGGCCGATTCCACCCGTCTTCTGTTGGGCGGTCTCAGTCAGAACACTGTGCTCGACACTCTTCGCGAGGAAGGCGAAGACGTGGAACTGATGGACATTCGAAAAGGCGGCTACGGAGAAACCCTGTGCGTTGAATCCGGTGGTCCCGAGCCTGGTGTGGGCTGTGCGGGGCGAGGGATCATTACGAGCATCAACATGCTCGAGCAACTCGGGGCTTACGACGAAAGCGAAGCACTGGATTACGTCTTCTACGACGTCCTGGGCGACGTCGTGTGCGGCGGATTCGCCATGCCGATCCGCGACGGAAAGGCGCAGGAGATCTACATTGTCTGTTCCGGCGAGATGATGGCGATGTACGCCGCCAACAACATCTGCAAGGGCATCATGAAGTTTGCCGAGAGCGGCGGCGTGCGTTTGGGCGGGCTGATCTGCAACAGCCGCATGGTCGACAACGAAGCATCGATGATCGAGGAGTTCGCCAAGAACCTCGGTACGCAGATGATCCACTTCGTTCCGCGCGATAACGACGTGCAACGCGCCGAGATCAACAGGAAGACCGTCATCGACTGGAACCCCGAGTGCCCCCAGGCCAACGAATACCGCAAGCTGGCGGCGAACATTGACGGCAACGAGATGTTGGTGGTGCCCAAGCCCATGGGCATCGATGAACTCGAAACCCTCCTGATGGATTTCGGCGTGCTGGGCTGAGCCCCTCCGTCGCCCACGAACCACGAAAGGACGCATCAACATGCTTATGGTACGCGCAATTGTTCGACCCGAGAAAGTCGACGAAGTGATGGCCGCCCTGATGTACGCGGGCTTCCCCTCGGTAACCAAGATGGACGTCTACGGCCGAGGCAAGCAACGCGGCATGAAAGTCGGCGAGATGACCTATGACGAGTTGCCCAAGGAACTGCTCTTCACCGTCATTCAGGACGACGACAAGAACTTCGTCGTCGAGACGATTCTCAAAGCCGCCCGAACCGGCGACAAGGGCGCCTTCGGCGACGGGAAGATTTTCGTCTCGGACGTCGAAGAAGCCTACACCGTCTCCAGCGGCAAGTGCGCACTTTGAGAACCACAGACGCCCCCGAGACAACAGAGAACACAAAGACAAGAGGATGTTCTGACAGAGGAGCAGTCCGATGAAAGAGGTCATCGCCATCGTGCGAATGAACATGATGAACAAGACCAAGGTCGCCCTGGCCGAGGTGGGCGTCGTTTCCATGACGGCCCGGAAGGTGATGGGTCGCGGCAAGGGCAAGGTGGACTACCTCCTGCTCAAAGGCGCGGAAAACGGCTACGAAGAAGCCATCACCCAACTCGGACCAGGCCCGAAACTCATCCCCAAGCGGATGATCACCATGGTCGTCCCGGACGGCCTGGTATCCACCGCCATCGAAACCATTCTTACGGTCAACAAGACCGGTTCGCCCGGCGACGGCAAGGTGTTCGTTCTGCCGGTGAAAGAGTCCATCCGCGTGCGGACCGGCGAAACCGGCGAGGAGACCCTCGACGAAGCCCCGACGGCAGAGACCGTCTGAAATGGAGTTTAGAACATGATTTCCCCCAGCGACTCATCCAACGCCCCGGACCCGCAGGACGTCCGGGAAGAACTGATCGCAAAATACCCCTCGAAGGTGGCCAGAAAGCGGGCCGGGCAGATTGTCGTCAACGAAAAGAGCGAAGACGGCGTGCCCGAAATCAAGGCCAACGTGCGAACCACCCCGGGCATCATCACGCAGCGAGGCTGCTGCTACGCCGGCTGCAAAGGCGTGGTTCTGGGCCCGACGCGCGACATCGTGAACATCACTCACGGCCCGATCGGTTGCGGGTTCTACAGCTGGCTGACGCGACGCAACCAGACCAGCCCCGGTGAAGACGGTGAGAACTACATGACCTACTGCTTCTCCACCGACATGCAGGACGAGAACATCATCTTCGGCGGGGAGAAGAAGCTCGCAACCGCCATCCAGGAAGCCTACGACCTGTTCCAGCCGCACTCCATCGCAGTGTTCTCGACCTGTCCGGTCGGGCTGATCGGCGACGACGTACACCAGGTCTGCTCGGACATGAAGAAGAAGCTCGGGATCAACGTCTTCGGGTTCAGTTGCGAAGGGTACAAAGGCGTCAGCCAGTCGGCCGGGCACCACATTGCCAACAACCAGTTGTTCAAGCACGTCATCGGCAACAGCGACCACGCCGACGAGGGCAAGTTCCGGATCAACATGCTGGGCGAGTACAACATTGGCGGCGACGCATACGTCATTGAGGACCTTCTCGACCGATGCGGAATCACGCTGACGGCGACGTTCAGCGGAAACAGTTCGATTCACGACTTCGAGCGTGCCCAGACGGCCGACCTGGACTGCGTGATGTGCCACCGCTCGATCAACTACGTCGCCGACATGATCGAAGCCAAGTACGGCATTCCGTGGATCAAGGTGAACTTCATCGGCTCCGAAGCCAGCGCCAAGAGCCTTCGGAAAATCGCGGAGTACTTCGAAGACGACGACCTCTCCGCTCGCGTGGAGGAAGTCATCGCCGAGGAAATGGCCAAGGTCGAACCCGTTCGCAAAGAGATCAAGGCCCGTTGCGATGGCAAGCTGGCGATGCTCTTCGTCGGGGGCAGCCGGGCCCACCATTACCAGGAGCTCTTCGACGAGATCGGCATGAAGACCATCGGCGCCGGGTATGAGTTCGCCCACCGCGACGACTACGAAGGTCGGCGCGTGCTGGGCAAGATCAAGCTCGACGCCGACAGCCGCAATATCGAGGAACTCGAAGTCGCGCCCGACCCGGAGAAGTACGAACCCCGCAAGAGCGAGCAGGAGATCGCCGAACTCACCGACAAGGGCGTTCCGTTCAAGGGCTACGAAGGCATGATGAGCGAGATGGACAACGGCACGCTGGTCATCGACGACATCAGCCACTGGGAAACCGAGAAGATGATCGAGATGTTCAACCCGGCGGTGTTCTGTGCGGGCATCAAGGAGAAGTACGCCATTCAGAAAGCCGGCGTGCCCAGCAAGCAGCTCCACAGCTACGACTACGGCGGCCCCTACGCCGGATTCGCCGGAGCGATCAACTTCTGGAACGACATCGACCGGATGGTCAACACGAAGATCTGGTCGTTCATCGACGCCCCCTGGGCGAAGAAAGCCCCCGCCCCGAGCCTGACGGCGGAATTGGTGAACGTCTAGCAGCTGCCAGGTCCTGGAGAACCGAGCTCTGCGAGGCTCTGAGCGACGCCCCATGGACGAAGAACAGCAGGAAACAACAACGGCGTCGCAGGCAACCCCTGACACCCACGAACAAGGAATATCATCATGCTGCTTCGACATACACAAACAGAAGTCGTCGAGCGCGAGGCGCTCACCATCAACCCGGCCAAGACCTGCCAGCCGATCGGCGCGATGTACGCCGCTCTCGGCGTCCACAGGTGCCTTCCGCATTCCCACGGCAGCCAGGGCTGCTGCGCCTACCACCGCAGCACGCTCACCAGGCACTACAAGGAACCGATCATGGCTGCAACGAGTTCCTTCACTGAAGGCGCCAGCGTCTTCGGCGGTCAGAGCAACCTCGTGACCGGGCTGGACACCATTTTCACCGTCTACGAGCCGGACGTGGTCGCAGTCCACACGACCTGCCTCAGCGAGACCATCGGCGACGACATCAGCCAGATAACCGGCAAAGCCCGCGAGAAGGGCAAAATCCCCGAAGGCAAGCACGTGTTCCACTGCAACACGCCGAGCTATGTCGGCTCGCACGTGACGGGCTTCGCCAATATGACCAAGGCCATGGTCGAGTTCTTCTCCGAACCGGCGGAGGACATGCTCCCGCATGTGAACATCATTCCCGGGTGGGTCGAACCGGCGGACATGCGGGAGATCAAGCGTCTGTGCAACACCCTCGGCATGGAGACGGTCATGTTCCCCGACACCTCCGGCGTGCTGGACGCGCCGCAGTCGGGGCAGCACGAGTTCTACCCACGCGGCGGCGTGACGATTGACGAACTCAAGACCACCGGCGCCGCCTCGCACACGATCGCCCTGGGGCCGACATGCAGCGGACCGGCAGCGGCCGCGCTGGACGCCAAGTGCTCCGTCTCCTGCGACATCATGGACCTGCCGATCGGCCTGCACGCGACCGACCGGTTCATCGACAAGCTTCGCAAGGTCGCCCGCGTGGAGGTCCCCCAGGACATCACCGACGAACGAGGCCGACTGCTGGACATGATCACCGACATGCACCAGTACCTCTACGGAAAGCGCGTCGCGCTGTGGGGCGACCCGGACCAGCTTGTCCCCCTGGCGGAGTTCCTGGCTGATCTGGACATGCAGCCCGTCTACATGGTCACCGGAACGCCGGGCAAGGTCTTCCAGAAGCGGATCGGACATGTCCTCGCCGGCCGGGTCGAGAACCCCAAGGTCCGACAGGGCAAGCAGGCGGACATGTTCCTGATGCACCAGTGGATCAAGAACGAACCGGTCGACCTGCTCATCGGCAACACCTACGGAAAGTACATCGCCCGAGACGAGGACATCCCCTTCGTGCGGCATGGGTTCCCGATCGTCGACCGGATCGGGCACCAGTACTTCCCCACAGCCGGCTATCGCGGCGCCATGAGACTCCTCGATATGATGCTCAACTGCTTCCTCGACCGCAAAGACCGAGACGCCCCGGAAGAGTCCTTCGAACTGGTTCTGTAGCCCGGCCGCCAGTGAGACAACGGCTGACGAACCCAACCAAACCCTTCGATTGGCTTCGGAGCAGTTCACGAAGCACAGAGCATGCAGGCCCTTTGCAGCGTCCTGCGAACCCAACCGAACCGCCTCCCGCGATGTCAAAGGAGCACAGGCATCGGTCCGTTGTGGGAGGCGAACCGCGAACCGCTGTCTGAATCGGCCGACGAAAAGCGACGAAATGACATGACCCCGCAAAAGATCGACATCCTTGCCGGCCGACGACGACAGGTGCTCCGCGTCGGCGAAGCCCAGCAGATCACCTGCGACACGCACAGCCTGGCCGGGTCTGTCAGCCAGCGGGCCTGCGTCTTCTGCGGGTCGCGCGTGGTGCTTTACCCCGTCGCCGACGCGCTGCACCTGGTCCACGGACCAATCGGCTGCGCCGCCTATACGTGGGACATCCGCGGGGCGCTGTCATCGGGGCCGCAGCTTCACCGGATGAGCTTTTCAACCGACCTTCAGGAACGCGATGTCATTTACGGCGGCGAGAAGAAGCTCGAAGCGGCCCTGCGGGAACTCATCGCCGAATACGCGCCCAAGGCGGCGTTCGTGTACTCCACCTGCATCGTCGGACTCATCGGCGACGACGTCGAAGCCGTCTGCAAGCGCGTTTCGCGTGAACTTGACCTGCCCGTCATTCCGGTGCACTCCCCCGGGTTCGCCGGCACGAAGAAGACCGGCTACAAGGCCGCCTGCGACGCGCTGGGGCGCATCGTCGGCACCGGCGATACGAGCGACATCTCGCCGCAGAGCATCAATATCATGGGCGAGTTCAACATCGCCGGCGAGGCGTGGATCATCCGCGACTACTATGAGCGCATCGGCCTGGAAGTCGTCTGCACCTGCACCGGTGACGGACGCATCGATGATATCGCCAGGAGTCACGGCGCTGCGCTGAACATCGTTCAATGCAGCGGATCCATGATGCATCTCGCCAAGGACATGGAAGACCGCTTCGGTGTGCCGTTCATCCGGGCGTCGTACTTCGGCATCGAGGACATGTCCCGCGCGCTGTACGACGTTGCGGACTTCTTCGACGACGACGCCCTGCGTGAGAATGTCCGCAAGCTGATCCGCGAAGAAGTCACCGCGATCATGCCTGAGCTGGAAACCTACCGAAAGGCCCTTACCGGCAAGAAGGCAGCCGTCTACACGGGGGGAGCTTTCAAGGCGTTCTCGCTGGTGCGGTCGCTGCGGACGCTGGGGGTGCGCACCGTCATCGCCGGCTCGCAGACAGGCAACGCCGAGGACTACGACCTCCTGCGGGAGCTCTGCGACGACGGCGCCGTCCTGCTCGACGACACCAACCCGCTCGAAATCAGCAAGTTCGTGCAGGAAACCGGCGCGGATCTGCTCATCGGTGGCGTCAAGGAACGCCCCATTGCCTACAAGCTGGGCGTCGGATTCTGCGACCACAATCACGAGCGCAAGGAACCGCTGGCGGGGTTTCTGGGCATGGTGAACTTCGCCCGCGAAGTCCACCGCTCCGTCGCCAGCCCGGTCTGGGAGCTCCACCCCGGACGCAAGGAGGCCCGCCGTGGTTAAAACGAGCGACCGAAACTTCGTATCCACCCGCAACGCCTGCAAGCTCTGCGCGCCCTTCGGCGCGTGCTGGGCGTTCTTCGGCGTGCAAGGCTGCGTGCCGCTGCTGCATGGCTCTCAGGGATGCAGTACGTATGTCCGGCGTTACATGATCGGCCACTTCCGCGAACCCGTCGACATCGCCTCGACGAACTTTCACGAGTCGGCTGCCATTTTCGGTGGGCGGGACAACCTCTTCGCCGCGCTGGACAACGTCGCCCGTCAGTATCAGCCCGCGGCGATCGGCATTGCCACGACCTGCCTGGCGGAGACCATCGGCGACGACGTGAAGATGTTCCTGGACCAGTACCGCCGCGAACGGGCCGACCAATCCCTTCCGGAACTGATCCAGGTCTCGACCGCCAGCTATCGCGGAACGCATGAAGAAGGGTTCGCCGCGACCGTGCTGGCAATTGTCGACGCCTTGTGCGACCCGTCGCCCGGCCAGCGAAATATCGGCCGGGTGAACATCTTCTCGGGAATGATCAGCCCAGCCGACATCCGGTGGCTGGACCGCGTGACGCGGGAGATGGGCCTGGAGGCGACGATTCTGCCAGACTACTCCGACACACTGGACGGAACCGCCTGGGAAGCATACCGCCGCCTGGGCGAGGGTGGCACGCCACTGGAGGCGATTCGCACCATGGGCGCTGCCGCGGGCAGTGTGGAATTCACCTCCACGCGGACGGCCGACCAATGCGCCTCGACGCTGCTGCTGGAGCGAACGGGTTGCCCGGCCTGTCGCATGCCCTTGCCCGTGGGCGTCAAAGCAACCGACCGTTTCTTTGACGAACTCAAACGCCTGACCGGCAAAGATGCCCCAGCCGCCTGCACCGCCGGCCGGGGTCGGCTGATCGATGCATACGTCGACGGGCACAAATACATTCTCGGCAAACGCGTGGGGATCTACGGCGAGCAGGACCTCGTCGCGGCACTGGCGGGCTTCTGTGCGGAGATCGGCCTGGCGGTGGTGGTCTGCGCATCGGGCGGAAAGACCGGACGACTGGCCGGGCAGGTCGCATCGGTCACGGGTGAATTGAACGATCGGCCTGGCGTCGTCGAAGGCGCGGACTTTGTCGAAATCGAAAGCGACCTCCGCTCAGCCGGCGTTGATCTGCTGATCGGCAACAGCAACGGCGCGAAGATCGCCCGGGCGCTGAACGTGCCCCTCGTGCGGCTCGGAATGCCGGTACATGACCGCTTCGGTGCCCAGCGATTGAGCATGCTCGGATATACCGGAACGCAACAGCTTTACGACCGAATTGTCAACGAACTGCTCGAAGTCAAACAGGAATCCAACGACGTGGGATACACCCATATGTAGTCGCCAAACTAAGGAAGGGCGTGCAACATGGCGATCGATTTGACCAGACATCCCTGCTTCAGCGAAACATGCAGCCGCCAGTATGGACGCATTCACCTGCCCGTCGCCCCGCGATGCAACGTGCAGTGCAATTTCTGCAACCGCAAGTACGACTGTATCAACGAGTCCCGCCCGGGGGTTTCCAGCGGGGTGCTCTCCCCGGGGCAGGCGATGGGCTATCTCGGCGAGGCGCTGAAGGCGGCGCCGAACATCACCGTCGTCGGCATCGCCGGCCCGGGCGACCCCTTCGCCAACCGGGTCGAGACGATGGAAACCCTCCGTCGCGTGCGGCGCGACTATCCGGAGATGCTCCTCTGCGTCGCCAGCAACGGCCTGGACGTTGAGCCCAACGTCGACGAACTGGCCCAGCTGCAGGTCAGTCACGTGACGCTGACGATCTCGGCGATCGACCCCGCCATCGCCGGGGACATCTACACCTGGGTCCGCTACAACAAACGCATCTACCGCGGCGAGGGCGCCGGGCGCGTGATGATCGACCGGCAGATCGGCGCTCTGCGCAAACTCATCGCGGCGGGAATCATCGTCAAGGTCAACACCATCGTGATCCCCGGGGTCAACGACCACCACGTGCTCGACGTGGCGCGCTTCCTCAAGGGCGAGGGTGTCCACCGCATGAACTGCATGGGCATGTGCCACGTGCCGGACACGCCCTTCGAGGCCGTCATCCCGCCGTCGGATGAGGAAATCCGCGACCTGCAGAACCAGACCGCAGAGTTCCTGCCGCAGATGACCCACTGCCGCCGATGTCGTGCCGATGCGGCCGGGCTGCTGGGCGAGGGAATATCGCAGCAGATGCAGCAAACGCTCAGCCGGTACGCCAACGGCCCGGTTGAGCCCGACCAGCGACGACCGTACGTGGCCGTCGCCTCGCTGGAGGGCATGCTGATCAATCAGCACCTCGGCGAAGCGAAGGAACTGAGTATTTTCGCCCCGGCCGGCGACGGATTCCGCCTGATCGAACGCCGACGCGCGCCCGCTCCGGGTGGCGGAGAGAAGCGATGGACACAGCTCGGCGCCGCTTTGGGGGACTGTCGCGCCCTGCTCTGCAGCAGCGCCGGCCGAACGCCGATTGAGACCCTCAGCGCAACCGGGCTGAAAGTGCTGATGACCGAAGGGCTGATCTCCCAGGCCCTTACCGATATTTACGCCGATCGGGCCCCGGCTGTCTCGCTGTGCAGCAAGCCCTGCGGCAGCGGATGCAGCGGCGACGGCACCGGATGCATGTAACAGGTTACTTTTGAATGAAGGAGCACTCTGATGGACAAACCGGAATACCACATCTTCGTCTGCGCCAGCTTTCGCGTCAGCGGCGAACCGCAAGGCGTCTGCTTCAACAAGGACGCCAAGGATCTCCTGCCCGTGCTGGAAGAGCAGGTCCTGGACCGCGGGCTCGACGCGGTGATTTCCACGACGGGCTGTCTGAAGGTCTGCGACCGTGGGCCGGCAATGGTGATCTACCCCCAGAACTGGTGGTATGGCGAAGTGGATGAAGACAAGCTCGAAGAGATCTTCGACGCGCTGGAAGAAGGCAATCCCGTCGAAGAGTATCTCATCGCATAGCTCAAAGAGACTCAACATGATCTCCCACGGTGACGCATCCCGAAGCGTCTGGATTGTCGACACGACGCTGCGCGACGGCGAGCAGTCGCCGGGCGTGCGGTTCTCGCTCGCCCAGGCGTGCAGCCTCGCGACGCGACTGGCCGGCGCCGGCGTGGATGAACTTGAAATCGCCACGCCGGCCATGGGCCAGACGCATACCCGCCGCATCCGGGAGATCGTCGCGATGAACCTGCCGGTTCGCCTCACTGCGTGGTGCCGCGCAAACGAGGCGGACCTCGATCTCGCCGGCGCCGCCAGCCCGGCTGTGCATGTTTCCATCCCCGCCAGCAAACGTCAGCTCGCCGCGATCGGCAAGAACGTCGACTGGGCCGCCAACCGGCTGGGCGAAACAGTCGCCTACGCCGTCCAGCGGTTTGATTATGTCTCCGTCGGCGTACAGGACGCATCCCGCGCCCGCTTCGAAACGCTGAGCCTGCTGGCGAGAATTGCCCGCAGCACGGGCGCACGGCGATTCCGCCTGGCTGACACCGTCGGAGTGTGGAACCCCCTCGCCACCTCGGAGACTTTCTCCCGCCTGGCTGTCGACGCCAAAGGAATGGATCTGGGCTTTCACGGGCACAACGACCTCGGCATGGCCGTGGGAAATTCCATCGCGGCTGCATTGAGCGGCGCCGCATCCGTCGACGTCACCGTCAACGGACTCGGCGAACGGGCGGGCAATGCCTCGCTGGCTGAAACCGTCATGGCGCTGCGCGTCTCGGCAGGCGTCAACTGCGGCGTCGACTCACGAAGTCTGCCCGATCTGTCGCGACAGGTCGCCGAACTGACCGGTCGACCGGTCGACCGGCACGCCCCGGTTGTGGGAGCGGATATCTTCCAGCATGAATCCGGCATTCACGTAAGAAGCGTCCTGCGCGACCCCGGCACGTATGAGCCTTACCAGCCGCAGCAAACCCTCGGCGGTGCGCGGGACATCAGGATCGGCTCGCATTCCGGGGCGACCGCGGTGCAACACGCTCTGGCGGCCCGGGGCATAGACATCGGCCTCGACCAAGCCCGAGAGCTCCTGCCGATGCTGCGAGAGCGGGCTGGCGACGAACGAACCCTCGACGAGCTGGCCGAGACGGTCAGACGGGAGGGCACGAAATGAGATACGTCGTGTGCATCATTGCATCCGTACTTCTCGCGGTTCTGACGCTCGTCGGCTGTTCCGATCCGTCCGAGCCCAAGGCCGAAACCGCGCGGGACGGTACGCTGACCGTCTTCGCAGCCGCCAGCACGACCCGGGCGATTCGCCAGATCGCCGCCGACTACGAAAAGCGGACCGGAACGCAGGTGCTGGTGAACCTCGCAAGCTCCGGCACGCTTGCCAGGCAGATCGAAGCCGGCGCCCGGGCCGATGTGTTTGTCTCGGCCTCGCAGAAGTGGATGGACTACATCCAGCAGCGCGGGCTCATTCGCAACGAAACCCGCATCGACCTGCTGGCGAACCGGCTGGTGCTGATCGCCCCGGCCGGCAGTTCGCTGCAGATGGCTCCCGACGACGACGTCGGCAACGCTCTTGGCGGCCACCTTGCCGTCGGCGACCCCCGACACGTTCCAGCCGGCGCGTACGCCAGGGCGGCGCTGGTGAGTCTGAACTGGTGGGACGACCTCCTGCCGCTGACAGTCAAAACGGCATCGGTAACCGAAGCACTGCGACTGGTTGAGACAGGCCAGGCCGCCGCTGGAGTCGTCTACGCCAACAACGTCGCCACCTCGGACACGGTTCGCACCGTTCTGGTGTTTGACGAGTCGCTCCACAAGCCGATCCGCTACCCCGCCGCCGTCTGCAGCGAGGCCTCGGCGATGGCTGTGGCATTTCTCGCCTACCTGCAAACCGAACCGGCGAGAGAGGTCTTCACCCGCGCCGGTTTTGCCCAACCCCCCCCGAGCGAGTAGCTCATGCGCCGCCTGCCCGAGAACATCCGGTTGATGCTGATGATCGCAGCCGCGACGACGCTGACGTTGCTGGGCGGCTGGCTTGCCATGTCGGCGATGTCGGACGACCCGGACTGGCGAGAGACCCGCCAGGCGTTTGCCCTGTCGTTGCGGATCGCCCTCTGTTGTGTAGCGGTCCTGCTCCTGCCCGGCACGGCCCTGGGATATGTACTGGCCCGCAAGGAGTTCCCCGGCAAGAGTCTGCTGGCCGGGCTCGTGCATGTACCGCTGGTGATCCCGCCGGTGGCGACGGGCTACCTGCTGCTGCTGACCTTCGGCCGACGCAGTCTGCTGGGCGGCTGGTTGGAGCACACCGTCGGACTCTCCCTGGCGTTTACCTGGCAGGGGGCGGTGCTCTCCTCGGCGGTGGTGGCGCTTCCGTTGATGGTCCGCTCGGTCCGCCTGGCGACCGAAGGCGTGGAGTGCAAACTCGAACAGGCCGCCCGCACCATGGGCGCCTCGCCGGCGCGGGTTTTCCTTACCGTCACGCTCCCACTGGCCGGGCCTGGCATACTGGCAGGTTGCGTGCTGGCGATGGCGCGGAGCCTTGGCGAGTTCGGCGCGACGATGACATTCGTCGGAAACGTCGCGGGCGAAACCGCCACCCTGCCGCTGGCGACGTGGTCGCACATGCAGTACCCCGGCGGTCAGGGCGCCGCCCTGAGGCTGGTGAGCATATCCGTCGCGCTGGCCCTGGGGGCGGTGATGTGTTCGGAACTTCTCGCCCGGCGAATGGCCCGTCAGCGGAGCGGAGAATGAACCTTGAACTGGACATCTCCGTCGCAAGAGACGCATTCCGGCTCGACGCATCGTGCAGGCTTTCCGGAAACGTCTGGGGCCTGGCCGGGCCCAGCGGCGCCGGGAAGACCACGCTTCTGAACTGCCTGGCCGGGCTGGTCAAACCCTCCACCGGGCGCATTGTGCTGGATGGCGACGTGCTGCTGGACACGACGCGCGGCGTCAACGTTCTCCCGCACAAGCGCAGCGTGGGGTATGTCTTCCAGGACGACCGACTTTTCCCGCATCTGTCCGTGGAGGGCAATCTTCGCTACGCCGGGAAACTTGCTCGGAGGCGGAGTCCTTCGCACGTTGGACGCGAGGAGATCATCGACCTGCTGGAAATCCGTCCGCTGCTGAGTCGCGGTGTGAGCGAGCTTTCCGGCGGCGAAAAGCGGCGCGTTTCGCTGGCCAGGGCAATGCTGGCCCGGCCGCGATTGTTGCTGTGTGACGAACCCCTGGCCGGGCTCGACCATGCACGCCGGTCTCGCGCAGGCGGGCTGATCAATCGCCTCGCGTCGCGAACGAATGTGCCCATTGTCATCGTCAGCCATCGAATGAGCGATCTGCTGAGCATGACGCGGAAGCTGATTCTGCTCCGCAATGGTCAACTCCTCGGCGCCGGCAAGTACATGGACCTCATCGCCGAGCGGCGCTGCCGGGACGCTCTTGGCCCCGACGGCGTGCTGAACGTCCTGCCGATGCGCGTGGCAACCTGCTGCACCGGTCGCCGACTGGCGATGCTCCGCCCGCAACAACCCATCGGGCCAGGTCGGCCGGTCGTCATCCGCGCCGCACTGAGTGATGCGCTCTGCCCCGGCGCCGAACTCTGCCTGACGCTCCAGCCGGATGACGTGATCCTCTCATCCGAGCCGGTGGAGAACACCTCGGTGCAGAATCAGTTGCGCGGCGTGTGCAAAGAGGTGTTCACCGACGCCGGCCGCGTTCTGTGCCGAATCGATGCCGGAGTGGAACTGCTGGCGGCCGTCACGCACGAATCAGCCCAAAGCCTGCAACTGCGCCCCGGTCGGGTGACATGGTGCCTGTTCAAGGCCCGGTCCGCCCTGCTCGGCCAACCCGGCGAGGCGACGGGCCAACCCACCACGCCCTGCCCTTTGCAGAACGTACCCGCGTTACGAACCGCCCCGCAGGCACAGACGCGGTAGCGCCGGCCGAGCCGGCTCAGGCCAGGTCGAACCGGTCCAGATTCATCACCTTGTCCCAGGCGGCAACGAAGTCCTGCACGAACTTCTCCCGGGCGTCCTCGCACGCGTAGACCTCGGCGACGGCCCGCAATTGTGAATTCGCGCCGAAGATCAGGTCGACGCGCGTGCCCGTCCATTTCAGCTCGCCCGAGGCCCGGTCCCGACCCTCGTAGGTTTCTTCCGCCTCGGATGCCGGCTTCCACTCGGTGCCCATGTCAAGCAGGTTCACGAAGAAGTCGTTCGTCAGCACTCCGGGCTGTTCGGTGAACACGCCGTACGACGAGCCTCCGACGTTCGCACCCAGCACACGCAGACCGCCGATGAGAACCGTCATCTCCGGGGCCGTCAGCGTGAGCAACTGGGCACGGTCGACGAGCAGGTGCTCGGCGGCGACACTGAACCGGGCCTTCTGGTAGTTGCGGAATCCGTCGGCGGCCGGCTCGAGTACGGCGAAGGCCTGCACGTCCGTCTGTTCCTGCGACGCGTCGGCGCGTCCCGGCGCGAAGGGAACCGTCACGTCGCAGCCGGCCTTGCTCGCCGCCGACTCGATGGCTGCGCAGCCGCCCAGAACGATCAGGTCGGCCAGCGAGACTTGCTTGCCACCGCCCTGCGACTCGTTGAAGTCGCTCTGAATGCCTTCCAGTGCCTTGAGCACCTTCGCCAGTTGGTCCGGCTGGTTGACCGGCCAGTCTTTCTGCGGGGCAAGGCGGATGCGTGCCCCGTTTGCTCCGCCGCGATTGTCCGAGCCCCGGAACGTGGACGCCGAAGCCCAGGCGGTCGAGACGAGTTCCGCGACCGACAGGCCCGAGGCCAGAATCTTGCCCTTGAGGTCCGCGATGTCGGCGGCGTCGATCAACTCATGCTCGACGGCCGGGATCGGGTCCTGCCAGATCAGGTCTTCGTCGGGCACCTCCGGGCCGAGGTAGCGCGACTTGGGGCCCATGTCGCGGTGGGTCAGCTTGAACCAGGCCCGCGCGAAAGCATTGGCAAACTCCTCCGGGTTGTCGCGGAAGTGACGGGCGATCGGCTCGTATTTTGGGTCATAACGCAGTGAGAGGTCCGCGGTTGTCATCATCGGCCGATGCTTCTTCGTCGGGTCATGCGCGTCGGCGATCATATCCTCGTCGGCCACGTCCTTGGCCAGCCACTGGTGCGCACCGGCCGGGCTTTTGACCAGCTCCCACTCGTACTTGAAGAGCGTGTCCAGATAGCCCATATCCCACTTCGTCGGGTTCGGCTTCCAGGCCCCTTCGATGCCGCTGCCGATCGTGTCGCCGCCCTTGCCGCTGCCAAAACTGCTCTTCCAGCCCAGGCCCTGCTGCTCGATGGGGGCGGCCTCGGGTTCCGGGCCGACGTGCTTCGCGTCGCCCGCACCGTGACACTTGCCGAACGTGTGCCCGCCGGCTACGAGCGCAACGGTCTCGTAGTCGTTCATGGCCATCCGCGCGAAGGTCTCCCGGACATCCACGCCGGACTTCACCGGGTCCGGCTCGCCGTTGGGTCCTTCCGGGTTCACGTAGATCAGCCCCATCTGGACGGCCGCCAGAGGGTTCTCCAGGTCCCGATCACCGGAGTAGCGTTTGTCGCCCAGCCACTCGGCTTCGGAGCCCCAGTAGATGTCCTTCTCCGGCTCCCAGACATCCTCGCGACCGCCGCCGAATCCGAAGGTCTCGAATCCCATCGACTCCAGCGCGCAGTTGCCGGCCAGGATCATCAAGTCGGCCCACGAAAGCTTTCGGCCGTACTTTTGCTTGATCGGCCAGAGCAGGCGGCGCGACTTGTCAAGGTTCACGTTGTCCGGCCAGCTGTTGAGGGGGGCCAGTCGCTGGCTGCCGGAGCCTGCGCCACCTCGGCCGTCGCCCATGCGGTACGTGCCCGCGCTGTGCCACGCCATCCGGATGAACAGAGGCCCGTAGTGGCCCCAATCGGCAGGCCACCAGTCCTTCGAGTCGGTCATCAGGGCGTAGAGGTCTTTCTTGACGGCTGCCAGGTCGAGCTTGCTGAACTCCTCGGCGTAGTCGAAGTCCTCGCCCATCGGATTGCTCAGAGCGGAATGCTGGTGGAGAATCTCCAGGTCCACCTGGTTGGGCCACCAGTCCTCGTTCGATGTCCCACCGGCGGATGCGTTCGCGTGAGTCATTCCCGTTACCGGACATTTGCCTTCGCTGCTCATGGTTGCTCTCCTTTGCCAAGCCTACGCTACATAGTAATCATTCCGACTATCATTTCCAGAAGATTCCCGTTTCCGTGCAGGCTTCGACTCAGCGTAGGCGCCTCGCGCCGGCGGAACAAACGTTCTTGCCCATCGTGAATGGTCCCCGGCGGCGGGAGTGTGAGATTGAGTGCCTATCGGTGCGAGCGTTCGCCCCCAACCGAGGACGGCTGGACAACCCAGCCCGGGCCATTGCGCCGTTGCCGGGCGGACGCAGGCGGGGTAGAATCCGGGGGCTTGTGGTGAGGAGGCGGGCCTTGGCGCCCACCGAAACGAATTTCCCGGAGCCGACATGAAGACCAAAGGACAGATCGAAGCCGACATCAGCGACGCGCTGGTGAAGTTCGAACGGGAGTACATGGGTCGCGGCCCGGAGGAGACCCGCGCATACCTGCTGGGCGACATGATTCTCGTGCGGCTGCGAGGCGTGCTCACCCCCGCCGAGAAGCAGCTGGCCGAATCGAGGGATTACGTCGAAGGTGGACGGCTGGTCAAGGAGGTGCGGATGCAGCTTCTGGAGAAGGCTCGTTCCCTGCTGGAGGCGATCGTGGCGGATATCACCGGGCGACGCGTGGTGAGCCTGCACACGGACATCAGCACGAAGACCGGGGAGCGGATCATCGCCTGCACGCTGGACGGCCCGGTGGAATGTCCCAGCGACGCAGGCCCGAAGCGAGCCGGCTGAGCGCACGCCCGGCAGCCAATCCAGTCGGCGGTCCGGGAGATCGGCGCGCGAGAATCTTGCCGGTCGGCTTGACATTTCGGACGGGGCGGGGTACACTTTTGGGCCATAGAGCAGCGTAAGGGCAGATTGACAGGGGGTCGCTCATCGGCGACCTGCTGACAGATAGGCCGGTATGCAGCTGTGGAATGGACAGTTGCCGCCGGCTTTTTGTGTATCCTGACCGGCCGCTAAATGTCCCGACGTGCATCCGCACCGGCGGCCGAGCGAGGCAGGGGCCCAAGGAGCGCCGGCGGTCGCAAGGCCGCCTTTCCCGAAGGCTCGTTCCCGAGCAGTTTCCGGTGCCCGTCTCGCCGTTTCCCCACCCCCGTTTACCCAAACCACCGTCGGCCTGACCCGACGGCAATGGAGAGACCAGAATGAACGTGAATGAATTGCTGAAAGACGCGAACCTGCCCGAGGACGTAGCGGAAGTTCTGCGTCGCGCCCCGTCGGTGGCGGTGGCGCGCGGAATCGAAGATCTCGAAGCCATCGCCTGCGGCCAACCGGGGTGCGAATCGGCAACCGTTTCCTACGACCTGCCGGACGGCTCACGCGTCGACGAGGTGGACGTGGTGCGCCTCGGGAACGGGATCGGCGCCAACTACCGCGAGCCGTACATGCGCCGGCGCGATCCGGAGTGCATGGTCGTGGCGGACACCAAGCCTTCGGACAAGCCCCGGTTTGTCGATCGCTATGGCTATGAGTTCTCCACGCTCAAGCAGGAGACGTTCGAGTGGCTCGCTCAGCAGGACCTGGCGGTGTTCGCCTTCGAGATGGGTCAGCCGGGCCTGGGGGGCGACGCGATGGCCGTCTGTCCGGTGAACGCGGGGTTCTTTGCTTTCGGGCTGGGTCTGCTGCAGGGCGCGGTGGACGTCGAGGCGCTGGGGCGTCGATTCGAGCCGTCCACCATCATCTACGTGGCCCCGCCGTTCCGGCACACGCACTTCGAGGGCAAGCAGGTCGTGGTCCATGAGCGGTCCGACCGGCACGAGATTTTCTCCTACAACCTTTACCCCGGTCCCAGCGCGAAAAAGGGCGTCTACGGGGCGCTGATCGAGCTGGGCGAGCAGGAGGGCTGGGTCACCGCCCACTGTTCCACCGTGCAGGTGATGACCCCGTACGACAACCTCGTGACCCTGATGCATGAGGGCGCCAGCGGCGGCGGAAAGAGCGAGATGCTCCAGCAGCCCCACCGCCTTCCGGACGGGCGGCTGCTGGTCGGACGGAACATTGTCACCGGCGAGAAGCGGTATCTGGAGATTCCCCGAACCTGCGACCTGTTCCCCGTGTGCGACGACATGGCGCTGTGTCATCCGTCCATCCAACGGGCCGACGGCAAACTGGGCGTCACCGACGCCGAGAATGGCTGGTTCGTCCGGGTCGACCACATTGGCGAATACGGCACCGACCCCGACCTCGAACACCTCACCGTCCATCCGGGTCGATCGCTGCTGTTCCTCAACGTCCGGGCGGTCCCGGGCGGAACGGGGTTGATCTGGGAGCACGTGGAAGACGCCCCCGGTCAGCCGTGCCCGAACCCGCGCGTGGTCGTCCCTCGCGAGGTGGTGCCCGGCGTGGTCAGTGGAAACGTGCCGGTGGACATCCGTTCGTTCGGCGTTCGCACGCCCCCCTGCACGCGGGAGAACCCCAGCTACGGAATCCTGGGCATGTTCCACGTGCTTCCTCCGGCGCTGGCTTGGCTGTGGCGGCTGGTGGCGCCCCGAGGGCACGCCAACCCCAGCATCGTCGACACCAAGGGCATGACCAGCGAGGGTGTGGGCAGCTATTGGCCGTTCACCATCGGCAAGAAGGTCTCCCAGGCCAACCTGCTGCTCAACCAGTTCAAGGGCGCCACGTCCACGCGGTACGTCCTCGTGCCCAACCAGCACATCGGCGCCTGGGAGACCAGCTTCATGCCCCAATGGCTGGTGCGGGACTACCTCGCGCGGCGCGGAATGGCGAAGTTCCGGTCCGACCAGATCGTCGCCTCGCGGTGTCCGTTGCTGGGTTACGCCCTGCAGAACCTCCGCATCGAGGGCGCGTCGATCCACCACTGGTTGCTCAGGGTGGACACCCAGCCGGAAGTGGGCCCCGAGGCGTACGACCAGGGCGCGCAGATCCTGGTGGACTTCTTCCACCGCGAGTTGGAGAAGTTCCTCCAGCCCGAGCTGGATCCCGCCGGCAGAGAGATTATCGAGTGCTGCCTGTCCAACGGGACGGTCGAGGACTACGCGGGCTTCCTTCAGGGTATGGACCAGGAGCTCTCAGCCGCGGCGGCGACGAGCTGAAACAGACGACGGTACAACAGTGACGGAGTGGACTTCTCGGGCGACAGGAGCGACGACGTGGCCAAGGCGGTATTCCTGGATCGGGACGGGACGATCATCGAGGATCGCGGATTCCTGCGCGATCCCGGCGAGGTGGTATTCCTGCCGGGCGCATTCGAGTCTCTGCGGCGTCTGGGCGAGGAGTTCCTCCTGTTCATCGTCACGAACCAGTCCGGCGTCGCCAGGAAAGAGATCACCCACCGCGACGTGGACATCGTCAACGCGCACGTGGTGGCCGAGCTGGCCGCGGCGGGCGTTGAGATCGTCGACGTCTACGTCTGCCCCCATTGCCGCGAGGACGGATGCTCGTGCATCAAGCCCCATCCGCATTTCCTGCACGAAGCGGCCCGACGATACGGGGTCGACCTGGCCCGATCGTTCACCGTTGGCGACCACCCCCACGACGTGGACTTCGGCAACGCCGTCGGCGGGCTGGGAATCTACGTCCTGACCGGCCACGGCGTGAAGCACCGCCCCGAGCTCTCCGCCGGCTCGGCCGTCGCTGCGGACATCCGGCAGGCCGTCGAATGGATGCTGACCATCTCGGCCTGTCAGGGGGAGCCCCGGCCCGGCCGATAGGGACCTCGGCGGCAACACATCCGACGGACGGACGCGAGAAGAACAGCCATGAAGTCCGCGATTCGCTCAGCCGACGTGGCGTGCGCAGAGGTGCTCGTCGTCGACGGCCGAAGCGCGGACGGCACGGCCGACCTGGCCGCCGAGGCCGGCGCGCGGGTTCTGCAGAGTCCGCCCGGCCGACTGGGAGGTCGACGTCATCCTCGGCTGCATGCTGGACCTGCCCAGAGATTGGCTTCGGAGGATTTACACATGAACGACGCCGACGCCCGAAAAGCCGTTTCAAGCCTCATCTGGAGTTCCGCGACAGGTGGGGGTAGAAAAGCAAAAAGCAGCGACAAGCGAACCGCGACACGCGACAAGGGGTGAAGCGTAATTGAAGCCCCAT
>CAZFPT010000036.1:0-24685 GCA_964521005.1 uncultured Planctomycetaceae bacterium | reverse complement strand
ATTCCTCCCCGGCCGGGAGGTCCTGCGGCGCGCCGGGCTGGACCACTATCGCGAAACCAACAACAAACTCATCGAGCAATGGACCTGGCCGTGGGGATGACAGCCCAACACCACCAACCACAGCAAGGAAGTGAAGCATCACTGAAATTGGTGCTTGACCAAAGACGTCTGGACGTCTATGATCTGAATCCATGAATGAAGAAAGCGACAGGAACGCCCCGGGACGAGTTCGAGATGCTGTGGTTCGCGTACTGACCCAAGCTGATCGCCCTTTACCTGTTCAGGAAATAGAGGGGCATGTTCGGGACCTCATTGGACCCACTCCTGGCTCGTCAATACGCTCGTACCTTAGACTGAATACGCCCGGTCTTTTTGAGAGGGCTAAACGAGGTGTCTACGCAGTTTCTCGGGACAACGGCTTAACCAAAAAAGAGATTACGCCAAATGATAAGGCTCTGCGTTCATTCGCCTTTGCCAATACCGAACTCTTCCTAGGCGACTGCATGGAGTGGCTTGCCAACAAGGAACCTAGATCCATACATGCTGTTGTGACTGATCCGCCCTACGGCCTGCACGAATACACGCCACAACAACAAGAGAAACTCAGGAATGGCAAGGGCGGTGTCTGGAGGGTCCCACCATCCTATGACGGCCACAAGAGAGCACCGTTACCGCGGTTCACCACTTTGAATAAACAGCAGTTGAGAGCTCTTGAAGCCTTTTTTCAGAACTGGGGGAAAGTTCTCCTACCTTGCTTAGTGCCCGGAGCCAATGTCGTTGTGGCCACAAACCCACTTCTCTCGCACATCGTGTCCTGTGCTCTTGACGCAGCGGGGTTGGAGAGGAGAGGAGAGCTTGTCCGACTCTCCATGACAATGCGCGGAGGCGACAGACCCAAGAGCGCCCACCACGAGTTTGCCGAAGTAAGCGTAATGCCGCGATCAATGTGGGAGCCATGGCTCATCTACAGACGACCCCTGGAAGGAACGGTCAGAAGCAACCTTCGCAAATGGAAGACTGGGGGGTTCCGAAGACTTGGGGAGTCAAAGCCCTTTGGAGACGTCATACGCTCTTCGCCAACGCACAAACGCGAGAAGAGCATAGCGCCTCACCCAAGCCTCAAACCTCAGAGATTCCTCCGCAAAGTGGTCCGCGCATCATTGCCGCTAGGAGAAGGTACTGTTCTCGACCCATTCGCGGGTGCTGGCTCAACACTCAGCGCAGCTGCTGCAGTTGGTTACCACTGCATCGGAATCGAAACCGACGCCCATTACTTCAAGATGGCCCGCAATGCCATCCCAAAATTAGCAAGGCTTCGAATTCATTGATTGCCGGCCTCCGTCAGTCTGTAGATCCATTGATCACGCAGTTTTGCTATGCCATCCCTATGCAGAGTCGCGGTCCGGGTCCCGAGTTCACCTCTATTGTTCTTTCGGAAATCTTCGGTGCTGACTGAGGCTAGATACACTTCGACAAACCGCATCGGATACCTGGCAATTGCAGGTTCCGTATCCTTATCGACCTCATACACAAAGACGCACATCCATTGCTCGCGAGCCCCATGGGTGTCAACAGCACCACCGCGCTTCCGTGTTGTCTTCACCTCTACGCCCTCTGACGTCGACTGCACTGCGTTCCCCGGATACTTGCCTTGGACAATCAGGTCAGGGTGCCCGTTGTGATAAAGATTTTCGGTTAGAGTTCTGGAGTGCGTTGCCAGACTCGCCGTAAGCATGTCAGATATCAGCCCTGACATGATGGCGGGACGCAGCATGTCATCCAGTCTCCGAAGCCCCTTCTTCGTCAGAAGCGAATTTACATCGTGGAAGAAGTCGTAGACGTCTTGCATGGCCATACGGAAATCTTCCATGCGAAGTTCATACGGAAGCTTTCTTCCATGATTGAACTCCCCGCAGTCAAGTTGTGCCTTGCGAACCTTCATGCATGAAGGTTAAGACAGAACAGGCATGGCGGTCAAGTGGCTGTTGCTGGTTTGCTGTGCGGTACTGGCTGGGCTTCCTTCGATTACATGCTATCCCTCTCCTGCAAGAACCTCCGTGCCCCGGGCGGGTTGCAGGGGAGAGAGGTATTCCATGCATACGAAACGACTGGCTGTAACCATCGGATGGGCGGCAGCGGTGCTGGCTGTCATGACGGCTGGGGCGCGGGCGAATCCCACCCGGCAGATCGAAGTGGTCCTGGACGACGCACTGCCGTACGTAGGCCAGCGGCAGGCGCGCAACCACTTGCACAACCTGCACATCACCGTGCCTGTGCACAAAGGGGACGACGTCACCGGCGCTGCATGGGCGTGGTCGCCGGCGTGCCCTGCCATCGAACACCCAGCCGTCGTGACCGAAGGCAAACTCACCGAAGACGCCCTCGAACTGACTCTCACCATCGACGTCAAGCCCGTCCTGCCGAAATACCGCGGCGGAAAGGGAGTTGTCACGCTCTCGCTGCGGCGCGACGGCAATCAATTCGTCGGCTCGTACGACGCGAACTTTGTCGCCCCCACGCCGAAAGAACTCAGCGAGTGGTGGCGGTCGATCGGCGGCGGACAGAGCTGCCCCGTCGCCGCCGGCCTGCGAACCGTTCGGACCCACTCGGTGCTGCGCGTGCCGAAGCGTTTCAGCGGCGCCGGCGGCGAAACAGCCCAGCCGATCGTCGCTCGCGGCGCCATCAAAGCCCGCCAGCCGACCGATCGTGCCAGGGGCGGGCTGTTCCTGCCCGAGGGAATGGACCTGCCGTTGGAGGAAGAGCCCTGCCGCCGCGCGGCCAGGGTGCTCACCGACGAGCCGAACGATCCGCTCTCGCTGGGAATCGCACACTGCATTCGCCCCAAGCAGGGCCTGGCCGAGGTGGCATACAAGGCCGGCCTGGCCAACCTGGCTGCCTTGGAGACAGGCTGGCAGAAGCGGACCCTCACCCCGCTCACCCTCGGGCGAGATCTCGCCGACGCCGCCGCTGCCCTGGACCTCTGCAAGGACGAATGGGGCAAGGAACAACGCGACCGGTACGCCGCGAAGCTCGCAGCCTGGGCCAATCGACTGACGATGCACCGGCCGCCAGAATCGGTGGGTGAGATTCCGCCGAAGGACTTTCTGCTGAGGCAGGCCGACGGGCCGTTCGACGCGCGGATCGCTGTGGTCCGCGCCGCCCAGGGGCTGGCAGCCATCACAGCCATGCGCGCAGGTCAACCAGCCGCTGACCTGCAGACGGCCCGGACGATCGCGCGGCGATCTGTCCGCCGATACGCCGAGACTGCCTTCGGGCGAAACGGTGCCTCGATCGGCCAACACGGACTCAGCGAGACACTGCAGATTGTCGCGATGTACGCACTGGCGGAGCGACGCGTGGGCGGGGTGGACATCGCAGCCGGCACGGGCCTGGCCCGCGCAGGCCGGTGGGGATGGACCACCCGCGGGCTCGGCATCGATGGGAAGCTGCTCACCGAGAACGCCGATTGGCTTGCCGCTGCAGCCCTGCTCGCCGATGACAACCTCGCCGGTCCGCTCGCCGGAGCGATCGAGCAGGCAGCTCAGCCATCGACGCCGTCGGCCGCCGCGGTGGCCATGCTCGCGGTCGCCCGGATCAAGCCGACCACACCCCCGGCCCGCCCGGCCGCTGCAATCGACCGCACGGTGAAGTCCGTCGTGTTCAACGACGCCAACGCGACTGTACTGTTCCACGCCGCCGAGGTCCCGCGCATCGCCGCCCAGCGGCGTGGGCATTTCACCGTCACCGCCCTGGGACGGGACTGGATCTGCCCGCCGAGCTCGCCCGCTCCGCTCGCCTGGCCCAAGGCCCGGCGGGCGAACACGCTGCAGGCGTATCGCGCGTCGATCACCACGCGGACCGGGGCTGTCCCGCTCGGGGCCGGGCAACTGATGCGCGTGCGCTCGTTCGCCCGGGGCGGCAGCGTCAGCATGTTGGCCGGCGGGTTCCAGCAACTCGACGAAGACGGCAAACCCACCGGCAAGGAGATCGACGACGACACCCGCATCTGGCGAACACTCGGCGTGGATACCTCAGGCCGATGCGGGGCCGAGGTGCTGCTGGTGACCGTCGGCGGCGCCATCGGCCTGAAGGACCGACACCGCGTGTGGGAAATCAACGTCGGCGACCTGCCCGCCGAGCGTGTGAGCATCCAGGGGCGACAGT
Organism: uncultured Planctomycetaceae bacterium; assembly: GCA_964521005.1. Taxonomy (GTDB): domain Bacteria; phylum Planctomycetota; class Phycisphaerae; order SM23-33; family SM23-33; genus CAZFPT01. The sequence continues at coordinate 20,521 of CAZFPT010000036.1, read as the reverse complement.
TCACCCTCACCCCGCCCGACGCCAACGCGACGCTTACGGGCACCATGATCTACCCGCCGACCGGGCACATCACCTATCGTCCGCCGGCCAACGGGATGTCCGGACGCATCCGGTGTGCGATGACCCCGCCCGGAAAAACCAACGAGCAGATGCTGCAGGACAGCATGGCCGCCAAGCTCAACGAGGTCCGCAAACTGGCAGAGGGCATCGACTGGGAAGACCCCAATGCCATCGAACTGGAGATCGAAGCCCCGTTCGACATCCCCAAGGAAACCAGCAAAGACCCCGCCAAGGACCAGGCCGACGCCCAGGCGGTGCTCAACAAACTCTTCCGGCATACCAGCTCGACGAAGATGGGCGGCGGCGACCGCTTCCTCCGTGCCATCGCCGGCTGCGTGGTGGTGCTCACCATCCAGACCGGCGATGCGCCCCCCGTCCTGGTCGCACCGAAGGACGCTCGTGAGCTGCTCACCGTCGGCAGGGTCCCCGTCCGCTACCGCGAACACCTGATTACATTCGAGCCGAGCCCCAAGGAGGCGAAATGATATCCGCCCCCCGACGAACCACCGCGACGATGTGCGCGATTCTGCTGACGCTGATGACGCTCTGGCCGGCTGCAGCCTCCGCCGGTGAGAACAACGCGATCAACGGCCAGGTGCGCCTCACGCTGGGCGAGGCGCTGGCGTTCAGGATCCTGCGCACCGACCGCCGCGTGCCCTTCGCCGCCACACAGGACCTGCAACTGGACCTGACCTGCCGCGACGGGAAATGGGCTGCCCCCGCATGGGGCTTCACAAAGTACATCCCCGGCCAGGAGCATCTCGGGCGGGTAACGTCCCAGCAGACCGGCGACGACAGCAGCGTGACGCTGACCATCGCGATGGAATTCAACCCGTCGCGACATCGGCCTTGCGTGCTCGGCGGAGAGGGCGAACTGACGCTCACGCTCACGCCGGACGCCAACGCGGTGACGGGAACCTACACGCTCAAGACCACCGACACCCACCGCCCCGCCGTCATGGATCGGCTGGAGGAGCGTTGGGGCATGGGTCGCGAGCCCGGCCAGAAGAGCTGGTCTCAACCGACGGTGCGAAATCGCCTCAACGCCTGCCTCAAGTCGGCTGTCACCCGCGGCAAGGCGGCCGGTGTCGTCGAGCCCCACGTCGCGAGCGTCGATGGATTCACGCCGCCGGCGCCCGGCGAGCACCCCCGGCTGCTGTTCGGCAAGGGCGAACTGGCGCAGCTGCGCCGACGTGCCAACACGCCGCAGGGACAGAAAATCATCGCCGAGTTGAAGGACATGCTCGAGCGGGCCCGCAAGTATGGCTACGGGTATCGCTACCCGCAGGCGGAGCACACCATGGGTCCGATGTGGGCGGCCGGCTGGGGGTTGCTCTACCAACTCACCGGCGAGAAGCAATACGCCGACATCGCGGCGGAGCAGTTCGGCGGCCCGATGTACAATTCCTATTACTACGGTGGCTGGTGGATTCACCCCTACGCCATCATGGGAACCGCCGCCTCGTATGACCTGTGCAAAGACGCCTGGACGCCCGAAAAACGGGAGGTGGTCTACGCCTTCCTGGAGAAGAACATTCGCGACCTCGCCTGCCGTCACGACCTGGACGACCTGCTGGGCACCTCCCGGCGGTACCACTTCGCCAACGACCAGACGGAATTCGAGGTGCGCTCGCCAACGCACACCAAGGCCGCCAAGTACCGCGCTGCAGCGGCGATGGCCGCGATGGCACTGGCGGGCGATCGGCCGCCCATTTACGAACCTCCGGCGATGGACCAGGTGCGCCGCATCGCGCCGGCCGAAGATTACGAACCGTCGATCGGCACGCCCGTGGTGCCCCTCGAAGACGACACGATGTTCCGCCGCTGGCTGGTGAACGGGCCCTTCCGCCGCGGCAGCCAGGACGAATACATCGGCAAGCTCGGCGGCTGGGAGACCCTCCGCCCCGAGCCGGGCCAAGCGGTCGAGGTGGACGGAGAACCCCTCGAGTTCCGCATGTACCTGCCGAACAACGCCCGCTCGAAGACGACGCCCCCGAGCATTTACGCCCGCAACTGCGCCCGCTATTGGACCAGTTCCACCGGCGGGGGCCATTGGCCGGGCATTCGCCTGGTGCGGAAATGGCACCGGCAGCTGGGGCGTCGCCCGGCGATCAACGTGGTGCTCTACACCGTGCTCCGCAACGAGCGGGAGCGGGTCATCCAGGCGCTGCCGAACTGGCGGTCGCGGTCGGAAGGCACGCGCATGTGGATCAACGGCAAGCGCGTTACCGACGGCGAGCTCGTTCGGCTCTCGGAGGGGTTGTACCCGATCGTCGTGGACGTGCCCGTCTTCGGCGGCTATTCCGCCCAGGCACCCAAGCTCCGCGAGTACACCCCGCGAATGCACGCCGCCGACGTCGCCCGGGCCAGGCGCGCACGCCACGCCTACAGCGGCGACGACGTGTTCTCCAACGAGATGCTTCGCAACGCCACTGTCCTGAAGCGGTCGGTGCGGCGGTATCTCGACGCGGCCGTCGCCCCCGACGGCTGGGGCGGGTGGGACACGCACGAGACCGTCCTGCCGATGCTCCTGGCGATCCGCAACGTCCTGGGCGAGGTCCCCGACCCCAACGACGGGGTGCGAAAGCTGATGCCCATCGCTGCCCGTCTTCGCGGCCATCACCGCACCCGCGCATGCGACACGATGGTCTCGCAGGGAGCGTTTCTGATGTCCGGGCAGGACCGCCGCGTCGCGCGGTGGTACTTGGACAACCACACTCTCGGGCTGCGTCGACCAATGGACGCCGTGATCGCGCTGGCGACGCATCCGCTCGACGCCAAGGCGGTCCACCCCTCGGAGGTCTACCCGGCCGGGCGGTTCCACACGTCAGGCCAGGCGCTGACGTGCATCGGCAGATGGGACGGCGAGGAGGCGCCCTTCGCCATGGTCCAGGCCGGCAGCACGGGCGTGGACGAGTCGGTCTACCAGGCCGGCCACCTTCAGTTGCAGGCGTTCGGACGGCGATGGGGCCGAACGCGGCATGGCGGGTGGGACCCGGAAGACTGGGGCCAGATGAACAACATCTCCGTGCGGAACTTCCTGCCGATCGCCCCGGCGAAGGTCACGCATATCCGCACGCACAAGAACGGGTCTGCCTCGATCACCATGACCCTCGACAAGCTCCGCGAGATCACCGGCAGGACGAACCGCGGCGAGCCGATTCTCGCCAGGACCGACCCGAACATCACGCTGCAGCGGTCGGTTCTGGTGGACACCGTCCCCGGCCAGGGCGTGCTGACGGTCATCACAGCCGACCGGATTTCCGGGGCGGGCAAACGGGAGAAAGTCTGGCGGATGGACCTCGACCGCGTGTATACGACCACCGCCTACAACCGCCATCGCCCCACGCTGACGGTGAACAAACGCGACGTGCTCGTAGCGCCCAAGCGGGTGGACGGCACGATGGCGATCACCTTTGATGGCCCGGAGGGGCTTGAGCTGCGTACCCGCCATGCCGTCGGGAAACACCAGAAGGGCACGATTCTCGAAGCGAAGCTGCACCGACACGTCTCGAAGATCGAGAAGCTCAAAAAGAACCAGCTGGACGCCGGCAGCAAAGACTTCATCCGCTCCGGCGGCGACGTCAACCCCGGCGACAGCCCGGCCCCGAGCAGCGGGATCCCCTCACTGGGCAGCGACGACGGCGAACTGATCGAGGGCATGGAAGAAGACCTGGAACGCAAACGCATGCAACGCCAGGCCAAGCTTCCGCCGGTGACCATCCTCTCGGTGATGACGCTCCAGAAGGACACTCCGCCCCAGGTGCGCATCTCAGCCGACGGCGAGTCGCGCACGATCACCGTGGGCGATGCGACGTACCACTACGACGGCAAGACGCTGCTTCGCAAGAACGACAAATGACCAGGCGAAGGCTTCGCCCCCGCGTGAGCTTTTCACAGTTCAGCATGCGGGGGACTGCTCTGGATCAGCGATCGCGCCCGCAACAAGTTGCGAGCCCTACGGCTGTGCGTTTTTCGGGGCTCGGTTCGGTCACTTCAGGTAGTCCAGCAGGGTTTTCAGCGGGACGGTTGCCAGGGAGATGCACGTATCGCAACAGCCGTAATAGATGAAGACGGTCTCGTCTTTGACGACGTTGGCCGACGGGAACACCACGTTGGGGATGATCAGGCCGGTGCGTTCGTAGTACTCCTCGGGTTCGAGGATGAACTCCGAGCTTCGTGCGACGACCTTGGTCGGATCGTCGAGATCCAGGAGCATCACGCCGGATCGGTACGTCACGCCGGCGTCGACGCCGTGGTAAATGATGAGCCACCCCTCGTCGGTCTTCATGGGCGTGGCACCGGCGCCGATCTTTCCGCCCTCCCACGCGGGGTTCTCGGGGGCGGCCACCAGGGTCGGCGTCGTCCATTCCAGCAGGTCATCGGAGTAGCTCAGCCAGATGCTCGGGCCGTCGCAGCCGAACTCCGGACCCACGAAGTTCATCGGGCGTCGCAGCATAGCGAATCGCCCGTTGATTTTCTCGGGGAACAGCACGCAGTCGCGGTCGTCGAGGTTCTCGCCGGTCACCAGCCCGAGGTTTTCCCAGGTTCGCAGGTCGGTTGAGGTCGCCACGCCGGAGCGGTAGTTGTTCAGGTCGCCGTCGGGCACGTCCGACGGGTCGGAGTACAGCGGGATGCCCACCCCGTTGGGGTAGCACGACGAGACGTAGTTGCGATGCACGTACGTCATGTAGTACGTCCCGTCGATGCGGACTACGCGGGCGTCTTCCACCGTCCCGCGCGGCGTGCCCAGTTGGGCGGCTGTGAAGACCGGCTCGTCGCTGACGTGCTTGAAGTGGATCCCGTCGTCGCTTCGCAGCAGTCCGAAGTGGCTGTGCAACGGCGCGAGGTTGGAGCAGGCCCGTTCGAGCATCCAGAATACGCCCTCTTCATCGAGCACCACGCCGGGGTTGAACGTCGCCACCCGCCGCCAGGAATACCCTCCCGGGGCGACAATGGGATTCTCTTCACATCGCTTCAGTTCCATGAGGTCCTCTCAATCGGAAATCGGCGGGTTCAGCCAACCCGGCCGCCCGCAATCGGCTGAGGGATTCTCGCATGCCCGGCCCGCTGCTGCAAGGAACCCAACTCGATGCAGAACCATTTCGCGCCGATGCGGTTGCATCATGTGGGCGACCAAGATCGGGATGAGCAGTCGCCCGCCATCGGAATCACACATCGGAAAGGCTGACCTTCATGCATTCGATCGCACATCGCGGGGGGCGGGTGGCGACCGCCATCGTCATCGCCCTGAGCATCGTCGCCCTGGGGGCCGCCTTCTACGCCTGGATCTGGCCGTCGCTGTGGGTCGAGCGGGTGTTCACCGAGGAGTCGAAGCAGCGATTGGCCGACCCGGTCACCCGGGCGGAGGAAGCCCGTCGGCTGGGCGGGCATCGCGTGGCGAAGGCGGTCCCGTACATCGCGCCGATCCTCCAGACCGACGACCACGCCGACCGCCTGGCCGCTGCCTGGTCGCTGGCGCGCATCGCCACGCCGTCGGCCCTTGACGCGCTCAAAGGGCTCGCCGACGACCCCAACGCGCAACTGCGGGCGCAACACGCCATCGGTCTGTCCCGCGCAGGGGCCGACCCCAATCAGCCCACCGTCCGGGATCTCGCCCGCGACAGGGAAGCCCGGGTCCGCATCGCCCTGGCCAACCTGCTGGGCACGGCCCCACACGGTAAGCCGCTCGAAACACTCACCGACACGCTCCTGTCGGACCCCTCGCCGCAGGTGCGTATCGCCGCTGCCCGGGCGTTGGCAGCCCGTGGCGGGATGATCGGATTCGGAGGGGTCGCCCGCGCCCAGCAGGATTCCGACCCCAACGTCCGCGTCGCCGCCGATAGGGCCATCCGCTCCCAGTCGCAGCGTCTGCTGCCGGTGATCCTGCAGCTGGCGCGGAGCCAGCCGACCTACGCCGAGAGACTCGCCGCCCTGCCGGTACTGGCAGCCACCGGCGACGCCCGCAGCGTCCTGCCCATTCTCAAGCTCTGCACCGCACCCAGCGGCAGGAAGAAACTCACGCCCGAGCAGGTGCGTTCGCTCATCGCCGCGTCGGCCGACGCGCTGGCGAAGATCGGCGAACCCGCCATCGCACCGCTGGTTCGCGAAACCATCGACGGGGAATATCCCCCGCCGGCCGAGGAGGCCGCCGCCCGGGCGTGCGCCAAGATCGGCGCCCCCGCTGCTGCCCCGGTGGCCGAGGCGATCACCCGGTGGCGCATCTTTCCCGATCCGGCGGAGCTGGGAATGTGGGTGGACGCCCTGAGCGAGATGCGCTCTCCGGCAGCCCTGCCCGCGCTGGACCTGGCATTGGCGCAGGGAATCGACGGGCTGGCCGACCGCGTAGCGGCCGCCCGGGTGAAGATCGCCGGGGCAACGGACGCCCCCCTTCCCGCGCCGAACCCGCCGGCGAACCTGCTGCTCGGCGAGCCCGACCCCAACGCCTACGGTTCGCTCTACCCCGGCGGCGTGGCAGTGACCCCGCTGGAAGGGCAGCTCGCCGCGCTGCCCGACAACGGCGTGGTTCGCCTGGAACTCGCCAAGGCCATCTACGCCAACAAGGGCGGCGGGACGACCGGCAAGCACGACGTGGCGATGGACCTGGTTCGGCGCGACGGCAAGTGGGACCGGGACTTCCTGGCGGTATCGCTCGACTTCAACAAACGCGTGCATGACGGGCAAATCGTGAAAGTCTCGGCTGACGGCAGAACGATCACCATGCAGATCGTCTACCTCAACGACCTGTGGCGACGATCGGCGATGGGCGAGTACACCGTCACGCTCCGCGAAGAGAACGGCGCACTGGCCGGCAGCTACGACGGCCATTGCAACTACGACAAGGCCAAGGGAGCCGTCAACGTCATAGCCTACGAGCGGGACTGGTCCAAACGCCCGGTGCGCGAGCTGGCGGCGGGGATGCATCCGAGGCTGTTCTTTCGGCCCGGCGAGATTCCGCGTCTCCGCCAGCGGGCTCGCACGCCGTTCGGCCAGCGGGTGCTGGGGCACATCCGGCGTCGCCTGGCACACGGCAAGATGCTCTACAGGACCAAGCTGGATTACGTCAACAACTGGCAGCCCGGCGTGGAGAAGGCGATGGGGCACGGCCTGCTGGCGACGCTCTTCGACGACGAGCGCCATGGCCGACGGGCGGCGGCGCTGCTCATGCCCCGCACCGAGCAGTATCCCTACATCGGCGAGCACGGCGAACGGCTGCCCGAACCGCTCTCGATGTACCCCTGGGCGTACGACCTGACGCACCGATTCCTGACCGAGGAGGAGTTCCGCGAGGTCCGCGAGAAGCGGGCGTGGGTGAGCATGGAGTTCACCACGCGCCTCGGGCCCGGCGGGGTGTTCTCGGCCCATCGGTCGGTGCTGGCCATCCCCGCACTGGGCTGCCTCTCGCTGCTGGAGGAGCAGGCAACGTACTTCACCATGGACCGCTACCGCCAGCCGCCCGGTGTCATGGACTTCCCCGCCGCGACGGACATCGAACTCGCCGAGGGCGTGCCCGTCAATGACATCCAGCCGGGTGAGCCGATCGGCAACTGGCTGGTGGCTGGGCCGATGCCCCGCGGCCGAAAGGAAGAATCCGACGGCGCCGGGCCGCTGGCCGACCATGGCGGACCCGCCAAGGTCCACATCACGCCGGGAACCCGCATCCGCTACGCAGGCAGCGCCTACACTTTCGGCCGACTGGGCACCAAGCCCACGCGCGATATCGCGGGAATCAAGACCAACCGCCACGTGCTGGTGCTTCCCACCCAACCCGGGGGGCGACGATACCTTCTCTACTCACTGCTGCGGGCCGACAAACAGGTCGCATTCCAGCTGCCGGTGCGTCGGCAGTTCGGCGACATGCGATCGGCGGTCTATATCGACGGACAACGCGTAGGGCTGGGCACGGTGGTGGTACTGGACAAGGGGCTTCACCGCATCCTCATCGACGCGGTCGGCCCGCTGGTGAGCGTGGAGTATCCCGGAGTCGACGCCGGGTACGCCCGGGCCAACCACCGCAAGTACGAATGGCTCCAGTCCCGCTGGAATGCGGCCAGGGAGCGGTACCGCAAGACGGGCAAGCTCCAGTCGCTCCCGTACATCCTCCGGCGGTGCGACGCTGCCGTCCGCGAGCAGGTGCGCCACCAGATGGCCCAGGTCGCCAGCGGTAAACGGTACAGGTCCCACAGATGGGTCTGGCCTTACGTGGCGGCCCGGTGGGTCGCCCAGGGACAGGGAATGGTTCCCGACACCCCGATGGCGACGCTCACGGCCAACGTCCCCCCCAGCCAACTGCCGGACCGCGAACTGGTGTTCTCACTGGCCTACGCTCCGCCCAGCCATCGCTCCGCACTGAAGGCAGAGTTCGACAAACGCTTCGGCTCGGACAACCTGGGACGACTGGAAATGCTCGAACTGATCGCCGCCTTCGTACACTATCCGCTCAGCAAGTAGCAACTAGCGACTGGCGACTAGCAACTAGCTGTGCCTTCTCCGCAGAAGAACCGGCAGTCCCATCAGCAACGCCAAGGCTGTGGCGGGGTCGGGGGCTTGCAGCGCCTCGATCGAACTGACATACCATACGTTGCTGGTGCCGTAGAAGTCCTGGAAGTACCATCGCGTCCCACTCCGGGTCAGCCGATAGTACCGCAGTTGATCGGGGGCGTCGGGCGAGAGCTTGCCGTCGTCGGAGTCGGTCACGAAGAGCCCGAGATACTCGCCCGCCTCGCGATCGACATCCACCCCCCACACCGTCATGACGTGGCCGCCTCCGCCGCGGATCACGATGCCCACCCCGCAACCCATATCGAGGAATCGGTGGATGTCTTCCGGGGCGTTGCTCCCCCCGGCGGAGTGGTAGTAATCATCCATCGAATACGGCGGATCCCAGAACCCCCCTCCGTCGAGGCCTTCCAACTGCGCGTAGCCCGATCGGCCCGCGTGGGTGTTCTCGCCGGAGAACCACCACTCCCAGCCGACGGATGCAAGCCCGCCGGAGTCGGTCCAGTGCTGGCGGTAGTAGTCGAAGATTGCGTCGGCGTCGCCCAGTCCCCCGACCTGGCCCCAGCCGGTCCACTGCAGCGTGTTTGCGCAGACGGCTGCCCAGCAAAGCAGATCATCGTCGGAGATATCGGGGGATTTCTCGACGTCTTCCCACTCGCCGCCGTGGTGGTCGGTGAGCATCCATGGCTCGCCGGCCGGCGCAACGTCGGCTGACAGCGGCACGACAGCCGACAGCAGCAAACCGGCAACGATGAGCTTCCATCTCATGATTGGCCCTCCGCCCGCTCATGGGCTGCAGAGGGCATTGTACCATGGAAACGCATAGCCGGGCCTGACCCACCCCAAAAAGTTCTGCCACCGCAGCCCGCTCTCCAGCGGGGCCTTGTTGAAGTTCTCCAGGAACACCCTGCGGTAACGCTCGGCGTCGGGGGCGTCCTCCCCGAATGCCCCATACGGGTTGACCACGCACCCGAAGCCGAAAGCGTGCCGCTTCATCGCGACGTGAACCTTCGCCCCGGAGACCGGCCTGCCCTGGGCATCCGTCACGCGAACCGTCAGCCTGCTCTTGCGATGCCTCTCGATGCGCTCCAGCGCAGCCTTTCGCCACGCGGCGTCCGGCTCCCGGCCGGCGTACGTGCTGCGCGTGATCGGCAGATCGGCTGCCCGAACGTCCGAGCCGTAGTTGAGGACGCGCAGGCCGCCGATTTCCACCGTCTGCGGCAGACCGGCGAACTGCATGGACAGCACCTCTCGGCCTTCGGGAAGCTCGCGGTGCAGACGGATGGGCATCTGCCAGTGTTTCCAGGTCTTGCCCGCGGCCGCCGTGAAAATGCGGTGCGTGGTCCAGCCATCGTCGCGGGTCGCCAGGACCACGAAGATGGACCCGTCGCCGGACTCGTCGGCCGTCTGAAGCGTGCGCATCCAGAAGTCGACCAGTACCACGTCCCCCTGCTTGAGCCCATCGCCCAGCGGGATGTCGACCTTGAGGGTCCACTTCTCGCGCGGCGAGTCGATGGTCTTCACGCGGACCGCCTGCTTGAAGGCCGAGTGCTCGACAGCCACCACCGACCGCTCCGCCTTCGCGCCGCGGTGCTGCTCGAATTCCGTCTCCGCCAGGGCCTCGGCCGATACCAGATCGCGTCGGCCTTCGGGAAGCTTCGCTCCATTGCCGCAGCCGCTGAACAGCAACAGACCGGCCAACAGAGCCGCAGCCCAAGGTTTGCGGCGAAATCTGTCCATGCCGTGAATCTCCCTTGAACCAAGTTACCAGGCGTTCCTCGTGCTTTATCTGACGTCAGGCCGACCCGGACCCGTCATTCTGGTATGGCGGTGGGGCCGGCGTCTATCCGCTTTTGCGTCGCTGAGCAACGCGTATGCGGCAGCCGTCTGATCCGCATTTCTGGAAGTGCATGACCGGACATGCGGAACAGGTCCCCGGCGGATGCTACCTCGTCACAGGTCTGTTCGGGTTTCCTTGGCGACGATAGGCCGAGGGCGTGGTCCCGGTGGCTTCGCGGAAGACCTTGGTCATATGGGCCGGATAGCGGAACCCGCACGACCGGGATATCTCTTCCACGGTCCACTCCGTGCGGCAGAGCAACTGCTTGACCCGCTCCAGCCGTGTGAGGATGATCTCGCGATGCGGCGTGCGCCCGAGACTCGCCTTGAACCGCCGCTCCAAGGCGCGCCGACTCGAGCGCACGTGGTCGAGTACATCCTCGACGGAAAACGGCCTGTCGATATGACCGCGAATGTATCGCAGAGCTGCGGCGACCAGTTCATCCTCGACGGCCACGGCGTCGCTCGACCGTCTGGACACCACTCGCAGCGGGGGGATCTCCACCGGCGCCTCCGGCGCGGACCCTCCGTCCATCAGGTGGTGCAACAGGGCGGCCGCCTCATAGCCCACGCGGCGCGAGTTTCCGTCCACCGCAGAGAGGGCCGGGTCGCACGTTTCGCAGATGAAATCGTCCTCGTCGCTGGCGACGACGGCGATCTGGTCCGGCAGCCGAAGCTCCATCGCGTGGGCCAGGGCAATTAGGTCGCGCCCCCAATAGCAGTTTGTCGCGAACATGCCCGTCGGCCTCTCGGCCAGGCGCGTCAGCTCTGTTTGCTCCGGGGGGCCGTCCATCTGGGCCGGTTTCACCAGAGCACGCAGCCTTTCCGGCAGCGCCATGTGGAGTTCCCCGGCCGCCCACAAATCGTCCACATCCCTCTCCAGCAGCGACTCGAAGAAACCGATTCCCCGCGGCAGGCTCGGTCCGTGACCGGGGTTGCCCGCGAACGCGAACCGCGTGAACCCCTTGGGCAGGAGATGCTCCGCAGCCATCCGTCCGATGGCGAGATTGTCCGGTCGGACCGTGACAAACCGCTCCTCCGCCCAGGCGTGACTGGAGACGTTCACCAGGTGCGACGTGCACGCCGAAATCGGCTCGATCAGTTCCTTATGGACCATCGCGGCGATCACGCCGTCGAACGGTCCCCGCAGCGCCGCCAGCCGCTTTTGCCACTTCTCCAACTCGAACATCTCGAACCGCCAGTTCGTGTGCGCATGGCCGTAGTCCCAGATGCCGCGGAAGATCTCGCGGCCGTGCTTCATTTCTGTCCAGTTGATGATCAGGATACGCTGCACTTCGGCTCCCGCTCGACTCAAGAATCGAACGCATCCTACGTGCCGAACGGGATCGCAGCAACCCCTGTGCCGTACCTGTGATGACACAAGACGCAATCGAAGATAGGCAGTTTTGCCGACCTGTGGGACAATACCCCCCTGGAAGATAGTGATGCGTGGAAGATAGAGTTCACGATCCCATATCTGCCGGGAACCCCCGGCTGGAGGCCTGCGAAATGCGTGACGATCACCGTACCGACCTCACACTTCGACTGTACGCAAATGCGATGATTACAGACGCATCAGCGGCTAGACGTATCGGCAGGTTCATGGGAGAATGACAACTGTTGGGCAGCATGTCGACAATGTGCTTTCGACGAGGAAAACAACGTTTTCAACCACTTTAGAGGAGGTAGATAAGATGAGCAAACGAAAGAGTATCAGCAAGTTCGCCGTGGCCGTAATCGTGGTCGCTCTGGGGATTCTGGCGGGGAGCCCAGCCGCCCAGGCCGCCGTTATCGCGGAGTACAACTTCAACGACAGCGTGGATGGCACGCCCGACGTGATGGACTTGGCCGCCGACAACGTCCCCGGCGGTGTCACCGCCGGCTCATTCGGCATCGGCTCCGGGCTCTTGCTGGCCGACGACGCGGTGAAGAACACGAACAATGGAGCCGGCCTGCAGACGTGGATCAGTTTGGGCACCAGCGGTCCCGTCCTGGAACATAGTATTAACGGAACCGATCTTCTGATCATGGGTCCGGTGGCCAGCGCAAACAACGCCACGAGCGCCATTGCTCAGGACGACTTCGTCCAATTCAGCATCACACCCGACGCAGGCTACGAAATCAGCTTTACGAACTTCACGGTTGACCTTTTGTGGAGAAGCAACGGCGCCCTGAAGGCGTTGACGTTGCGATCCAGCCTGACTGGCGACACGAACTTGGGTACTGCCAGTTACTATGACTTGAACACCATGAACGTTCTCGTCCCTGTGGACTTCGATCTGAGCGGCTTCAGTGCGCTTCAGGATGTCTCCGGTCCCGTGACCTTCACGCTGTCGGTCTACAACGGCGGTGACAGCAATCAAAACAAGTTCCTGTTCAGCGATAACTACCAGATGCACGGCGACGTGATCCCCGAGCCGGCGACGATGAGCCTGCTGGCGGTCGGTGGGCTGGCCTGCCTGTTGAAGCGGAAGCAGAAGGCCTGAGCCCGTCGCAGGGCTTCGCCGAAAGAAGTAATCTGTAACCGCGGCCGTTTTGCCCGCAGCGGCCGTGAAATCCGAGGCAACGACCGAGAGGTCGGGCGGCGATCGCCCGACCTCTTCTCTGTACCCCCCTTACGACGAGCTTGGCCCATGACACAGACCGAAACGCGAAACACGCCTCCGGCCCCCGATACCCCCGCCTCTCAGGCTGACGCCGCCATCGCGGCCCACGCTAACGTGGACGAGTTGCTTGCTGCGCTGTCCCTGTGGGAGAAGTGCTCCCTGCTGGCCGGCCGGGACGGCAACTGGACCGTCCCCATCCCCCGCCTGGGCCTCGATGCAGTCGGGATGACAGATGGCCCCCACGGGGTCTGCGCCTGGGCCGATTGCAACTCGTACAAAGACCGGCCGGCCGCCACCACCTTCCCGTGCGGCGCGGCGCTGGCCTCCACGTGGAACCCGGAGTTGATTTGGGAGGTCGACCGCACCCTGGGGCAAGAAACGCGAACGCTGGGCTACGAAGTCCTTCTGGGCCCGTGCATCAATATCGTCCGCTCGCCGCTGGGCGGGCGCAACTTCGAGACCTACGGCGAAGGCCTGCGCGTAGGCTACCGCCACTATGACGCCGCCGGACTGGATGTGCTGTTCCCCTTCGGCCATGGGCTCAGCTACACCAGCTTCGAGTACGGCGCGGTGACCGCACCGCAGACCGGGCGCATCGGCGAGACCGTGAGTATTTCGCTGCCCGTGACCAATACCGGAAGTCGGGCGGGCTTCGAGGTGGTTCAAGTGTATGTAGCCGACCGCGAGTGCAGCCACTGGCGCCCGGAGAAGGAACTCAAGCGATTCGCGAAGATCTGGTTGGAACCGGGCGAGACTCGCACCGTGAGCTTTGAATTGGACGAGCGGTGCTTCGCCTTCTGGAACCTGGACGCCCACCGCTGGCAGGTGGAAGCCGGGGCGTTTGAGATTCTCGTCGGCGCCTCGTCGCGGAGCATTCGCTGCCGTGCGACCGTTGAGCTGAAGGAGTAAAGGCGCGTGTTCGGGATCGACATCGGCGGAACGAAATGTACGGTAACCAAGGCCGACCCGACCGGGCGACCGGACGAGGTGCGCCGATTCCAGACGGCCGGGCCGGGTGAGACCCTCGAGCGGATCGGCGAGGCCATTGAGGCCTTGGGCCCGGACGAATCGCCGTTCTTCGGCATCTCCTGCGGAAGCCCGTTGGACGAGTCGGCCGGCGTGATCCTGTCACCTCCCAATCTGCCCGGGTGGGACAAGGTCCGCATCTGCGAATTTCTCACCGGCCGCTTCGGCGGCCGAGCTTGGTTGATGAACGACGCCAACGCCGGTGTGCTCGCCGAGTGGCGGTTCGGCGCGGGTCGAGGCAGCGACGACGTCGTGTTCGTCACGCATGGAACCGGATTCGGCGCGGGGATTGTCTCCGGTGGCCGCCTGGTGACCGGCGTCGACGGTCATGCCGGGGAGATCGGTCACGTCAGGCTGACCGAGGAAGGGCCCGACGGCTACGGCAAGTCAGGATCGGTCGAGGGCTGGTGCAGTGGCGGGGGAATCGCCCGTCGCGCCGGCGACCTCGCAGCCCGGGGCGAACTGTCCGACCGCTGGGCCCACGCCGATGCCAAGGCGATCATCGAGGCCGCCCGCGCGGGCAACGCCGAAGCGATGCGCGTCGTCCGCGAATCCGCCCGACAGCTCGGACGGGCGCTGGCGATTCTGATCGATCTGTTCAACCCGCAGACCATCGTGCTCGGCTCGTTGTACGTGCGGGCCGCCGACCTGCTCGACAAGCCAATGCGCGAGGCGCTGGCCGGCGAGGCGCTGCCCCACGCCCTGAAGACCTGTTCTATCGTGCCTGCTCAACTGGGCGAGACGCTGCCGGAGCACCAGGCTCTGGCCGTCGCGATGTACCACACCGAACCCGTACGCCCCCTGCCTCCGTTCGACCACAGCCTTGCTGCCACCGCTATCGACGAACTCGCGGACCGACAAAATCTGCCCGACGATTGCCGCGAGTCCGTCTCCGAGACGGTGAACGCGCTGGTCGATTGCTTCGCCCGCGACCGAGCCGCCTTCCTCTGCGGCAACGGGGGCAGCGCCGCCGACGCCGAGCACTGGGCCGGCGAACTGCTCAAGAGCTTCGAGACGACCCGCCCTGCTCCGGATCTGCCCGGTCTGCCGGCCGACCTCGCCAATCGGCTGCAGCAGGGACTGCGCGCGATCCCGCTGACGGGATTCACCCCAGCCCGCTCGGCCATTCTCAACGACTCTGGGGCGGAACTCGATTGCGCCCAGTTGCTCTCGGCGCTGGGGCGCAGCGGCGACGTTCTGGTGGCGATCAGCACCAGTGGAAACGCCGCCAATGTCTGCCACGCCGCCCGGGTCGCCCGGGCGATGGGGCTGACCGTCGTCGCCCTCACCGGGCCTGACGGCGGGACATTAGCGGGCCTGAGCGACGTCCACGTGCCCGCCCCGGGCACAACGACGGCCGACGTGCAGGAGAACCACCTTCCGATTTACCACGCAATCTGCCGGGCGGTGGAGCGCGGCTTTTTCGGCCACCCGTGAATGCAGAATCCTTCGGAGCACCCATGAAGAGAACCGTTGTGTGCATCGCGTTGCTCTGTTGCCTGACCGTGCCGGTCCGCGGCGGGCAGAAGGACCACATTGGCCCCAAGGCCAAGCCGATTGAGGGAGCGAACAATGCCCTGAACGTGCCGTACCTCCCCGACCGGCAGGTGGGGTCGGTGCGGGATGAGTGGGTCGAGATGAACATTCACTGGCCCAAGGGCGACCAACGGCGGCCCTGCATTCTGCTGGTGCATGGCGGGGGATACCAGGCGGGCGATAAGGACGACCGGCAGAAGCGGTCGCTCATCCGGAGGGCGCTGGATGAGGGCTACGTCGTGGCGAACATGAACTACATTCTGGGCGATGGCATCAAGCCGCAGGTGTATCACGACTTCAAGAGTGCGGTACGGTTCCTGCGGGCCAATGCCGGGAAGTACTCGATCGACCCCTCGCGGATTGCGGCGTGGGGCTTCTCGGCCGGGGGTTGGTTGGCGTCGGCGGGCGGATTCACTCAGGCCGACGATGTGATGAACTTCCCGCTGACCGATCTGGACACCGATTGGGGCGATCGCCGCAAGGCCCGACGGGGCCGATGCGTGAAGGTTCGCTATGACAGCACCCACGCCCCGTATGCCGACCAATCCGCGAGGCTGAGTGCGATCGTTGCGGATTTCTGGTCTAAGCGGCAGTTGCGATACTACGGCCCGGAGGGCCCTGCCGTCCTGACGTACGTGGGCGTCGGTGGGAACCACGGGGTGGTCGAACTCGCCCGCAAGGTCGGCAACGACGGCAACCAGATCGTGCTTACCGGCGAACGATACAGAGGCAAAAACAGCCTGCACATCCCACCGCTGGACGCCGCGTGCCAACCGCTGGCCGGTAACGGTAACAGTAACGGGAAGAGCACGCTGCAGGTGGAGGCCTTCGCGTGGTTGTCGCGGATGTTGAAAGAATCCCCCCGTGCTCTGGCGCCCGAGGCCCGGCCGATTCGCTGCCGCTTCCCAAGGTTGATCGACGTGAGACTCATCGCACCGGGCGACGCCATCATCCGCTACACCACCGACGGCAGCAACCCTGACGAGTCGTCACCTACCTATGACAAGCCCATCCGTCTGACGAAGACCACGACCATCAAAGCCCGGAACTTCCCAGAGGGCCTGCCCCCTTCGGCGATCGCGAGCTTCACGTTCATCAAGGGCAAACCGGCACCGATCATCACGGGCCCGAAGAAGATCCCCGCCGCCACCGTCGGAAAGCCCTACAGGGCGCAGTTTACCGCCGACGGGACGGTGGGTTGGTGGAACCTCAGCGGCCACGGCGAGGCTCGCGTCAAGATGCACTCGGACTTCGTCAAGGCTCCGCTGGGGATTGCCCTCGATCCGAAAACCGGCGTACTGGCCGGAACGCCCACCAAGGGCGGGACATTCACGCTGCAGATCCAAGCAGCCGCCGGGATCGGCCAACTCGCCGACACCCGCACGTACGTACTCGTTATCAAGGAGTCGACCGAATGAGAGGACTGTTCGTATCGCTGGCCTTCCTGACGACCATAGCCACCATCGCGTCGGCACAGGCGCAGACGGTCGGATTCCGCAATGATGGAAGCGGGCATTGGCCGTCGGCCACCCCGCCGAGAACGTGGGATCCGAACACCGGCAGGAACATCGCCTGGAAGGTGAAACTCGACCACTGGGGCAATTCCGAGCCGCTCTACGTGGACGGCAAGCTGTACGTCGTCCGCGACCTGGACTGGTGGAACTTCAGTGAGATCGCCCCACATCTCCTCTGCATCAACCCCGAGAACGGAAAAGTGCTCTGGCAGCGCGAGCTGGATCACACCTCGGAGTTGCCGCCCGACCAGGCGCGTCAGGCCCGGAAAGACTGGATCAAGCTGCGTCGGAAGTACCACCGGGGCTGGCAGATCTGCTCGGCCGTGGCGAAAGAGCACGGCCCCGGGCGCACCGCCCTCAAGGCCGCCCGCGAGAAATTGGAGCCACACGGGATGACCATCAAGAACCCCCAGACGGTCTTCAACCTGCAGATCACCGACGACACATACCGGCAGATGGAGAAGAAGCTCCGCGAGTCGCATCTCTGGATCTGCCAATGGTCCCAACCTATGGGCCAGTGGATGGGGGCGGGGTACCCTTCGCCGGTTACCGACGGTCAGCGCATCTACATCCGCACCGGATACGCGGCGGCCTTCTGCTTCGACCTTGACGGCCGCCGCTTGTGGACCAAGCTCTACGACGGTGACGAGTGGAAGAAGCAGTCCTGGGGTGTCTCCCCGGTGGTAGTGGACGACGTGATGGTCATCGCCGAAGCCGAGAACTGCCACCCGTGGGACGCAATCGGACTGGATGTGAAGACCGGAAAGGAACTGTGGCGAGTCAAGCCCTGGCCAAGCTGGGAGGGCTATGCGATCGGTTCCTGTCAAGTGCTCACCGTGGAGGGGAAGCATGTGGTGCACCTGCCATCGGGACGCATCATTCGACCGTCGGACGGGGCGATTCTGGCTGAAGGCGTCGGCCGACAGAAGTGGACCGCCTCCTCCGGCCGGGGCAACCTGTTGGTCGTGCCGTTCCTCGGGGCACGGAATGCCAAAAAGCTCTACCCGTGGGTGCCCGAGAAGGACTCGCTGGTTGCGTATCGTCTCGGTTGGGACGGGTCGGACCGCATCGATGCCAACGTTGTCTGGGCGATACCGGTAAAGTATCGGAACCTGGAGATCAGCCCCGTGCTCGCCGACGGGCTGGTTTTCCAGGTCACCGGCCGGCTCGGGGGCATCTCCGCGCTGAGCGCCGAGACGGGCAAGCAGGTGGGCTTCATCGACGGGCGCAAGCTCGGCCGACTCCGCTATAGCTGGCACCTCGCCGTCGCGGGGGGCTACCTTTACGCCATCGACTACTCGACCGGCGAGATCGCGATCCTCAAGGCCGACGAGACGCTGGAGAAGGTCTCCGTCAACCCGCCGATCGGTCGGCCCCACGAGGAGATTCCCCTGCCCTACGAGACCTGGCGAATCGGTGCCGGCCGAAAGCCTGGCCCCCGTCTGCCGCAAACCGGTGCCCTGACGTTCCACGGTGACCGGCTGTTCTTGCGGGCATGGCGATATCTGTACTGTTTCGAGAAATGATCCCCATCAAAGGAAGAAGCCCCGATGAGACCACGATCCCTTCGGCAAAAAGTCCTTCTGGCAGTGATTGCGGCTATGTCGTCGGTTGCCCCGGCGGGTGAGCCCAACCGCCTCGTGCTGGATCGCGACTTGACCGTCGCAGACGACGGAGACATCCGCATCGTCCATCACGGATTCCCGGAGAAACACCGCAACCCCTGGCCGGCCTCCGAAGAGAAGGCCTTCTGGGGGCGGGTGAACCACTTCCTGCCCGCATGGAACGATGCGGCTGCCAAGCCCAGGCAAGGGCTTGAAAGCCAGGGGCACGACGTTGCCATGCTGGCTTGGCTGGCCGGCGACCGCAAGCGAGCAGAGCAGTGGTTTATCATGGAAGACAACGAACGCGCCAACCATGCCCACACTGAGGGGATCGACTTTTACTGGGGCTTCACGCTGAAGTACCGTCCTCACTGGTGGTTCACCTTCGGCCACACGTTCCCGGACCGCTACCGCCGCCGCGTGCTCGCCGGCGCCAAGCGGTGGTCGGCTGTGGACCCACGGCCAAGCCTGGAGTACGTGCTGTTGCTGGACAATCCGGCGGCCAAGGTGCGGGCCGAGGCAAAGCGGATGTGCGAAGCAATGTGGCGGGACCGCTCTGCCGTGAAAGAGATGATTGCCAAGGCAGCGAACGACAAGCATCCCAACCGCCGGGCATTCGCGGCCTACATGCGAACCATCCTGCCGAAGTGGCCCGATGCGATGCCCGCAACGCCGAAACAGTGGAGTAGATGGTATGAGTTGCTGGCCGCGGGTGACTGGAAGGTCTACGAGGAGTACGAGCGTCTGGTGAACCCTCGGCCTCATCCTAAACACGGCGTCGGACGCGGGCCGGTGGGGACGATCTGGAACGTCGAGGTCCGCGGCGGCTGGGCCGATGCCCGCAATACGGACAACCTTCGGGCGATGCGTGAGATCGCAGCCTACCTCTTCGCGGAGGAGACCAGCAACGAGACCACCCGGCTGGTAATGAAGGAGAAGCTCCGGCGCACGCTGGTGAGCTACTACTCGGTGGGCATGGGCGAATGGGACTCGGGCACGTACCACCCCGCCTCGGCGAACACATGGGTCGGCCTGTATGACTACGCGAAGGACCCCGAGGTCCGGCTGATCGCCAAGGGGGTCCTGGATTACCTCTGGACCGTCTCCGCCCTGAAATACCGCGGAGGCGGTTGGAGCGGGCCCATGTGCCGCGACTATGGCGGGTGGCGGCCTTGGCAGGACGATGCCGCGGTGTCTGCGTGGATCTACTACGGGAATCTCGCCACAGCCCCGCCCAAACCCACCAAGAGTTGGGTCAACCAGATTCTCTCGTCGTACCGGCCGCCAATGGCGGTTATGGCCGTGGCCCATCGGAAGTTCGACACGCCGTGCGAGCTGCTCACCAGCCACCCCACCTACCAGACCTGGCTTCCGGGCAAGAACACCGCCCCTGAATCGCACGGTACGCTGTTCTACGGCGGGACATACCAGATCGGCACGCGGGCACGTGGCTCGCACTACAACATCAACGGCATCAAGACACTCATGGATAACGCCAACGGAACGGTGACGTACCTGCTGACCGCCGGCGGGAAAGGCAACCTGACGCGCGCCAATGCCGGCGGAGACCGCGTCGGGCACTACCGCAACCTGGTGCTCTACCTCAACGGGACGGACCCGAACGCTCCCTTCCGGTTCGCTACCACGACCGAACTGCCGTACGAAATCGTCGGCGATGTGCTCTTGCTGCGGTGTCACCGCACCTACGCGGCGATCCACCCGATCAACGTCACGATCGACCCCAAGCCTACGTTCGCCTTCCGGGCGCTGGGACTCAAACCTCGGCGGCAACGCAAGGGCGATCGGCCGATGGTGTTCACCGCCCGGGGCAAGGTCA
>CAZFPT010000035.1:0-24751 GCA_964521005.1 uncultured Planctomycetaceae bacterium | reverse complement strand
CAGCCGGAGGTCTCACCTGACCTGTCACCCCGATTCCTGTCGCACACATAGCCGAAGCGTTTCGTCGGTTTGGGTTGCAGAAACCGGCGTATCGGGTACCATGGTCGGACTATCGACCGCCGGCGGTCCTGTCGGTTCAGGCATCCCCGGCGAGCCCTTACCCGAGACGGAATCATGGAGACGTTCAGCGACGAGGTACTCAAGAGGACGCACCACTGCAACGAGTTGCGATCCGGCGACGTGGGCTCCCACGTGCGCCTCTGCGGCTGGGTGCGAAGCTATCGCGATCACGGCGGGGTGGTCTTCATCGACCTGCGCGACCGCGAGGGCATTACCCAGGTGGTGTTCGACCTGCCCGACGACGAAAGCGACGCGTCGGCCGTCGCCCGGTACAATCTGGGTCGATCGCTGCGGAACGAGTGGGTCATCGCCACGGCAGGGACGGTTCGGCCGCGCGGCGAGGAACGCATCAACCCCAAGCTGGGAACCGGTGAGATCGAGGTCATCGCCGATGAACTCACCGTTCTGAACCGCTCGTCGACCGTGCCTTTCGAGCCCGACGAGTTCACCACCGTCCAGGAAGAGCTCCGCCTGCAGTACCGCTACGTCGACATCCGTCGCCCGAGCATGACCCAAGCGCTGCGCCTTCGCCATTCCATCAGCCGGGCCATGCGCAACCGGCTGGACGACGAGGGCTTCGTGGAAGTCGAAACGCCGTTCCTCACCAAGAGCACGCCGGAAGGCGCCCGGGACTTCCTGGTTCCCTCGCGGCTGCAGTTGGGCGAGTTCTATGCCCTGCCGCAGAGCCCGCAGCTGTTCAAGCAGATCCTCATGGTCGGCGGGCTGGACCGCTACTACCAGATCGTTCGCTGCTTCCGCGACGAGGACCTCCGCGCCGACCGTCAGCCGGAGTTCACCCAGCTGGACATGGAAATGAGTTTCTGCTGCGAGCAGGACGTCATGGACGTGACCAACGCGATGATGGCCAGGGTCTGCGAGGCGGCCGGGGTGGACTATCCCGCCGAGGTCCCGCACATCACCTACGCCGAGGCGATGGACAAGTATGGCATGGACGCCCCAGACCTGCGGTTCGGGATGCTGCTGCATGACGTCGGGGAGATTGTCGCCCGGACGGACTTCAAGGTGTTTACCGGCGCGCTGGAAAGCGGCGGGTTGGTCAAGGCGATCTGCCCCAGGGGCGGCGCGAAGTTCACCCGCAAGGAGATCGACGCCTACACCGCTTACGCTTCCGAGTTCGGCGCGAAGGGCCTGGCGTGGTGCAAGCTGGAAGGCGGGGACTTCGCCGGGGGGGTCAGCAAGTTCCTCTCCGACGACGTCAAGGCCGAGCTGAAAAACGCCACCGGCGCCGAGGAAGGCGACATTCTGATGTTCATGGCCGACAGGGCCTCGGTGGTCAACCGGGTGCTGGGCGAGCTCCGCGAGAAGCTCGGTGCGGACATGAATCTCTACAACGAGAAGGCGATGGCGTGGTGCTGGGTGACGGACTTCCCGCTGATCGAGTGGAACGAGGACGAGAACCGCTGGGACTCGCTGCATCACCCGTTCACCGCCCCGAACGTCGAGGACCTCGACAAGCTCGAAAGCGATCCCGGCGCGGTCCGCTCACGGGCATACGACCTGGTCTGCAACGGCCACGAGCTGGGCGGCGGGTCGATTCGTATTCACGACCTGGAGATGCAGAAGCGCGTCTTCGGGCTGCTGGGCATCGGCGAGCAGGAGGCCGAGGAAAAGTTCGGCTTCCTTCTGGACGCCCTGAAGTACGGTGCGCCGCCGCACGGCGGGCTGGCGATGGGCCTGGATCGCATTGTGATGCTTCTGACGGGCATGCCCTCGCTGCGGGACGTAATCGCGTTCCCCAAGACGCAGCGCGGCACGTGTCCGCTGACCGACGCGCCCTCGCGCATTGACCAGAAGCAGCTGGCCGAGCTGGACATTCAGCTGATTACCCCGCCCGACGAGGACCAATAGAACCGCCCGCCGCCAAGCGGGCCGGCGTGTGCGGGCGGCGTTTCCGGCAAGTTACCAGGAGAGCGACATGTCGCGATTCACCAGGACTGTCCAGGAATCCGTCGGCAAGGCACCCGGTGCGCTGATTTACGTCGGCGAGCAGGCCGACGCCGCCCCGACGCTCTCGCTGATCGAGTACGACGCCGACCATCTCGAAGAGCGAAGCATCGACGACCCGGCCACCACCGGCACATTCAAGGACACCGAGCCGGTCTCGTGGATCAATATCACCGGGATCCACGACGTGGAGTTCGTCCGATCGGTCGGCGAGCAGTTCGGCCTGCACTCGCTGATGATGGAGGACATCGTCAACACCACCCAGCGGGCGAAGGTGAACTTCGACGACAACTTCCTGTTCGCCGTGGTCAAGATGCTCTCGTTCGACAGCGAACAGGACGCCCTCCGCATCGAACAGGTCTCGCTGATCTGCGGGCCGGGCTATCTGCTGAGCTTCCAGGAGCGTGAGGGCGACGTGTTCGACCCGGTCCGCGAGCGTATCCGCCACAGCCGGGGGCGAATCCGCACCGCCGGGGCCGACTACCTCGCCTACGCCCTGATGGACGCCGTGGTGGACAATTACTACATCATCCTCGAACAGATCGGCGAGCGCGTTCAGAAACTCGAACAGCAGGTCATCACCGACCCGGACCCGGAGGTCCTCCGGACGATCTACCGCTACAAGCACGAGATGGCGGCCCTTCGTCGCGCCGCCTGGCCGCTTCGGGAGGAAGTGGGCATGATGGTCCGCGAAGAGCACCCCCTCATCGCCCAGGACACCCGCCCCTACGTGCGAGACCTTTACGAGCACGTCGTCCAGTCGATCGACACCATCGAGACCTACCGCGAGATGACCTCGTCCATGCTGGAGCTGTACCTCACCTGCGTGTCGAATCGCATGAACGAGGTGATGAAAGTTCTCACGATCATCGCGACGATCTTCATGCCGCTGAGTTTCATCGCCGGACTCTACGGGATGAACTTCAACCCGGACGCCTCGCCGTGGAACATGCCCGAGTTGGGCTGGAGGTTCGGCTACCCGGCCGTCCTGATCGTGATGGCGATCATCGGTGGAGGCATGCTCCTGTATTTCCGCCGGAAACGCTGGCTGTAACACATCTTTCCCTTTCGGCGAGAGCTTCACGGAGGCGGCGAATCGTACCTTTCCTGAAGAGCCCCGGTGTGGCGAAGGAACCGCCGAAGCGAGAAAAGCGGGGCGAACCACGCATTCCCGTAAATCGCACCGCCGTGCCGTCCGATAGCATGTGCGGGGAGAGAACACCCATGAAAACAGTCAACGACATTCTCATGTCCAAGGGTCCGGACGTCACCGTCGGCCTGCCGGAAACCACCGCCCTGGAGGCCGCCCGCCTGATGGCCGAGGCCAAGTGCGGCTCATTGGTCGTCATGGACGGCCAATCGCCGGTAGGAATCTTCACCGAACGGGACATCCTCACGCGCGTGGTCGCCAAGCAGCGCAATCCGGAAACCGCGGTCCTCGCCGACCTTATGACGCCCAAGGTCACCTCCGTCGGTCTGGACACGCCGGTACGACAGTGCGCGCAGGTCATGCAGGAGCAACACATCCGCCACCTCGCCATCGTCGAGGAAGGCGCATTGATCGGCATGATCAGCTTCCGCGACGTGCTGGACGCCGAATTGGCCGAAGCCGACCATCCCGACCCTGCCGCCAGCCTGTAACCGACCCGCCACCCCGACTTCGTGTCGCGCGTTCTGCGCTCAAATCTCATGCTGCCCGTTGTCGCCCCTTCCGTCGGCCGCTACAATGCCGCTTTCGTCCCAACCCGCCACCGACGGAACGGCCCATGATTCATCGCATAGAGATACGAACCGACGAACATCACGGAAACCCCCACGCCCAGAGCATCGCCCGCCAGATTCGCGAGCTGGGTATCCAGAGCGTCACCGGCATCCGGTCGGCGAAGCTGTTCTTCCTGATCGGCGAGCTTACCGACGCCGACGCCCGCCGGGTGGCCGAGGAATTGCTGATCGACCCGGTGATTCAGCGTTACGTCACCGGCGCCAGCGACGCCGGGGGCCAGTCGGTGATCGAGGTTCACCTCCAGCCCGGCGTGATGGACCCGGTCGCCGCCTCGACGGAGAAGGCGATCGCAGACATGGGGCTTCAGATCGAAGCCGTCCGCACAGGTCGACGCTATGAGCTCACCGGCGACGTCTCGGACAACCAGGCCCGCACGATCGCCTCGAAGCTGCTGGCCAATCCGGTCATCGAGGATACGTTCTTCGAGGCCCACACGCCCGAGGAGATTCACGCCGAGCCCTACCGCCTGGAGGTTACCGAGGTCGCCATCCGCGACCTTGACGACGTCGGCCTGGAGAAGCTCTCCCAGCAGGGCGACCTGTTCCTGAACCTTACCGAGATGCGGGCGATTCAGGAGTATTTCCGCAACCTCGGGCGCGAGCCGCGGGACGTCGAGCTGGAGATGATCGCCCAGACCTGGTCGGAGCACTGCGTCCACAAGACCTTCCGCTCAGACGTGCAGGTCCGCAACCATGCCGGCGAGGTCATCGAGGAGATCCCCAACCTCATCAAGACCACCGTGTTCGGCTCCACCCGCGAGCTGGACAAGCCCTGGTGCCTCAACGTCTTCGAGGACAACGCCGGCGTAATCGAGTTCGACGACGAACACGCCGTGTGCTTCAAGGTGGAAACGCACAACCACCCCTCGGCCATCGAGCCGTACGGCGGGGCGTCCACGGGCATCGGCGGCGTCGTCCGCGACCCGATGGGCACCGGCCTGGGCGCCCGCCCGGTCGCCAATACCGACGTGTTCTGCTTCGGCGATCCGAGCATGGCCCTGGCGGACGTGCCCAAGGGCGTGCTGCACCCGCGGCGCGTGATGCGCGGCGTGGTCGGCGGCGTGCGCGACTACGGCAACCGCATGGGCATCCCCACCGTCAACGGGGCGGTGTATTTCGACGATCGCTACCTGGGCAACCCGCTGGTGTTCTGCGGCACGCTCGGGCTGATCCCGCGGGACAAAGCCACCAAGCGAACGCCCCGGGAAGGCGACGCGATCGTGGTCGTCGGCGGACGCACCGGCCGGGACGGCATCCACGGGGCCACCTTCAGCTCCGGCGAGCTGACCCACGCCCACGAGACGGAGTTCTCCCACGCGGTACAGATCGGCAACGCCATCACCGAAAAGAAGATGCTCGACACGATCATGCAGGCCCGCGACAAGGGCCTGTTCACCTGCATCACCGACTGCGGCGCCGGCGGGCTCAGCTCTGCCATCGGTGAGATGGGCGAGAAGATCGGCGCCGAGGTCCACCTCGACCGCGTCCCGTTGAAATACGCCGGCCTCTCGTACGACGAGATCTGGATCTCCGAAGCCCAGGAACGCATGGTCATCTCGGTTTCGCCGGACAAGCTGGACGAGACGCTCGCCCTGTTCGCCTCCGAGGACGTCGAAGCCACCAACATCGGAACCTACGGCACCGACGATCGAAAACTGCGCCTCCACTACGGCGACGCCATCGTGGGCGAGCTGGACATGGACTTCCTTCACGACGGCCTGCCGCGCCCGACCAAGGACGCCCTGATCGACCGCACGGCGAAACCCACCCCCACCCCGCCGACGCGCGAAGACTACACCGCCGCCGTCACGGACATCCTCGCCTCGGCGAACGTGGCCAGCAAGGAATGGATCATCCGCCAGTACGACCACGAGGTGCAGGGCGGAAGCGTCGTAAAACCCCTCGTGGGTGCTACCGAGGACGGCCCGGGCGATGCCGCGGTCGTTCGGCCGGTGCTTTCCAGCCCCAAGGCCGTCGTGCTCTCCTGCGGGATGAACCCCAAACTCGGCGACCTCGACGCGTACCACTCAGCCCTGCACGCCGTGGACGAGGCGCTGCGGAACCTCGTCGCGGTGGGCGGCAACCTCGAACGAACCGCGATCCTGGACAACTTCTGCTGGGGCAACTGCAACAAGCCCGACCGGATGGGCTCGTTCGTGCAGGCCGCCAAAGCCTGCCGCGACGCCGCCCTGGCATACGGCACGCCGTTCGTCTCCGGCAAGGACTCGCTCAACAACGAGTTCCGTACCGACTCGGGCGAGGTCATCGCCATTCCGCCGACGCTGCTGATCTCCGCGTTCGGCGTGATCGACGACGCCCGCCGATGCGTGACTGCCGACGCCAAAGTCGCCGGCAGCGCGGTCTACCAGCTCGGCGCGACCCGCCCCGAACTGGGCGGCTGTCACTACCTGCTCACCCAGGGCATCGAGAGCGGAAACGACGTTCCACCGGTAGACCCCGCCGCCAGCCGCGATACGATGATCGCCCTGGGCAACGCGATCGCCGAGGGTCTGGTGCGGTCCTGCCACGACCTCTCGGAAGGCGGACTCGCGGTCGCCGCTGCCGAGATGGCCATGAGCGGCCAGTTGGGCATGGAGGTCGAGATGCACGCCGTGCCCGTCACCGATCTGCCCACCGGCGATGGATCGGGCGCTGCCGACCACCTCGGGCTGATCGCCAAACTGTTCGGCGAGTCGGCAGGCCGATTCCTGGTGGAAGTGCTTCCCGAGAATACCGACGCCTTCGAGAAGGCGATGGGCGAGGTGCCCCACGGGCGGATCGGCACGGTGACCGACACCCGCCGCCTCGTGATGAGAACCAAAGAACGCTCCGTCGTGGACCTGTCAATCGACGACGCGAAAACCGCCTGGCAGAGCGCGGTCCACGGGTAGAGAGGGAGAATGAGCCACAGAGGGCACAGAGAGCGCAGAGAGAAGGACGCGAACAATGGGGCAATACAAGGAGTTGCCGCCTGAGCTGAACCAGCTTTCGCGAGACGTGATCGGTGCTGCGATTGAGGTCCACAAGCACTTGGGACCGGGGCTGCTGGAACGGATCTATGAAACCGCCCTGCTGCATGAGTTGTCTCTGCGTGGCATTGAGGCCAAGACACAGGTTCCCGTGGCGATCAGCTACAAAAATGTGAATATCGAAGGTCAGCGCCTGGACCTGATCGTTGGAGACAGCATCATCGTTGAAATCAAGGCAATTGAGCAATTGGCTCCAGTCCATGAAGCCCAGTTGATCAGCTATCTGAAAAGCACGGACATTCGTCTGGGCCTGCTCATTAACTTCAACCAGACGCTGCTGAAGGACGGAGTGAAGCGAATCGTGAATTGATCCGGCCACGGCTTCGGGCAGATGAGCACCCCACCTGTCTCGGCCTGGAAGACGGAACAACCAACCTTCGCGCCCTTTGTGCCCTCTGTGGCAGAGAATGAACCATGGCGACACCCAAAGCATTGGTACTACGATCGGCCGGCGCGAACTGCGACCGGGAAACGGAGTTTGCCCTCCAGCAGGCGGGTTTCGAGGCCCAGCGCGTGCACGTGTTTCGCGTGATGGAGAACCCCGCGATGCTCGAGGACGTCCAGTTCCTCGTGATCCCCGGGGGGTTCAGCTACGGCGACGACGTCGCTGCCGGCAAGATCCTCGCCAACCAGATGCTCCACCGCCTGGCCGACCCGCTCAACCGGTTCGTCGCCGACGGTAAGCTCGTGCTGGGCATCTGCAACGGGTTCCAGGTGCTCGTCAAGAGCGGCCTGCTGCCCTGGGCGAAGGTGGACCCCGCCACCGCCCACAAGGACGTCACGCTGGGCTGGAATGACAACGGCCAATTCGAGGACCGCTGGGTACACCTGCGCGTGGACTCCGACCAGTGCGTCTTCCTGCCGGCCGGCGAGCAGATCGCTCTGCCCGTCGCCCATGGTGAGGGCAAGTTCATCCCGCGCAGCGACGACGTGCTCAACCGTCTCCGCGCCGCCGGCCAGGTCGCCCTGCGCTACGTCGACGCAGCCGGCAATCCCGGGCCATTCCCCGTGAACCCCAACGGCAGCGTGGACGACGTGGCGGGCATCTGCGACCCCAGCGGCAGGGTGCTGGGACTCATGCCCCACCCCGAGCGGTTCGTCGAGATCACCCATCACCCCCAATGGACGCGCAAAGATCTCACCCGCGCCGACGGACGCATCTTCTTCGAGCGGGCCTTCGCGCACCTGCGCTGATTGACTTGCCGCCTCGCGGGCGATACCGTCGGGGGATGCAATCGATCGGGCGGGCACGTTGCACCGCCGGCCGAGATGTCCGCAGGGAGACCGCATGTCCTCGCTGAAGCTCACGCGATACGCCTGGCCGCAGATGCACCTGACCGCCGGGGCAATGCTCCTGCTGGTGGCGGTGTTCTACCTCAAGGGCGCCTGGAACCCCCACTGGATCTGGTTCTCCCTCGCCCAGATTCCCACGTTGGTGCTGCTGTGGGTGCTGTGGTTCTTCCGCGACCCCGACCGCACGCCGCCCGACGAGCCGCACCTGCTGGTGAGCCCCGCCGACGGAACCGTGACGGACCTGACCCTGCTGGGCGACCAGTGCGCCCTCGGCAGAGAGGCGATGCAGATCGGGGTATTCATGTCCGTTTTCAGCGTGCACGTCAATCGCGTTCCCGCCGATGGGACCATCGACCGGATCGCCTACCAGCCCGGTGCGTTCCTCGATGCCCGCGACCCCGCCGCCTCCGAGAAGAACGAAGCCGCTACCATTACCATGACAATCGAGCACGACGGGCAGAGCTACCCCATCGCCTTCCGCCAGATCGCCGGGCTCATCGCGCGCCGCATCGTGACCGACCTCGAGCCCGGCCAGAGCGTCACGCGAGGCCAGCGCATGGGGATGATCAAGTTCGGCTCGCGCTGCGAGCTGATCGTCCCGCGCGAGATCGCCGGGGAGATCCTCGTGGACGTCGGCGATGCCGCCGTCGCCGGACAGACGCCGCTGGTGGCGCTGCCCCGCGAGCGGTTTCTCGAAGACTGACCCAGCCCGTCGCCAATGAGACACACATCCAGCCACCCCATAGGGAACAACAAGCATGATTGACCTGGACCCCGAAACGCACCATCACGCCACCGGGACGAGCGAATCCGCCGAACACCCCGGCGAAGAGCTCCACGAGATCGGGCCCATGCGACGGCGGATCCTGCGCGGCACGCACCTGCTGCCGTCGCTGCTGACGGTCATGAACGGCGTGCTGGGGTTCGGTGCGATCCACTTCGCCACCAAGGACGCCCTGGGGACGACGATGATGGCGAACCTCTCGATGGCGTCCTGGCTGATCGTGGGTGCGATGATCTGCGACATGCTTGACGGCAGGGTAGCGCGGATGACCCGCCGCACGAGCGACTTCGGCGGTCAGCTCGACAGCCTCTGCGACGCCGTGAGCTTCGGGGTGGCCCCGGCGATTCTCGCCTGCCGGGCCGGCGTGCTGGTGCTGTACTCCCAGCAACTGGTTCCCATGACCGGCGCGGGGCCGCTGGGCGTCGTCATCGGCAGGCTGATGTGGTGCATCTCGGCGATCTACGTCGCCTGCGCCGTGCTCCGCCTGGCACGGTTCAACGTCGAAAACGAGCCGGACGAATCCTCGCACCTGGCCTTCGAGGGGCTTCCCTCGCCCGGGGCCGCCGGCGCCGTCATCGGTGCGGTGCTCCTGCTGACCCACCTGGCCAATCGGGGCTGGGGCGTGCAGACCTGGCTGGAACCGACCGCCACGATCGCCGTGCCTCTGATTACGCTGCTGGCTGCGCTGCTGATGGTCTCGCGGGTGGGCTACCCGCACGTGGTCAACCAGCTCATCCGCTCGCAGCGTCCGTTCGGAACGCTCGTGAAGCTCACCATCCTCGCGGTGCTGCTGCTGATCGAGCCGCTGATTTTCGCAGCCGCCGGGGCCATCGGGTTCATGCTCGCCGGCGTCGTGCGGGAAGGCATTCTCGCACTCCGAGGCCGACCGTCGACCAACGAGGAAGCCTGAGAACACTCACAACGCTGCCCCGGCTACCACTTCACGTCGCGCAGCTTGAGTTCGACGGACGTGTTCCCGCGGAAGTGGTTCAGTGTGGGCTCTGCCGCCACGTCGACGGTCCGCACGCCGACGAGTTCTTCGGCCAGATCGCCCATTCCAAAGCCGACCGCGCGGATTCGCCCGTTCTGGTCGCCCAGGACCATCCCCAGCGTCTTGCCGGTTTTGCCCATTCGTTTGGGCTGACCCAGCAGCTTCATCCCGCGCAGGGCGATCACCGGCGGCGGGTTGCCCTGCCCGAACGGGGCGAGGCTGGCGAGGTGGTGCACCGTGCGATACCGCAGATCGTCCAGCGTAGCCTCGGCGTCGATCGCCAACGTCGGTTCGAGCGATGCCTCGGTCATGGACGATCGGCCGAACTCTTCCATGGCGGCAGCGAACTGGTCGATCTTCCCGCTGGCGATGCGAACGCCGCCGGCCATCTCGTGCCCGCCGAAGCTGATGAGGTGTTCCCCGCAGGCCGTCAACGCCCGATGCATGTGGAACCCGGGCACGGATCGTCCCGAGCCCTGTCCGGTCCCGTCGCCGTTGATGGCGATGAGGACCGCCGGGCGATGGAACCGGTCGACCAGTCTCGATGCGACGATGCCGATCACCCCGCCGTGCCAGTCTTCCGAAGCCAGCACGATCACGCGTCGCTGATCGACGTTCCCCTCGGCGAGGACCATCTCGATCGCTTCGGCGGCGATCTCACGTTCGGTCTTCTGGCGCTCGGTGTTCTGCCGGGCGAGGTAGCCGGCGATCTCGGCAGCCTTCTCGGGCGGGGCGGAGGTCAGCAGTTCCACCGCCAGCCTCGCGTGGCCCATTCGGCCACAGGCGTTCAGGCGGGGCGCCAGGCGAAAGCCCACGTGGAACGCATCCAGCGTCTCGCCGGTGAGATTGGTGCTCTCCAGCAACGCCATGAGCCCGGGATGGTGCGACTGGGGGAGCCCTCGCAACCCGAACACCGCCAGGGCACGGTTCTCCCCGCGCAGGGGCACGATGTCGGCGATGGTCCCCAGGGCGGCCAGGCAGGTGGCATCGAGCAGGAACTCCCTGAGCCGATCGTCCACGCGCTGGGCGCCGGTGATCTCGCGGGCAACCTGCCACGCGAGCTTCAGCGCCACGCCCGCCCCGCACAGACCCGGGTTGGGATAGCTCTCCCCGGGCAGATCCGGATGCACGATGGCGACGGCGTCGGGGAGCGTTTCGGAGGGGCGGTGGTGATCGGTGACGACGACGTCCACGCCCGCTTGCCGCGCCCGGGCGAGCTGGTCGGTCGCGGTCACGCCGCAATCGACCGTCACGATCAGCTGCGCGCCGTCGGCGACGATGGCGTCGATGGCTTCGTCGTTGACGCCGTAGCCTTCTTCGAGGCGATGGGGAACGTAGAACTCCGGGCTCGCACCGACCATCGTCAGGCAGCGATGCAGGATGGCCACAGCCGTCATGCCATCCACGTCGTAGTCGCCGTAGATGACGATTTTCTCGTCATTGGCGACGGCCTGGGCGATGCGATGGGCCGCCTGCTCGCAGCCTGGCAGCTCGGACGGGTCGTGCAGGTGGTTGAGGCTGGGCTTGAGGAATTGGCTGCCGGCCTCGGCGTCGGTCGCGCCGCGGTGGTGCAGGATCGTCGCCACCAGGGGCGTGGTCCGCAGCTGTCGGGCGAGGTCGGCGGCGTCGGGAACCGACGGGGCAATCTCCCAGCGGTGCGTGTTGGGCTTCCATGCACGGGCCATCAGAGTCTCCGTTTCAACGGGGCGATTATAGCAGGCTCGGGCCCGACACGCCAACGGACTGCCAACCGTCGGTCATTCTCCGATGAACTGCAGTTGCAGGGCCCGCCACTTGTTGCGGGCGCGACATCAAAGGCGGAAACACAACAGAACATGGGCAAGATGCCCATGCGACGCTTGGCGTCGCACGGCCTTCCAGGCCGTGTCTGTCGATAGGCAGGTTCGCCCAAGGCGAAACGATGTTGCGAGACGTACAGGTTTGCGATCTACAGCTGCACCTGACGCGTGCCCTCTATTCATGTCGCACACTCCCTGCGTTTTGGGTGAACCCGGGCTGGAAGCTTCCATTGCGTTCCCCGTCACTCAGCTTCTGGGCACGGAGGGCGGTATCGTGTAGCGAAACGTCGGCGAGGGATACGACTTCGAAGCGAAGCTCTTCACCGAGAAGAACGGATCCCTCTGGTCGGCCGACCTTCAGCAGGAGCTGGTGGCGACCCCGTCGGCGTACCAGGAATTCGTCGATGCGATTCTCGATGGACGCCCGCCGATCGCCACCGGTCAGCATGGCCTGGACGTGCAGTTGATTCTCGACGGGATCTACAAATCCGCAAAGGAAGGTCGAGAGATCAAGCTGCGGACCCCGTAGAGGTTACGAATCGGACGAACTGCGTTTGCGTTTCTTGGCGGCCTTCTTGGCGACGGCAGACTCCTGGACGATGAAACCGATCGCCGAGGGAACGAGAATCAGCAGCGGGATCAGATGGACGTTGCTCAGCAACGACTCTTCAAGACTGGTGGCCAGGGCTTTGTGCTTCATCAGCAGCGCCAGCAGGCCGGTAACGGTCATGGTGGCGCCCTGAACGGACGTGAGCACCACGACGGCCAATCGGAACAGCGCGAAGGCCAACAGCCCCAGCCCGATCAGCCCGATCAGTGCCCCGGCCCAGGCATTCTCCGCCAGGGCGGGTCGGTTCACCGCGTCGCCGAGATACTGCATCGTCACGTACCCCAGCACCGCCCCGGCGAGTCCGCCCATCACGCTCAGGGCGTACTTGAAGGTCGGCAGCGCCAGTGCCCCCAGCAGCACCGCCCCGGCGATGCCGCAATACAAAGGTGCATTCGCGCCGCGGAGCATGCTTCCCAGGTGCGCCCCGGCGAAGGCACCGATGACCGCGGCGTTGATGACGATCAGGGCCTTGATGGTCTTCCAGCCCTGAAGAAGGTACACCAATCCGCACGCCAGGAGCACCGCCCCGGTCAGCAGGCCGGCGGAACCGACGTAATCGATGTACTCCGCCTGGGTGGGAATTTCCAGGCGATCAAGGAAGTTCGAGGCGTTGGTCCGGGTTGTGGCCTGCGCGAGAAACATGACGTTCACTCCGTCCGCAGCGGTGTTGGATCAATCGTCGCCGTCGTCACCGTCGTCATCGTCATCGATGTCGTCGGCACCGTCGGCGGAGGCCTTCTCCTTTTTCTTCTCGGTCTTGCGGGCCTTGCGAGCGGAGAGGCCCTGTACGATCAGTCCGGCGAGCATCAAGGCGCCGATGGTACCCAGCGCAATGACGGGGTTGCCCATCGACGGAGGGAACAGTTGCCCCCCGGCGCCGAGGAACAGCACCTGCGAGCCGACCACCACCAGCAGCGCCCCGAGCAGGGACGCCACGAGAATTGTCGAGACCGTCGGACACACCACCCCGACCGCCAGGCCGATGATCGTCGCCCCGGCGACAGCGGCGCCCAGCAGCGCGCCGTGCCGGTCGTAGACGGCGATGCCCATCCCCCAGAAGTAGTCCATCGCCGCCTGCCCGACGTGGGGCCAATCGAGCGTCTCGGGCGGTTGCAGCCGGGGCAGGTCGCTGGAAGGGACCCACTGGAGATGATGCAGGATGACGCCCGACGCGGTGGCCACACCGGCCAGGACAGCCAGCAGCAACGCCCAGACCCCCCTCGCCAGCAGCAGGGCAACCACGCCCAGCACCGCGGCCAGGGCGACCCGTCCGATCAGCACGTCCACCCCGAGCAGGTCGGACACGGCCGGTCCCAGCGCCAGACCGACTCCCACGCCCACCAGCGCCGGAAGCGCCCGGCCGAGCGGGCGGGCCCAGATCAGCATGAGGATACCCACCGCCATGGCGCCGGCAGCACCGGCGACGACGGGGGTCTGCCCCAGCAGGTCCACCGGGACGTGCGGAGCGACCTCCTGCCAGATGTGGCGCAGCGATTCGAGCATATCGACATCCGTGTCGCGACCGGGGACAGGCCTCAGCGCGACTGGTCGCGCAGCTGCTGCAGTTGCGTTCGGGCCAGCTGACGGTTCGAGGCGTCGTGGAGCTTGTCCACCGCCTTTTCGAGGCTGGCGATCGCCCGGTCGGTCTGGTGTAAGTATCGGCCATACAGAACGCCGAGCATGAGGTGGATGTCGCCGACGTGCTCATATCCGCGGTAGTGTCGCAGGAAGCGTTCGTACGCGTCGGCGGCGGCGGGGTAGTGCTGGGAGGCCATCAACTGGTTGGCCACGTCGAGCTGGTTCTGTCGCGGGAGCACCACGTCGTCGGCGATCTGGATCAGTTGGAGGTAGTCCTTCGCCGCGGCGTCCATGTCGTGACGGGCGCACGCCTCGCGAATGGACTTTCGCAGCTCCAGTTCGCGAGTGGCCAGCGTGGAGGAGGGCTTCGAGTCGACGGTCTTGCTGGCGACCGAGCGGCGTTCCTTTCGCTTGGCAGGCGATGTTCGATGCACGTTGAACGGGTCGTATCCCTGGGCGACCATGCGGCGGTACTGGCTGCGGCGTCGGGCTGACTGGATGAGGTTCAGCAGGTCGAACACGTCGCGCGGGAGTACCTTGGTCGCCAGCAGGATCACGGCCACGGCGATCCCGAAGACGTATCCGCTTGCGTGGGCGGTGTAGGCGACCCCGCCGCCGAAACGACCCGTGACGCCCGGCAGGGACATCAGCACGTTCAGGATCACCTGGAACGCCAGCAGGTAGAGGCTGGAGACTTCGATGAACGTGATGAAGAAGAAGAACACCACCATCGTCACGCGCGTTCGCGGGAGCAGTACGAGGTACGCCCCGGTGACCGCGGCGATCGCCCCCGACGCCCCCAGCACCGGCGAAGTGCCGCCCAGAAGCTGATACCCCACGCCCGCCAGCACCCCGCCGGCCAGGTAGAACGCCAGATACCCCGCGTTTCCGAAGCGGTCGTTGATCGCCGCCCCGAAAGTCCACAGGAACACCATGTTGCCCGCCAGATGCCAGAAGTTCGCGTGCAGGAACGTACACGTGAAGAACTGGTAGACCTCCGGGGCGTCGGGCTGGAGCATCAGATGCCAGATCTCCCGCTGACTCTCCGCCGTCGAGCCGTTGAGCCCCACGAAGAACAGCGCAATGTTGATCCCCAGCAGAAGGTGGTTGACCACGGGCCTTCGCTTCGGTCGATAATCGGTACGGATGGGAAGGAACATCTGCGGGCTTTGTCTGCGACAGCGGCGCCGGGGGCTAGAGAGCCTTTTTCCCGATCAGCCGAATCTGGTATTCGTAGCGGTCCCGGAGGTAGCCGGCCTCGGGTCGATAGCGGACGCGGAAGTACACGCTCTTGCCGGGACCCAGGCGTTCAGCTCCATCTCCGATCAGCGTTCCGGTCGCTGATCCCTCATGGTACCAGTTGGGTTTGTAGAAGTCAGCAATCACCTTCGGGTCGATCATGGAGTGGCTGGAGGAGCGGTTTTTCGCGGCTCCATCCAGCTCGATGATGCCGTCGGTGTCCGGTTCGATCACCTCGTAACCCACCTGCCGGGACGACACCGGGAAGCAGAGCATGTTCGCGTCCCGCTGGACGTCCACCTTCACGAGATAGGCGTAGCCTTCCTCCTTGGAGAACCCGCCGAACGGGATGGAGAACCGCACGTAATCGCTGGGCGGAACCCAGCGAACGCTGGCGGGCTTGAACGCCCGGCGGGCGCCGGCTTCGTTGATGGCCGTGATGCGGATCGTCGCCGCCCGCACCGGGTCGGAGTGCGTATTGCGGAAACGCGCGGTCAGCGTGCCGGAGGCCCCCACGTCCGAGAAGTTCAGGCGCAGGTCGGTCACGCGGGAATGCTCGTCGCCCATGACCTGCGTCTCGCCGATGTCCGGGCCCTGGAAACGCTGCAGAGGCCGATCGCGCACGTCGGAGGTCCCGCCGTTTCGGGTCGGGGACGTCGGCGAGGGACGGGCCGCTTGGCTGTCGCCGCCGAACGTGGCCAATTGCTCCTTGCGCTTCCGCTCTTCCTCCCGCAGGCGAGCCGCCTCCGCCTGGGTGACGCGTTTCTGGATGTATTGCCTGGTCTGCGGGTCCCAGACCTTCACCACCGGGTTGTTGTGCAGCCAGAAGGCGACGATGATCAGAACGATCGCCCCGATCGCCCCGACGATGGCCAACACCATCGGGACGGCGCTCTTGCGGCGGGCGGCGGCGATAGCGGCCCGGCGGGCGCGCTGCTCGTCGGAGACCGCTGCCCCGGCGGATCGAGGCGGCGATGATGGGGTCGACGACTTCCCGGAGCTTGGCCCGGGCAGGGGATCCTGAGTTCCATCGGCCGGGCGCGTGCTTCCCACGAAAACCTCCCCGCACGCCTTGCAGCGGAGACGCACATTGTGCACCTCTCGCCCCACGTTGAGCTCCCTGCCGCACCGAGGACACGTAACTGCTTGCATGGTCCTGTCTCCCGTCATTACCCCACTGAGTGTCTGGCCGGCTCGATTGTATCGCCCGGGAGGCCCGCACGCCAGTGGTCAGAACCCCCGGACCTGCACGAGCGTACCGAATATTCTGGCGGGGCGAGCGTCCGTTCCATAGCATGGTGAGACATGATTTCTGGCACGATCCGGGAGAACCAAATGAGACGCGTCGTTGTCCTGCTGACCCTCGCCGCCACGGCCCTGCCGGCCTGCTCTGCCGATGCCAACCGCCCCCCGGTTGAGGGCAATCGCCTCTCGGCTGCCCGGGCGTTCGTCGAGAAGTCCGACAAGTACCTCCACCACAGCAAGCTCAAACGCGGCATGAAGGGCTATGGGCTCAGTGTGTTGGCCGGTACGAAGATCGAGAAGTTCGATTTCGAGATCGTCTCGGTCGTGGCGAATTTCAACACCGCCCAGGACGGGATCCTCGCGACCGTCTCGTCGGACAGCTTCGACTTCGAGAAATCGGGGATCATCTCGGGCATGAGCGGCTCGCCGATGTACGTGCGAGACCCTGCCGACGGAAAGTTCAAGATGATCGGCGCACTGGCGTTCGGCTGGAACCTATCGAAAGAGCCTCTCTGCGGAATTCAGCCCATCACGCACATGCTCTCGATCTCCGGCGTGCTGGATGAGGCAGCCGAGGACGACACCGCCCGGCGATCCAGCGACGCGACCGGGCGAACGACCCTCACCGACAAACAGCTCGCCCTGCTGCTGCGCGACGGGACCAAGCGGGACTTCGCCAAGGTCTTCAACGCCAGGGGCCAGACGGAGCGTTCGTCGGATGCCGACGCCACCCCGCGCCTCACTCCGCTTCGCTGCCCGTTGCTGATTTCCGGGATGAGCGACGGCGTCGCCAAGCGTGCCAGCGCATTGTTCGCCAGCCGACATCTCATGCCCGTCCGGGCCGGCGGGGTCGGCGGCAAGACCGCCCACCATCTCAAGGACGTCAAGCTGGCGCCGGGTTCGAGCGTCTCGGTGCCCCTGGTCAGCGGCGACGCCGACTGGTACGCCATCGGTACGGTGACCGAGGTGATCGACAACAACGTGCTCGCCTTCGGCCACGCGTTCTACGGCGAGGGCAAGGTGGACTACCCCATGGCCAACGCGTACGTCCACACGGTGGTCAAGTCGCTCACCAGTTCGTTCAAGCTGGGCAGCTCGGGCGTTCTGCGGGGTCGGCTCCACCAGGACGCCTACGTGGGCATCCTCGGGCGAACCGGCGAGAAGGCCACCATGATCCCCGTGGAGATCACGGTCCGCGACGAGCGTACCGACCGCGTACACAAGTACCGCTACGAGGTGGTCAAGGAGTACTGGTTCACCCCGACGCTGCTGCGGGCGGTGATCGTCGAGTCGGTGTTGGCGTGGCACAACCCGCCGCTGGAGCACCACACCCGCTACAAGGTTCGCGTGGACTACGACAAGCTCCCGTCCCTCTCGGCTGAGAACCTCGGCAGCAACGACGGCGGATACGACGCCGCCTCGGACGTGACCCGTGTGGTCTACGCCCTGACCAACAACCGCTACCACAAGCCGATCTTCCCCAAAAAGGTCAGCGTCGAGTTGACCGTCTCGAAAGGCAACATCGCTGCCAGCATGATGAACCTTCGGCTGGACGGCGAGACGTACGAGCCCGGCGACACGGTGACCGGTTCGATCCTGCTGCGGCGATACCGCAAGGAGCGCACGCGCCTGGCGGTGAAGTTCAAGCTGCCCAAGGACATCGAAGAAGGCACGTACACACTGCGGGCGATGGACTACTTCGGGGAGATCGCCGCCGACCAGGCTGCCAACCCCCACAGGTACGCCGCCCGCAAGCCCGAGGAACTCGTGACCGTCGCCAGGCGCGTGGTGGTTCCCCAGGCCAATACGCTCTATCTGCAGATTTCACTGCCGGAAGGCGGGTTGGCGATTCACCGCGAGGCGCTGCCCGACCTGCCCGAAAGCAAGGCAGCCCTGCTGAGACAGGCGAACCTGCCGGACACCCACACCACCCGCAAACGGCTGGTGCAGACCCAGAAGACCAGGTACGTTCTCAACGGCAGCGTCGCCGGGCGGTTCACCGTCCGCAAGACGCCCGAGAAGACCCCCACCCACAAACAGGAGACCCGCCCGTGACCCGTCGTTCGATCGCATGCACACTGGTTCTCATCGCCCTGGTCGCCACAGCGTCGGCCGTCACTCCGGTCACGTGGACGCATCAGAGCGAGGCCGACTTCGCACCGGCCGAGAAAAAAGGCACCGCTGTCGACTCCTACGGCGAGGTCATCCTCACGCGAAAGGTGAACCTGCTGCTCACCGCGGAGAAGGCCCCGCCGGTGGTCTCCGACGTGATCGTCCACGGCAAGGTGCTGTTCGCCTCGGACGGAGCGGGCAACGGGATCTACCGCATCGCCGACGGCAAGGCCGATCGGTTCGCCGAGGTACCCTCCACGATGATCGCCTGCCTGCAGCCCGACGGGGAAAAGGGCATGCTCGTGGGCACCGGCGGCCACGGCGGCGGGGTATACCGCGTGGATCTCGAAGGACGGACCTCGACCGTGTGGAATCATGAGGAAGTCACCTACGTCTGGGCGATGGTTCCGGACGGCAAGGGCGGGTTGTTCGCCGCGACGGGCACGAAGGCGGCCGTCTGGCACGTGAACGCCGACGGCGAGGGCAGGAAGCTCTACGACGTGGCCGACCACGCCAGGAACATCCTCTGCCTCGCCTACGACGCCAAGAACGGCGTGCTCTACGCCGGGACCGACCAGAAGGGACTGATCCTGGCGATCGACCCCGCCAAGGGCAGCGGACGCGTGGCGTACGACGCAGCCGAGAAGGAAATCGCCGCCCTGGCGATCCACCCCACAGGCGGGGTGTACGCGGCCACCTCCGACGCGTCCAAGGCCAAGGCCGAAGGTGACCTGCCCCCGAGCAAGGAAAAGGAAGGCAAGTCTCCCACGACACAACCGGCCGACGAAGGAGCGGAGGCCATCGACCCCGACGCCGCCGAGGCCATCGAAGACGCCCTCCCCGCCGAAAGCGACGCCCCTGCCGACGCGGACAATGACGCTGCCGCCAAGGAATCCGGCAAGCTGGAGAAAGGCGAACGCATCGCCCTCCCCGCCAAAGGCAAGGGTCGACCCCGCCGGACGACCACCCAGCCGGCCGACAACGACGACGACCAGACGCCCGCACAGCAGGACCCCGAAGAGGGCCCCGACGGCGCCAACACAAAGGCACAGCCGAAGAACGGCGGCGACGACGGCGGATCGGCCCGCCCCGCCCCACCCAAGCCCGCCAGCCAACCGACCAGCCCGACGGGCAAGAGCAACGGGCCCGGCAACGCGGTGTACTTCGTGCGACCCACCGGCGTGGTGGAGACCGTCTTCCGCCGCCCGGTGACCATCCTGGACATGCACCGGGCCGACGACGGAACGCTCTATCTGGCGACCGGCAACGGCGGGGGCGTGTTCTCGGTATCGCCCAACGGAGATCGCATCGTGCAACTGGCGGAACTGGCGTCCGGGCAGGTGACCGCGCTGACGCGCCGGGCCGACGGATCGCTCATACTGGCTGCCGCCAACAAGGGGGCGGTGGCGGAGTTGGCCGACGAGTACCACGCCTCGGCGACGCTGGTTTCCAAGCCGATGGACGCCAGGCAGATCGC
The DNA here is from genome assembly GCA_964521005.1 of uncultured Planctomycetaceae bacterium. Classification (GTDB taxonomy): domain Bacteria; phylum Planctomycetota; class Phycisphaerae; order SM23-33; family SM23-33; genus CAZFPT01. Next base: position 4,727 of record CAZFPT010000035.1, on the reverse strand, counting down.
GCTTTGGGGCACCGCCAAGGTGTCGGCTTCGATTCCCGAAGGCACGAAGGTGACCCTCGCCACCCGCAGCGGAAACCTCGAAACGCCCGATGAGAAAACCTGGAGCGACTGGTCGAAGGAAATTCCCGCCGACGGGTCGTACGTGAAGATTGCCTCGCCGGCCGGTCGATTCGTGCAGTATCGTCTGACGCTCACCACCACCGGCGACAAGACGCCAGCCGTCCGTGCGGTGACGCTGATTCACCAGGTGGGCAATCTCGCCCCGGCCGTCTCGGGCGTGACGGTAAAAGTCGGGCCCAAAGGCGGCGGCCTGGGCCCGATCCGTGCACTGGCCATCAAGGCGGCCGACCGCAACGGCGACGCGCTGACCTACGCCCTGTCCTTCCGCGAAGTGGGCGGGAAAGTGTGGACCGAGATCGCCGACGAGTTGGCCAAGCCCGAATACCTCTGGAACACCCAGACCGTCGCCGATGGGGTGTACGAGGTGAAGGTGACCGCCTCCGACGCCCGGGCCAACGCCCCCCGGCGCGGGCTGACGGCCTCGCGGATCTCGCCGCGGATCGTCGTGGACAACACCGCCCCGGAGATTCGCAACCTCGCCGCCCAGGTCCGCAACGGCGTGGCGCTGGTGACCGCACAGGTCGAGGACGCCTCCAGCCGCATCGCGAGCATCCACTATGCGGTGAACAGCGGAAAGTGGCAGCTGGCCCTGCCGACCGACGAGATCGCCGACAGCACCACCGAGGCCATCCGGATCGAACTGGACGACCTCAAGCCCGGCGCCCACCGCATCGCGGTGCGCGTGAGCGACCGATTCGGAAACGCCGCCCACAAGGCGATCACCGTGACGGTGAAGAAATAGGCCAGACCCTCGCGCGCAGACAACAGAACAGCCGGGTTGCCCCGTGCGGCCCGGCTGTTTTTCTGCGCCCCGCAGCCGTCAGTCGCCGGCGTATCGGGCGGTAAGCGGGTCGTCCTGCATGAGTTCTTCCACGCGGGCCCGGTCGGCTTCGGTGTCCACGCTGTACACGTCAAATCGCGTGGGAACCATTTTCACCCGGTAGCCGTGCTCGAGCACGCGCATCATGTCCACGGACTCGGCCACTTCCAACGGCGTGGGTTCCAGGTCATTGAACGTCTGCAGGAAATCCCGCCGGAACGGAATGATGCAGACCTGCTTGCGACGGGAGATGTCCGGGCCGCCCTTTCGGGGCGAGGGGATCGGCTCGCGCGAGAAGTACAGCGCGAAGTTGTCGCGGTCGACGACGACCTTGACCTCGTTGATATCGTCGTGCTCTTCGGGCGTTTTGATCGGGGCCATCAGATTTGAGACCAGCACGGACTCGTCTTCGATCAGCGGGTTGACGGCTTCATCGATCATCTCGGGGTGGAGCATGGGTTCGTCGCCCTGGATCATCACGACGATGTCCACTCGTCGGCCGGTCTTGGCTTCGATGTGCTCGAGTGCTTCGGCGGTTCTGTCCGAGGCGCGTTGATGCGTGTCGGCAGTCATGACGGCCTGGCCGCCGATGGAGCGGACGTACTCGGCGATTTCTTCGTCGCACGTGGCGACGTAGACCTCGTCGAGGCGCTGGCTCATCCTGCTGCGATGGTAGACGTGTCCGACCATGGGCACCCCGTTGATCTTCGCGAGCGGCTTGCCCGGGAAACGGCTGGAGCCCATGCGGGCCGGGATGATTCCAACGACGTGCAACTGAGCGTCCATACGGGGATCCTTTCGTACGTTTCGGTGAGTGGGCGTATTCTAAGGCTTGCGCCAGCAGCCGCAATAGACATCCCATTGGCCGATCTCGCGGGCGACCCGATCCAACTCGACCGGCTCTCCTTGCGATTGGCTGAAGTACTCCTCGCCTAGGAGGTCGAGCCGTTTGCACATCCCATGGATTTGCTCCAGTGTATAGATCCGATGACGGGGGAAAACGACCGAAGGTGCGCCCTGAGTCAGCGTGGTGGTGAACAGGAGTCTTCCGCCCGGGCGAAGGACCCGTACCATCTCAGCCATCGCTTTGCGGTCGCCTTCCGGGTCGAACGGATCGCCGTACCGCCCCAGGCCGAAATGTTCGATGCTGCTGAGACTGACGACGCAGTCCATGCTTTCGTCGTTCAACGGGATCTGGCGGGCATCGCCTGTAAGAACCGTCTCGGACGGCACTGAACTGGTGCGATCACGAACATCGAGCGTCGTGACATTTCCGCGGGCCAGCAGCCCGAGGATGAACAGGCGGTAGGACCCGATATCGAGAACGTGACCTTCTTGGGGCAGATGTCCGGCCGCAAACTCGCACTCGAACTGGCGGTAACCTCGGGGGTGGTCGCCGAGCTCGTACTTCGGCCGATCAAGAACCTGCACCGACGGATCGAACGCCCGCATCCGTTCCAGACGTTCCACGTGTTCGGGCACAGCCGCATCGGCGTGACCTCGCCTGGGGACGGATCGAGAGAGCCCCAGCATGGATCGGATTTTCGCTAGCAAGGCCGGGCCTCCTCGTGACCTTCTCGCCGGGCGATCAAGAGCCCCTGCGGCGTCGTGTCGTCCACGAACACAACGTCCCACTCCGGGTCGGCAACGACGGCAGAACAGGCCACACAACTCTTGATCGACTTGGGAAAGTAGATGTCATGGAAGGCGACGAAACCGCCGGGTGTGACCCGGTCGCGCAGCAGCGCCCATTCCACGATTGTGGACAGCTCGCCGGAGTCGAAGAATACGAAATCCCACTCGCCGGGGAGATCACCGAGCACCCCAGCCCTGCCGTGGGATTCAGCCTGGCGAAGCATGTCCAACTCTTTTTCATACTCCAGCCCCTCGCTGTATGCATCAAGCACAGCCGGCGTGAACACCAGCCTCTTGTCGGGGATGAGGATGTCCGAAGCCATCGCCGAGCCCCCGAACTCCCGCGTCAGCCAATCGGTCCGCCGGTTCGGCCGTCCGCTGCTGACCGGGCTGCTGAACAGCCGCAGCGCCGCGGCGATCTCTTCGGCGGAAATGCCTGCAAGGGAATCCCGCGGACCGGCGTTGTAGAAGCGTTCCATCTGATCAGCCGTCACGGTGAATCCCTCGATGCAGCGGACGCAACGGCCCAACAGCTCCGCTTCGGGCGTCTCGGCCAGGTAGGAGCGCGTCGGGGCGAACTCCGCGCAGACGCTGGTGATCTCGGCGCCGGTCTGATCTGCATAGCGCGCCCACAGACCCGTGGACAGGCCCGCCCCGAGTTCCAGAATCCGCCGGCATCCGGCGTGGCGGACGAGGTTCACCATCTCGATGTACACCGGATGCGACCGGCGATACAACTCCCCGCGATAGATCACATCGGAGTAGCAGACCGAGCGGATCGTCTCGGCCATCTCGTGAGAGAATCTTTGGTCTTTGACTTCGGGGGGGGTACGAGTTCGCCACCATCGTCCGACTCGTGCCAGGGGATTCATCGTCGGCCCCTATGGAGCATGCTTTCCAGGAACTCGACGTACCGCGGCAGGATGTTTTCATCGGGCACGTCGACCACCTCCCGCAGGAATCGCTGTCGGCTGTCGGGGTCGAGTTGCAGCGCCGAGCGATCTTTGCGGAGGGCTTCGACGGCATCGAGCACATGGTCGCGACAGTGGCAGATGGTCTCGGGCATGAGACGCGAGACGGTCGTGTAGGTCGCGTGGAGGTACTCCATCGAGAGGATGGGCTTGTTGAGGCGGACGGCTTCAAACACGGCGCTGGTCCCGAGGTCCAACACCGCGTCGGCCCAGCGGATCAATGAGCCGCTGGGGACGTCGGACACGATTGAGACATTCCCTGCCCGCCCGGTTGCCAACTCAGGGAACGCCCGGATCAGCGGATCAAGCGTGCGATGTCGTGGATGGTGGACAACGACCAGATGCACATCGGGAAAACGAGTGACCATCTGAATGGTCCGCACGATCTCATCCCAGAAGAGCGGGTAGCCGAAATGCCTGAGGTACATCACCAGGTGCAGGGGGTCATGGGGCTCGGGTGGATCGTACTCGGGCAGCAACTGATCAATAACTGAAACCCACTCTTTGCTGTATCGCGCAGACCCCAGAACGGGCACACGCTCGATTGGAAGATGGGGTTGGTACCGCACCTGGCACAGTGCGTTGGGAGCCACAACGGCGTCGAACTCCGCCCCGGTGGAGTAGATGTCGGGCGCCGATCGGTCCAACTCATCGCGACGGGTCATCCAGCAGGCGTGAGGTTCATCACCATGGGGCAGGGAGACGATCGGCACTCCCATGTTGCGGGCCAAAGCGACAAACTGCATCGCATAGGACCGATACGCCCCCATGTTGTCGCTGATCCAGTCGAAGATCAGCAGTGCGTCGTCTGCATCACCAAGCTCCTGCTCGATGACTCGTTGCGCGAAGGCCTCGTCGTGGCCGACCCACGGAATGGTCCAGCGAGCCTGAACGTGGGGCGACTCATTTGCGATGCGCATTCTCCGCGCCAGCCCCCGAAGCACGCGCCGAGGGTGAAGCTTGGGCAGTGCGTCGATCTTGGCCATGCGCTCGCGTTGGTCTTTCAGCCGGGCCAGTTGCTGTCGCTCCCGACGTATACGGTCCTCGCGAAGTGCCCTCTCATCGGCCGAGAGAAGCTCGTAGACATGCCGAGCCTCGAACCGGTCAAACTGCCGCAGAAAGTCGATTCGGTAGTCGTTCGACAGGTCCTTCTCGCCGGACAGAATGACCTTGACGTGCAC
>CAZFPT010000034.1:0-25431 GCA_964521005.1 uncultured Planctomycetaceae bacterium | reverse complement strand
AACTCCGATCGGAATTCTGGCGACCTGGGTAGCCACAGAGAACACCAAGGGCACGGAGAGTTAAGTGGGCACCAAGGCCCGGCCTGCCCGGGGACGAAAAAAGACGGGAATTGCATTGAACAATCGAAGGTTCTGACCGACACTATCTCATGGAGGCTTTGGTCGGCTCTCGGGCTGGTCATTGCCTTTACTTTTGCGCTCTTACTCGGTCAGGTCACTGTCCTCTCCCGCATGCCGCATGTCGGTGAGATGCCGAAACCCATGCAGGATACGCAGACCATCAACGCGGCGACTGACCATGCGCTTCTGAAACAGCTTCCTTCGCATTCTCTCGATTTGCTCATGGTGAATCTCCTGTCGCTCCCCTCTCCGTGTTCTTTGTGACCTCTGTGGCTGGAGGTGTTGTCACAGGCCAAGCTGCTTGCGGGCTTCGGCGATGACTTCGTCGACGGCCAGGGCGCTTTCGGGGTCGATGGCCGGCGCTTTTCCCTCTCGCACGCATTCGACCAGGTGCTGCAGTTCGGCGACGTGGCCGGCGTAGTACGGGCACGTTTCGGGCAGTTCCTCGCCCTTCTTCCACACGCCCCAGCCGGGCGGATGCATGCTGACCTCGGCGACCTGGCCGCTTCGGCCGACGCCCTTGTAGTACCACTTGGGCATGTGGGCTCCGTTGGCAGAGCCGCCGCAGGTAATGCTCGCGAGGGATCCGTCGGCGAATTCCAGCAGGATGGCGAACTGCTCGGCGGGGTGGGGCTGGCAGGCGAGATCGGTCCCACGGGCAGTGACCTTCGCGACCGGCGCGTCATGCCAGGAGAGGATCGTGTCCACCGCGTGGCAGGCGTTGTGGGTGAGATAGTTGAGCCCGCCGCGTTCGTGGTTCAGCACCAGGGCGGTGGAAAAGGCGGCGGGGCGCACGTGCTCGCGGGCGATGGCGTACGCCGGGGCGAAGCGGTAGCAGTAGCCCACCAGCAGCCGGCCTGGCATCTCGGCGAGGGCGGATCGCAGCTCGGCGCGGTCGGCGGGGCTCGACGAGAGGGGCTTTTCGCAGAAGACCATCTTGCCGGCCCGCATCGCGCGAATGCTCAGGGGCACGTGCGCTTCGGGCGGCGTGACGACGAGCACCGCGTCGATGCTCTCGTCGGCCAACGCGTCATCGATGTTGGTGGAGCAATTGGGGATTCCGTATGTCTCGGCGTATGTCTCGGCTGCGGCGGCGTCCAGGTCGATGGCCCAGTCGATGCTCAGGCCTTCCACGAGCGCCTTTTCGCACACGTTGACGCAATGTCGCTTGGCGAATTTTCCACAGCCGACGAGGGCTGATCGTACTGTTCGGCTCACCTTCAAACCGCTCCTGTCCGTTTGTCGTTTCCGGGGTTTGCACGCATTGCCGGCTGGGTTTTCCGGACGCGCGCCTCCATATATCGCAGGGATCGCCGGGTGGGTCAATGAAATCATGGGGCAGGGGTTCCGCTTTGCGGTGAGTCCCTCCGAGACAAAGCACGACGAGGTGGTTGCATTTGGCCGCGATTTCGGCCACAATGTTCCCTCGCCCTGACATTCTGCTACTGGAATGAATCATTCAGGGCATGGACTCGCTGCAAACCTCGAATGGGAGTGAAGCACTCATGACGACTGTGAACACGGGATCAGACTATCAGATCAAAGACCTGGGCCTGGCCGACTACGGACGCAAGGAAATCGAAGTCGCCGAGAAGGAAATGCCCGGCCTCATCGCCACGCGCGAGAAGTATGGTGCGGAAAAGCCCCTCCAGGGCGTACGCATCATGGGCTCGCTGCACATGACCATCCAGACGGCGGTGCTCATCGAGACGCTTGTCGAGCTCGGTGCCGACGTCCGATGGGCCAGCTGCAACATCTTCTCCACGCAGGATCATGCCGCGGCGGCCGTCGTGGCCGCGGGCATCCCGGTGTTCGCCTACAAGGGCGAAACGCTGGAGGAGTACTGGGAATACACCAAAAAGGCGCTGACCTGGCCGGACGGAAAGGGTCCGCAGCTGATCGTGGACGACGGCGGCGACGCCTCGCTGCTGATGCATCGCGGCTTCCAGGCCGAGGACAACCCGGCCATGCTCGATGAGCCCACGGACAACAAGGAACTCAAGATCCAGAACGAGTTGCTCAAACGCGTGCAGAAGGAAGATGGACAGTTCTGGCACAGGGCGGCCGAGGAGTGGAAGGGCGTCTCCGAGGAGACCACCACCGGCGTACACCGTCTCTACCAGATGCAGGAACGCGGCGAGCTGCTGGTTCCGGCGATCAACGTGAATGACTCGGTCACCAAGAGCAAGTTCGACAACGTCTATGGCTGCCGACACTCGCTGACCGACGGCATCAAGCGGGCGATGGACGTGCTGCTCAGCGGAAAAACCGCGATGATCTGCGGGTTCGGCGACGTCGGCAAGGGCTCGGCCCAGTCGATGGCCAACGAGAAGGCCCGCGTGCTGGTCAGCGAGATCGACCCGATCTGCGCCCTGCAGGCATGCATGGCCGGCTATCGCGTGTGCACCGTCGAAGACGCCCTCGAAGAGGCGGACATCTTCGTGACCACCACCGGCAACAAGGACGTGATCACCATCGATCACATGGCCAAGATGAAGGACCAGGCCATCGTCTGCAACATCGGGCACTTCGACAACGAGATCCAGGTCGACGCCCTGATGGAGTATCCGGGCATCGAGCGGACCAACATCAAGCCCGGGACCGACATGTTCACCTTCCCCGACGGACACAGCGTGTTCCTGCTGGCTGAGGGACGCCTGGTGAACCTCGGCTGCGCGACGGGTCACCCGAGTTTCGTGATGTCCAACAGCTTCACGAACCAGACGCTCGCCCAGATCGACCTGTGGCAGAACCCCAAGGACGTGGGCGTCTACCGTCTCAGCAAGAAGCTGGACGAAGAGGTCGCCCGGCTGCACCTGGACAAACTGGGCGCCAAGCTCACCCGCATGACCGACGATCAGGCTGAGTATCTCGGCATCCCTGCCGACGGGCCCTACAAGCCGGAGCATTACCGGTACTAGACTTCGGCCGTGAAGGCCGGCACGACCCGCGAGCAGCTTCGCCGGCAACGTGCCTCCACAACATGAACAAAAGAACGCCCACGAGTCTGCAGACTCGTGGGCGTTTTTTTATGTCCTCGGGACGTGGCTTTCGCCTGATCACATGCCTCAATCGTTGCGTCGCACGGCGATGGCCGTTGGGGTGGCCATCAGTTCGGCGAGGTTCTGATCGAAGTCGGTGAAGGGCTGTTCGCCTTTGCGGTAGAACACGACAATGCCGATCAGTTCGCCGGGCGAGGGAATCAGCGGAACGCCGAGGGTGTTGAGCCCGACGAGGTATTTGCGGATCGACGGGTCGAACATGTCCTGGTTGTCGGTGGTGTCGATCAGCAGCATTTCGGGCTGATTCAGCAGCGATTCCACCATCGGCTGGGCGAGTTCCTGGCAGAAGTCCAGGCTGTCGGGGTGTGGAACGCCGAATCGGCCCACCACGCGAAGATTCGCGTTGGCGTCGCAGACCATCGAGATGCCGAACACCGGCCCCGAGCGGCGGACGAAGGTACGGAACATCGCCCGGAAGACGTCATCGTCGGTCTGGGCGCCGATCAACTCGTTCTGGTAGGTGAGGATGATTTCCTGCAGGCTCAGCCGTCCGCTGAGTGTGCGATAGGCTTCGGTGAGGTCCACGCAGGTTTCGTTGAGCTTGCGCTGCATGTCTCGCCGTTCCTGATTGGCGGCGCGGGCGAGCTTGCGAAGTCGTTTCGTGCGGACCCGCGTGGTCTCGTAGACCGCCTGATGGGCCAGACCGTTGCGGATGGCCCCGCGAAGTCGTTCGAGGTCCAGGGGTTTGGTAATCATCTCGATGGGTCGACGCCGGGAGGCTTCGCTCAGCCAGGCCGGGTCGTTCTGCCCGGTGATGACCACCGCGGGGATGTTCTCGGAGATGGTCTCGCAGAGCGAGTCGATCACGTCCAGCCCCGTGCAGTCGCCCAGGAGCAGGTCGGTCACCAGCAGGTCGGGCCTCCAGTCGGAGGCCTTGGCGATCGCCTCGTGCCCGCTGGAGGCGGTGGAGACATCGAGGTCGTCCTGGTTAAGCGCATCGACCAGCAGTTCGCGGATGCCGGGCTCGTCATCCACAACCAGGACACGTGAGGTCTTCTGCTGCTGCATGGTCATATCGACACCTGTTGAGGGCTGCTTTCGCCTCGGATGGCCGGCAGCCGAACGTGTACGCTCGTACCGCGGTGCGGGGTCGAATCGATCCAGAGCTTTCCGCCGTTCATCTCGACGATCCGTTTCGCCTTGGACAGGCCCAGCCCTCTGCGTCGCCCTGCCTGCTGGGCGGAGAAGAATGGCATGGTGGCACGGGAGAGGGTCTGCTCGTCCATTCCCGTCCCGTTGTCACGAACCGTCAGGCGAACCGCGTCGTTGACCTCATCGGCGTCCGCCAGAAGATGAACCTGGGGTTGGCTCTCCGCGGCTTCCACCCCGTTGCGAATCAGCTCGACCAGCACCGAACAGATCTGGGATCGATCCACCCAGACCGGAGGCGTGTCGTCTCCACCCTTATTATCGATGTATATCGCGGCATCTTGAGAGGATTCCGAAAAGGTGTCCGCCGCCTCCTGGAGAAGTTCGTCCACAGCCACCGGATGGGGCCTCGGACGCGCCGGGGCGGCGTACTCCATCAGGTCGGAAATAATGTCGCTGACCCGCTGGGCCTGCTGGGAAATGGTCTGCCAGGTGTTGCGTTCGTCCTCGTCCTCGGCGCGCTCGGCCATCAGCTGCGCCCGCCCGGCGATCACCGCCAGGGGGTTGTTGATCTCGTGAGCAGCGCCGGCGGCCATCTGCTCGACCGCCGCCATCATCTTGATGTCCGCGATGGCATCCTGCGTCTCGGCCAGCACCTGCGAGGCCCCGGCGAGCTGTTCGGATAGCGCCATCGCGCTGTTGCGCTCCTGCACCACCGCCAGCACCAGGGACATCGCCTCGACCAGCGCCCATGACGAAACCGCGTGCTCGCGCGAGGAAATCGCCAGCGGGGCGTACAGCAGCCCGCCCACCCAGCGCGACGCGCTGACCATCGGGCGGTGGATCCAGTCCGAGGAGTCCACCCAGTCGCCCAGTTGCGAGGGATCGTCCAGAAGCGTTTCCAGAACGTCACCGGTCGAAGCGCCGGTGGGCGGCGGGGTGGGCGTGAACCCCTTCGCCGGCGCAAGGGTCCGCCAGTCGGAGCGATCCTGACCGTTGCAGCGGACCGCGAGAATCTCCTTGCTGCTGGGCTCGATGCTGTAGGCCACCACGTCCGCCCCTTCGGTGGAGTGGCTGCTGCGGGCATCGGCGATCGAGTTGCCGATGTACACCAGCAGATCGGCCACCGTCGAGTCGGCCGGCAGGGAAACGGCGAACTGGCGGATCCGCCGCAGGGCGTCGGCCTGGTTGCTGAGGTGCCGGCTCTGACGGCGGAGTTTTTCGTTGATTCGTCCCAGCCTCGCGTTGGCGTCCATCAGTGTGCGAACCAGGCCGGCAGCGTCGGCTGGGGCGTCCAGCCCGAGCGTCTCAGCCGCCCGGGCGACCGAGTCCGGCAGGCGGTCCTGGACGTCCTTGAGCACCGCGTCGGGAACATTCATCAGCGAGGCGGTCTGCTCGGGGGATCGGACGAAAGCGTAGTTGCCGCTGGCACCGATGCGGGCCTTGCGCGCGATGGCGTCGGCCAACCCCACCAGCGCCACCAGCGCTCGATGATCGATGCCCTGAGGGATCGCCTCGATGGGTTGAACGTGCAGCCACAGGACGTCCTGAACGGCGCGGGGGAGTTTCCAGTGCTGGGCCAGGCGGCGGGCGAAGGTGCAGTGGTCGGTCCCGAGCGTGTCCCGCTCGTAGTCGATGATGTTGCCCTGGTGGGTGTGGCACTGCGTCCAGACGCGGTCGTAGCTTTTGGGCAGGGCGGTGGCCAGGGCGATCTTGCCGATATCGTGCAGCAGCCCGCAGAGCATGGCTTCGTCGGGCCGGTGCGGAAGGCGGATTCGCTCGGCCAACATGCGCGCAGCCAACCCCACCGCCAGAGAGTGCTTCCAGAGGCCGGGCAGGTCCACCACGTCCTGGTCGTCCTGGTTGAGCGACGGCTGGGAGACCTCCAGGGAAAGCATCGACGAGAGGAGCTTCTCGTCGCTGATGCGGTCGATTGCGCCGCAGAGGCCTTTCGAATCGTCCCCTGCCGGGGCGGCCGACCGGAGGACCTTGATCGAGAGCACCGGATCCAGCTCGATCAGCGAGGCCAGGTGGTCCCGGGCGGCTGGATCTTCTCCCAGCGTGGAGGCCGACCGGATCACCCGCCCGGCGATGCCCGCCAGGGTAGGCAGCGCGCCCAACTCACGGATCAGCACGTCCAGCTGTCGATCGGTCAACGGTTCCCCCTTGGGTTCGAGTTGTCGTGATGGACCCGACACGACGCCCTGCGCTTTCGGCCTAGGCCTTCTGGCCGACCAACTCGAGGACGCGCTGGACGACCTTCTCGATGTTGAACGGCTTCTTGATGAACTCGTCGGCGCCCGCGTCCATCAGCGCCTGAACCTCCGACGGATTGACCATGCCCGAGATAATCAGCACCTTGGTATGGGCCAGGTCGGGGTTCTGCCGGATGCTCCTGCACACCACGTTCCCGTTGATGTCCGGAAGCATGAAGTCCAGGATGACGATATCCGGGCGGAACTGCTCGGTCATCATCCCGGCGTCGTAACCGGTCTCGGCGGTGGCCACTTCGAATCGGCCATCGTCTTTGAGAATGTCGATGAACAACTCCACGATCTGCGGGTCGTCGTCGACCACCAGCACCTTGATCTTGCCGCTGGAAGAATCAAACCCGTCCAGCGGAATGCCGTTGCTCTTCATGAACTCCAGGAGCGAATCGTGCGGGATGCGGCGGAACTTGCTGCCCGGCACACGGAACCCCTGCAACTGCCCGCTGTCGAAACAGCGGATAATCGTCTGCTGTGAGAGCTTGCAGAGGTCTGCAGCCTCGCCGGTGGTGTAGACGGCCTTCTGTTCCAACACGCTTCTCCCGCTTGCTCGGATCCGCCCGGCCCGCAGCTTCAGACCGGTCAGGTCCCCCAGTCGCTATATTTTATCACGTCTATCCATTTTAACATCGGATCAGGCAGCGAAGAATCGCAAAAAACGCAGAAGTCTTGCAACGTTTTTGCCCCTCGGCAACCCATATATACGCAATATCCTCGCATTCCGGTCGCCACAGGTCCACAAAAAACGGACGACGACCGATGCGCAAATCGGTCGTCGTCCTCGGTACAGGTGCGGGAAGGAGGGAATCCCGCCGCCTTGTGTGTGGATCTATTTCGGTCCGAGCAGTTCCTCAAGCAGGATCTCGACGGTGGCGTCGATCCGCTCGGGGGTCTCGTAGGTGCCCGCCTCGATCTCCGCGCGGACCTCGTTGACCAGGTCCCAGCGGATCTCAGGCAGCTCGCGCACCTGCCCGGTGAGCTTCATCGCCGAGGATACGTCCGCCAGCTGTGTCGGCCGAAACCGCCGCGGACGGCGACGCAGCCGAATGGCTTCCTTCTTACCCGCCTGGTTGCTTTCCAGGGCCAATCCTGCATTCTGCGGGGTTGTGGTGCTCATACTGACCTCACCTTCCGGGCGTGGATGGACTCTGCGTCCACTGCATAGGGCACTCGTGTGCGTCCCGGCCTCCGTGCTCCTCGCGTCGTCGAGCGACCCCTCGCCGCTGTATGCTGCTCTGGTTTCGGTATCGCCCGTCTTCCCACTGTCCTGCGACGGGCTCAATCGCGTCCTTGCTTTGTACCTATCGGCGCCACGCCCTTCCTCTCTTGATGGATTCGTACTATTCCCGTTTTCCGTAACGTACTGCTCTTCCATTGGTTACTCCTTTGCCTCCCAGTGACCGCGAATTTACCTCGTTTCCATCCCTTTAACGAAACCCATTACAACTCCCCAGCTTCTCTAGATTGCCCAATTTAACACCCACCCCAAGAGCTCGCAACAGGAATCCAATCGAAAGGACACAATTTCTTCATCTTCGCCCGCAAACCCGGGCCAGGTGGATCGACAGCACCGTCACGTCGGCCGGCGTGATCCCGCTGATGCGCAGGGCCTGCCCCAACGTGCGTGGCTGGATGGCAGCCAGCCGCTGTTTCGCCTCGATGCGAAGGTGTGAAACGTCCTCGTACGCAAAATCTGGCGGGATCGGGCGGTCGCTGAGCTGCCCCATCGCCTCCTGCGACGCCCGGGCCTTCTCGACGTAGCCGGCGTATCGCGCGTCGACGCCGACCGACCACCCTGCCGACGGTTCCTCGGCGAGCAGATCCTCCAGCTCACCGCGAGCCTCGCCGGCCAGCTCAGCCACCTCCCGCAGCGTCATCTCGGGCTGTTGCATCCGCTCCCAGAGCGTCTTTCCGGCGTGACGCGTCTCGCGCAGGATCTGCTCGATCCGCCCGGCCACCTGCTGTTTGGCGGCGAACCGCCTGGCCCGCCGGTGACCCACCAGGCCGATCTCCTCGCCGATGGGCGTCAGACGACGGTCGGCGTTGTCCGCCCGCAACGACAGCCTGCACTCGGCCCGGCTGGTGAACATCCGATACGGCTCGACCACGTCCTTGGTCACCAGATCGTCGATCATCACACCGACGTACGCTTCATCCCGCCGCAGCACCACGCCCGGCTGCTCGCGCAGCGACCGCACGGCGTTGACCCCCGCCAGGAGCCCCTGCCCTGCCGCTTCCTCGTAACCGGTCGTGCCCGTGAGCTGACCGGCGATGAACAGCCCCCCCACCCGCTTGCTCTCCAGCGTGGCCGTCAGCTGCGTCGGCGGAAAGTAGTCGTACTCGATCGCATAGCCCCACCGAAGCACCTCGGCCTGCTGGAGCCCGGGGATGTGTCGCACCATGAACTCCTGCACGTCGATCGGCAGCGACGTGGAAATCCCGTTCACGTACACCCAGTGGGTATCCCTGCCTTCCGGCTCGATGAACACCTGGTGGGTGTCCTTGTCCGGGAACTTCTCGAGCTTCGTCTCGATGGACGGGCAATACCGCGGGCCGGCCGACCGGATCTGCCCGGTGTACAGCGGGGCGCGGTGGAAGTTCTCGCGGATCACCCGGTGAATCTCCGGCGTGGTCGCACTCAGCCAGCACGGAATCTGCTCGACGACCAGCTCATCGTTGAGAAACGAGAACGGCGAGGGGTTCTCGTCGCCGTCCTGCCGCGTGCATTGATCGTAGTCGATGGTCCGCCCGTCGATACGCGGGCAGGTGCCCGTCTTCATCCGCCCCGCCTGGTGCCCCAGCGCCGCCAGCGACTCGCCCAGCCCGCCGGACGCCTCCTCGCCGTAGCGACCGGCCGACCACGTCCGCTCACCCACGTGCAGCACGCCGCCCAGAAACGTCCCTGCCGTCACCACCGCAGCCCGGCAGCCCACGTCGTACGTGTCGCCGGACGCAGCCGCCTGCCGGGCCTCTCGGCTGCGGGCGAGCTCGTCGTCCAACGGGGCGCCCTCGGCTGCCCGGAGCGATGCCGCATCGTCGCCCGTCGGGCGCACCCGGATTCCCTTCACGCAGCCGTCTTCGGTAAGCACCGCGACCGCCTCGCCGGCGAGGATGGTCAGGCCCTCCAGTTCGCCCAGCGCCCGATGAATCCAGGCGGCGTAGGCGTAGCGGTCGGACTGGCATCGCGGGCCCCAGACGGCAGGGCCTTTCGAGCGGTTGAGCATCCGGAACTGAATGCCCGTGGCGTCGGCGGCCTGGCCCATCAACCCCCCGAGGGCGTCGATCTCCCGGACAATCTGCCCCTTCCCCACGCCCCCGATGGCCGGGTTGCAGGACATCTGGGCGATGGTCGACGGATGCAGCGTGATCAACGCGCACCGCGCCCCCAGTTGCGTGGCGGCGTGGGCGGCTTCGACCCCGGCGTGGCCGCCGCCGATGATGGCTACGTCGAACTCGTCCATGCCCGCGATTGTAGCATGTCGCCGAGCAATCTGAAATTCACCCAGCCGCCGGGCCGAAGAAGAGCGCCCAGAGAATGCTCAGCGCCTGCACGCCGACGGAGAATCTGCAAGCGTCCGGCTACCGTTGCAGCACGACGAACCAGGCGTGGCCGACGACGAAACCCACGTGCAGCACGATGCCCGCGACGGCGACCCACTGGGCGATGCCCACCGGTTTCGCACCGGCGGGGTCCATCTTGCCGGCGGCGATGGAGGCCCGGTCCGCCAGCGCCATGCGAAGCGCGCCGATGTTCAGCAGTACCGCCAGCGACGCGACGATGGCGAAGGTCCAGGCGAACTCGTCGCCGATGGTCCAGGACAGCGCGCTGAAGGCAGCCCCGATCAGCGCACCGGCCCCGGCGAGAATGTACACCGGGACGGCCCGGTGCGGAACCAGCAGCGATTCGGGCATGGGGGGCGTCGCGGTAGTCGGGCTCATACCGGGCGTGGGCGGCGGGGTGGCAGTCTGGCTCATCGGGGGTCTCCGTGTTGGGGTTGGCAAGTATACGAAACCCGCCTCCGCCGGCGGGGTTTCGCCGATGACGGGCCGGAGAATTCTGCCGCCGGGGCGCAAAACATCGGCCGGGATGCTCGCAAAAAGCGTCCCGGCCGATGGAATGGTACCGTGCTGTCGCCCTTCCGGGCAAACACTCACTGCTGCGGGGGCTGCGGAGCAGCCGGGGCCGGCTCGTCCACAACCTGCTTGCCACCGCCCTTGTATTGAGCGTCGCCAAAGCCCAGGATCGGGAAAAAGATGAACCCAAGCAACGCCAGGCCCACGCCGAACCCGGCGCTCTTGCCGAAATTCTCCGCCACGGCGATCGCGACCAGGATCATTGCGATCAGGTTTACGAACGGGATGAAGAACAAGACGATCCACCACAAGTCCTTCCCGGCGACTTCCAGCAGAATGATCATGTTGTAGATCGGAATGATCGCCGCCCATCCCGGCTTGCCCGCCTTGGCGAACGTCTTCCACATGCCCGCGATCATCAGCACGATCACCGCCAGATAGATGATGCCGATAATCCCGGCGCCACCGCCGTTTTCCTGCGCCAGCAATGCCATTGCTGCTACCATGAGTTGCTCCTTTCGACGTAGTGTCCTGTTCCCAGTGCGCCTCGGCCGATGCCGACGGTGCAACGCATTATACCATCGTCACATGAGCATCGTCCAGTTGAGACAACCTTGCGCGACTTTCCACCGGCAGCTCTGGCGAGCCGATGCATCCGCACAGCCACCGCGTTCCTCCCGAGCCCCAGAACAAGTCTGCCCGGAGTATCGTTGAAGCCCCATCTTGAGCGAAGCGAAAGGTGGGGGTAGAAAAGCGAAAATCCAAATTCCAAATGACAAGCTCCAAGGAGTGATGGCCCGCATCGACCCGCGTCGCGCCCGCAACAAGTTGCGGGCCCTACGGTCATCGCGTCGCATGGGCTTCCAGCCCATGTTCTGTTCTCTTTCGTCTTCGCCGATCCCGCCCGCAACAAGTTGCGGGTCCTACGGTCATCGCGTCGCATGGGCATCCTGCCCATGTTCTGTTGTGTTTTGTTTTCGCCTTCGGCGAACACGGCCTGGAAGGCCGTGCGACGCCAAACGTCGCATGGGCATCTTGCCCATGTTCTGTTGTGTTCTGACTTCGGCGAATGCGCCCGCAACAAGTTGCAGGCCCTACGGCACTGACGTGCGGAGACGTCAGTGGCACCCGGAGTATCGTTGAAGCCCCATGGTGAGCTCCGCGAACCGTGGGGGTAGAGAGACGAACATCCAAATTCCAAATGACAAGCTCCAAAGGGTGCTTGTCCCACATCGACCTGCGATTGCGCCCGCAACAAGTTGCGGGCCCTACGACTGACCCGCGACTCCGTTTCGCCTTCGGCTTTCTCAGGCGAAGAGGGCTTCCACGAAGCGGTCGGGGTCGAACGGTTCGACGTCCTCGTACTGTTCGCCGACGCCCACGAACTTCACCGGAAGGTCGATCTGGTTTCGGATGGCGACCACGATTCCGCCCTTGGCTGTCCCGTCGAGCTTGGCCAGGAAAATGCCCGTCGCGTCGATCGCCTCCATGAACTTCCGGGCCTGGTTGATGGCGTTCTGGCCGGTGGTGGCGTCCAGCACCAGCAGCACCTCGTGCGGGGCGGACGGCATGCGCTTGGCGACGACGTCGCGGATCTTGGTCAGTTCGCGCATGAGGTTTTCCTGCGTGTGCAGACGCCCGGCGGTGTCCACCAGCAGCACGTCGGCATCGCGGGCGAGGGCGGCGTCGCAGGCGTCCCAGACGACCGCGCCGGGATCGCCACCGGTGGAACTCTTGATGATGTCCACGCCCAGCCGGTCGGACCAGATCGTCAACTGCTCGACGGCCGCGGCGCGATAGGTGTCGCCGGCGGCGAGAACGACCTTCTTGCCCTGCTGCTGGAAGTGCCAGGTCAGCTTGGCGACGGAGGTGGTCTTGCCGGCGCCGTTGATGCCCGCGACCAGGATCACCGTCGGACCCTCGGCGGCCATGTGTACGCTGCGGTCGGCGGGAGGCCAATACGACTTGATCTCGGTCTTGAGGAACTCGATGACGTCCTCGCCCTTCTCGACCCGGCCGTCCTTGTGGGCCTCGCGCAGGTCCGAGACGATCTGGGTGGCCGCCTGGACGCCGACGTCGGCCTGGATGAGCTTGGCCTCGAGTTCTTCGAGCAGGTCCTCGTCGATGCTCCGCCCGGCGAGCATCGCCCGCAGGCCGCCCACAAAGCGTTCCTTGGTTTTGCTCAGGCCCTTGGCGAGCTTCTGCAGTGCCTTACGAAACAGTGCCATCTCGTCTCACTCCGTATGAATTCGCTGGTCGCATGGGCATCTTGCCCATGGTCTGTTTTGTTTTCGCCTTCGGCGAATCTGCCTGTCGGCAGACACGGCCTGGAAGGCCGTGCGACGGTAAGCGTCGCATGGGCATCTTGCCCATGGTTTGTTTTGTTTTCGCTCTCGGCTGCCGGCAGGCAGGGCCGGTGCGACGGAACGCACTCACCGGGGCTGGCGGGTGGTGTGCTCCCGGATTTCCTTGGCCACCGCGTCGAGGATGCCGTTGATGAACCGCGGGCTCTGGGCGGAGGAGAACTCTTTCGCCAGTCGGATCGCTTCGGAGATGGCCACCTTGTATGGCACGCGCCCGACGAGCATCTCGTGGGTGGCGATCCGCAGGATATTCCGGTCCACCAGCGCCAGGCGTCCGAGGTCCCAGTGGCGGGCGTGGCGTTTGAGCACCGCGTCGGCCTGCTCGAGATCGTGAAACGTCCCGAGCATCAGCGAGCGGGCCTCGCGAATGGTCGCCTCCTCGTCGCGGGCGTCCTCGATGAATTCCACGACCAGGTCGATGGCTGAGCTTCCCTGGCTGTCCAGGCAGCAGAGCCCCTGCATCGCCAGTCGTCGCGCTTTGTGATGTTGTGCCACAGGAAACCTTGGCCGCTCAGGAAGGCAGCTGGTTGAGGAGGCTGGTCATCTCGATCGCCGAGTTGGCGGCGTCGGCGCCCTTGTTGCCGGCCTTCGTGCCCGCCCGCTCGATCGCCTGCTCGATGGTGTCGCACGTGAGCACCCCGAAAATGCACGGGACGGACGTGTTCATCGCCGCCTGGGCGACGCCCTTGGCCACCTCCGAGGCAATGTAGTTGTAGTGGTCGGTCCCGCCGCGAATCACCGCACCGAGACAGATCACCGCGGCGTACCGCCCGCTGGCGGCGAGCTTCTGGGCCAGCAGCGGAATCTCGAAACTCCCTGGCGACCAGACGACCTCGACGTTCTTCTCGACGTCCACGCCGTGGCGCGACAGGGCGTCGGCCGCCCCGCCCAGCAGCTTGGAGGTCACAAATTCATTGAATCGGCTGACGACGATCGCGAACCGGGCATCTCCCGGTGCGACCAATTGGCCTTCGTATTGCTTCATAGCGCTGTGCTCCTTAGGACTCTCAACCCGAAGTATACGCGCCCCTGCCCGATCCCTGCAAGCAAAGCCACCGGCGAAAGCGACACCCCCCCCGGACAAATCGCACCGACAGCCACCACTGAAGCCCCATGCCGAGCAGAAACACGCCCAGCGGCAGCCTGCACCCTCACCCCAGCGACCGCTGCATGACCGTTACGTCCACGTATCGCCCGAACTTGAAACCCACGCCCTCCAGCACACCCACGTGGGTGAAGCCCATCGATTCGTGCAGGTGGACGCTTGCCTCGTTGCCCCCGGCGATGTAGGCCACGATCCGCGTTACCCCCGCCGATCGACCCGCCTCCAGCAACGCCTCCATCAGCGATCGCCCGACGCCCCGGCTGCGATGCTCGCGATCCACGTAGACGCTCAGCTCGGCCACGTGCCGCGAGCCCTGCTTTCGGATGAACGTGTGCAACCCCGCCCAGCCAACCACCCTGCCGGCCTGCTCGGCGACCAGGATGGGGCGGTCCTCCCCGTGCGCGTCGAACCACGCCTCGCGCTGGGCAGGCGAGATCGGCTCGAGGTCGAAGCAGGCGGTCGAATGCTCCACCACTTCGTTGTAGATCGCGTTGATCGCCGGCAGGTCGCGCCGCTCGGCGGTGCGGATGTCCACCATGGGTTTCTCCTGAGCAGGTCGGGGCATTCTACCCCGCCGGGCGGGTTGTTTTCACTGGTCAAGTCGTCCGGCGGATCGACCGACCAAAGCAACGGAGGCCCGCAGCGACGCGGGAGGCAGCATTTGGAGGTGCGCGCATGTCGTTCCAGGACGAGTCCATCGGCGATGTATCAGATCACGACCCCACGCCGGATCGGCTATCGGTCGAGCCGACCTTCCCCGCTGCCCCGCAGGAGAGCACCGAAGAGGTGGACCTGGAAAGCTGGGACTGGCCCGGCCAGGAGCAGACCCGCTCGCCCGCCCAGACGCTCGACGGCGAGGACGTCCCAACCAGTGACGACGGGCTGATCCCCCTGGCGGACGAGACGCCGGCCTACCGGTTGGCCGAACCGCCGCGGCAAGAGGGTTACACCGTGCCCGACGAGCTGGCGTCCCCCAAGGCCGGCGGAACCCGTCGCCTGGTGCACTGGGTGGCGGCTGTGATCATGCTGGGCGGGTTGGCGATGGGCGTTCGGATGGGGTGGAACGAGATGCGCAACGCCCTGGGCGACCTGGAAGACCACGTCACAACCCTGCGCGACAAGGGCAACGAGAATCCCGAGCACCGCAGGCTCGTGGAAGAGCGTCTCAATGACCCCACCCGGCGATCGGTGAAGGCCGCCGAGGGTGAAGGCAACTGGGCCGATGCGTCGACGTCGGCTGCCAAACGCGAAACGGGCGGCGAGAAGAGCACTGCCGGGACGCTGATGGACCTGATCAAAGCCCGCCGATCGGGCGGCGGGAAATCGGCCGACACCCGCAGCGGCGCTTCGGGACATGCTTCCAAGCCGGCACCTGCCGGGCGGGAGGAGCCCGCCGACGCGCGATCGCGCGACGGGTACACGCTGCAGGCCATCGTCAACGGTGCCGGCGGGAACCTCGCGATGATCAACGGCAAGTGCGTCCGCATCGGTCAGCGGGTGGACGGGGCGACGTTGAAGCGGGTTACCTCGAGCTCGGTGACGCTGGAGAAAGACGGCCGACAGATTCAACTGAAGTGGTAGCATCGGGCCCGCTGGCGGGCCGATCGAGCGTGTTCAGCGGCGGCAGGTCGCATCCCAGCATGTCGATCTCATCGAGGCAGTAGACGGTCCGGGCGGGGCGGTCCATCGGCCTGGCGGAAGGGACGGCGAGGGAATCACAGAATGCGTCTCCCCCCGACAGGGCTATCGGGAGCAGAACGATCGCGGCGGCGAGAATCGAAGTTTTGTGCGTCATGCGCAACCTCCCGGGCTGTAAGTCTCCAGTTGTTCTGCACGGGGACGCATGCCCCCTGACGGTTCCGGCGTCTGCACGCAGGCCGATCCGTCACACCCGGAACCTACGATTCCTCCGCCCGGGAGGCAAACCCGCTCGCCCATCGCGATAGACTTACGAAACCGCACCCACGCGAGAGTGTTGAACAACGGCCGCGTCAAATGCTCTTGTCCGCCGGGGCGAGATCGCCTATGAATGGGCGACGAGAAACGAATTCGAGATCCCGCAGCACAACCCCCATGGTGTAACGCATGCTTCGATGCCCGACTCTGTTCCTGTTGATCTTTTCGCTGGTCCTTCTCGGCTGTGACGCCCCCTCCCGCGACGAACCGAACACGCCGCCCCAGCCGCCTCGCCCCACGCCCACCGGCGAGACCGAACCGAACACCCCCGACGCCAACGACCTGGCCGCGGACCCTGACGACCAGGGCCAAGAAGACCCCAATGTGCTGGTGACCGACCCGGAAACCGTCGCCGATCCCAACGACGTCTCGGCCGACCCGAACGAACCCCGGTGGGAAGAGGGCGACTTCGAGGAGGCCCTGCGGGAGGTTCGCGCCCTGGAGGAGCAGGCCCGCTTCTCGCAGGCGATGCGCAAGGTCTTCGCGATGCAGCAGCGGTTCCGGGGGCATCCGCGCGTCGACGAACTCAAGGGTGCTCTCGCCCGGCTGCGGGACCATCGCGAGCTCGGGGCGGCCGTGCCATTTGCCCTCGCCCAGCTCACCAGCACAACCCCCACCGAGCGACTGACCGCCGCCCGCACCATTCGCGACGCCGGCGACACGGGGCTGATCTACCTCCGCAAGACCCTGCGAAACAACGACGGCGACCTTGCCGTTGAAGCCGCCCGCTGGCTGGGCGAGTGGCAGGACGACAGGGCCCTGCCGATTTTCGTCGAGAAACTCCGGGGCAAACCCTCCGAGGCGATGCACACGGTCATCACGGCCGCCCTGGTCGACTGGCAGGATCCGCTGCCGGCGAACACCCTCAAGGGCCTGCTGCCCCTGGTCGAGAAGGATGGTTCGTTCCGGCAGGTGAAGCTCGCAGCCGCCCTGGCCAAGGCAGCGGGTCGGCAGGCCAAGGGCGACGCCAATGCCTTCAACGAGTTGCTCGGCGACAACGACGCATTCGCCACCGTGCGGGCCTACATCAAGAAGGCAGCCCAGTCCGACAACGCCGCTGCGTCGGCAATGGCGGCGAAGTATGCAGGGGTCATGGGCCTCTACAGGCGGGGGCTGCTCGGGGAGTACTTCCACGGCGACTCATTCGACAAGCGGGTGATGGTTCGGCTGGACCCGGCGATCAACTTCGCCGACGGCGACGGCAGCCAGTTCAAGTATCCCGAGGGCAGAAAGACCGAGATTTCGATCCGCTGGACGGGCCTGCTGGCGGTGCCCAGGGACGGCGAGTACACCTTCGTCGCCGGCAGCGACGACGGCAAACGCATCTGGATCGATGGCAAGAAGGTGCTGGACGACTGGACCGACCAGGGCATGGACTCTGAGTCCTTCAAGGTGAAGCTCTCAGCCGGCCTGGTTCCGATCAAGGTGGAGTACTACCAGGGCGACGGCGGAGCGGGGATGGTCCTCAAGTGGACACTCCCGGGGCAGGAAGAGGCCAAGGTCATCGGCGCGGAGCATCTGCGGGCAAAGCTTACACCGGCCGGCAACGAGGACGCAGCCGGCGCGGAGTAGCCCGTCATTCGACCGCGTCGGACCGCCGGGGGCGGGGCTCGTCGACGGCCAGCTCGAAGTCGCTCCAGCGGATGTCATACCCTCGCCGGGACCAGAGCTCGACGTCGCGTTTGAGGTCGCGTTTTGCCCGCTGCCAGCGATCGCGGTACGGATCACCCGCGCCGCGACTGACCTTGCCGCTGAGCGTCCAGCGAAGCCGGCCGTTGACCTCTTCCGGGCTCGAGCAGAACACCGCCCCCAACGCATGCTCGAAGCAGTAGTTCGTCCGCACCCAGTGGGTGACGAACTCGGCGAAGCCCGGAGCGTACTCGCCTTTGACCATCGCCCGGACCTGCGACTTGCCCAGCGGCTGGGCCGAGGCCGGGCCGGTGAGACCCCACCACGCCGACAGGGCGCCGGCGCCCAACACCACTCCCAACACAAAAGCTGCCATCCGATCGCGTTTCATCGTCTTTTCGCCTTTCCGGACGCGTTCTCTTGGCCGTCCAGGACATCCTCTCAGACTGCGGCAATCTGTCCGGCGTCGGCGGCGTCGCGTGCGCGGAGGGCGACCTCCGTCACGCGAAACGAATCTGCCGTCGTCACCAACCCGCCGTCCGCTTCGCCGGCCCGGATGGAGGCGACCATCTCCTCCAACAGGCTGCGAGGCGAACCCAGCGGCAGCTCGCGCACCTTCTCGGGCGTCATCAGCACAGCCCGCTCGCCGGCATGGGTGATCTCGACGACCCCGTCGGTTCCCGCCAGGCGCAGGCGGTCGTCGCCCCACGGGCGGTTCTCAGCGGCCCCGCCCGGCCAGGGACGGAGATAATCGAAGCTCATCACCGCCTGCCCGCCCTCGGCGAACTCCAGCAGCAGCCCGCCGGCGTCCTCCATGCCCGGGTGGCTCGGGTGGGCGAGGTTGGCGTGCATCGCCGCAGCCCGGGCGTACTCGCGCCCGCTGACCCATCGCACGAAATCGATCGCGTGAATCGCCTGCCAGGGGATGCTCCCGCCGTAGGTCTCGCGGTGTTGGTAATACTTATCGCGCTGGTTGAACGGGTAGGACTTCTGGGCCAGCGCCAGCAAAGGCCGACCGATGAGCCCGTCGACCACTGCCTGCCTCGCCGCGAGGAAGGCCGGCTCCTGGCGCATGGTGAACGCAGCCGTCACTCGCCGATGGGCACTGTCCGCGTCGCGCCGCAGGGCGGCAAGGTCTTCCAGCGACACCGCCAGGGGCTTCTCGCAGAGCACGTGGGCTCCCGCCTGCAGGGCGGTTCGCGCGTGGCCGGCGATGCGATGGAGCGGCGTGAAGATGCCCACAATGTCCGGCGACGCTTTCGAGAGCATCGTCTCGAAGTTATCGAAGACGGGCACGTCCAGGTCGGGATTGTCCACGAAGGGCAGCTTGTCGTCCGGGCCGAACGGACAGGCGCCCACCAGTTGCATCGAGTCGGGGTTTCGGGCGATGGGTCCGACGGCCACCCCCACGTGGCCGTACGATCCGAGAACAGCGATTTTCACGCGTACCTCCGGTTCAAGTGGGCTTCCGAGTGGCTTGGCCGCCGGGTCGGTGCCTGGTTTTTTCAAACGAACACCATCGCCGCGTAACCGACGGTCGTGTCGTCGCTTCGGCCGGGCGCGAGCCGGCGCATGATCCGATAGCTGTTGGTGTACTCCAGCAATCGACCCTTTGTGGCGCCCCGTTGGCGGCAGGCAGCCAGCGTCGCGGCGATCGCCCCGGACCCGCAGGCGTTGCGGTGTTCGTTGGCTTCGGGGATCACGGCGTCGGCATCGAGCGTTTCCATCAGCTCGATCATACGGGCGTCGTTGTCGGCAGTCCACTGCTCGCCGACGTCGCCGCGCCCGCCGGGGGCGGGGAAATGCCCGCCGTGGTGGGTCAGGTCGGTGCTGCCCACGACCGTCGCCTCGTTGCCGTCCCGATCGGCCAGTACGGCTCCCACTTCCCTGCCGACGTGGACCGCGATGTCGCCCGGGGCCACGGCAATGGGCAGGATTCTCGCCTCGGGACAGAGCACCTGGATGATGGGCACCTGCACTTCCAGCGAGTGCTCGTGGGCGTGCACGCTGGGGTTGGCCCGGACCGAGCCGGCGGCATCCAGAATCTCCGAGGCGAGGTCCTCGTCGATGGGCACCTCCCCGAGCGGGGTCTGCCAGGCCCCGGCGTCGAACAGCTCGCCCTGGGCGGCTGTCCCGGTATGATCGGCCCCGAACAGCACGAACGTGCGGACCTGCCCCTCCTCCGCGAGCGCCTTGAACGTCCGGCAGGCGAGCGTTCCGGAGAACGCCCAGCCGGCGTGGGGGACGATCCCCCCGTACCGCGGCGCGGGCAGGTCATCGGGCACCGTCGCCTCGGCGAGCATCTGTTCGACGTGGCGGCGGCAGGCGTCGGGGGAGGCCTCGTAGAAACTCCCCGCACGGGCTGGATAGCGAATGGTCATGGGGCAATCCCGGTCGAATTAGCGGTAGTCAGCTTGCCTCGCGGCGTGTATCATGGATGATTCATTATAGACACGACCCCTGTGTGGATGGAGATTCATGCCTCACGACGACGACCATGCCGCTGCCCTGGAAGCGATGGCCTCCGGCGAGCACACCGATGCCGCCCAGCAGGCTGCCGAGATGGAAACGACCCACGCCGACGACGACGCGGACGATCCCGCTGTCGCCCTGAGCGGCGCCGACGAGCCCGTTGACGCATTCCCGACGGCCGGCGCTGCGCCCGCCCGGGCAGGTGGGGAGCGCGCCCGACAGAAGAAGATCCGCCAGGCCCAGGCCAAGGCCACCGGCATGCAGTTGAAGAAGACGATGATCCCCCTGCTGCTGGTCAGCGGGGTGATTCTTCTGCTGCTGGGCGGCCTGACGGCTATCATGGGCGCAACCGGTGACCTCACCGAGACCGGCGCGTTCGATTCCGGGACGATCCTGCTGCTGACGGTGGCAGCGTTCGTGCTGGGACCCATCCTGATCATCGGCGGATGGCTGCTGCATGCGGATGTCAAGAAATCCGAGCGTTGAGCTGACCGACGCTCCCGCTCCTGACCGCGAGACCCCGTGAGCTATCAACCCATGAAAGTCTGGCGTTCGTTGAACTGGCCCAACCGGATCAGCGTCGCCAGGTTGCTGTTCGTTCCGCCGTTCGTGGCGGTGCTGCTGAATCTGCAGGACTGGTCCTGGGCGCGGTACGCCGCGCTGGGCATCATCGTGCTGATGGGCCTGAGCGACTTCATCGACGGCCAACTCGCACGCCGCCTGGACGAACGAACCCGCCTGGGGGCCCTGCTGGACCCGTTGGCCGACAAGGTGCTGATCATCTCGGCGGTGATCTGCCTGTCGTTCGAGTCGGTGGCGGAGGCGTTCGTGCTGCCCAACTGGCTCGTGGTGGCGGTGGTGGGCAAGGACCTGTGGGTCATCATGGGCTTTTTCGTGGTGTACCTGGTGACCGACCGCTTCCGCGTACACCCCGAAGCGTTCGGCAAGGCGGCCACGGCGTGTCAGCTGCTGCTGGTGGTCACCGTGCTGCTGGTGCCCGAACTCAACGCCGTCCGCGACGGGCTGGGCAACACGCTGGCGACGTGGCTGTGCTATATTGTGGTGGGCCTGTCGATCGCGTCGATCATCGGCTACACCCGCATCGGCCTGCACTACGTGCATACCGAGCAGAAGCCCCTGGACGCACCGCGGACACACCGCCCGGCGGGGAAGCGTCGCGACGAAGACTGAAAACGCAGAGAGCAACCCGAGATCACCATCGCCCCCCTGAAGGGACGAGACAACCGCCCCGGGCCCGACCCGGCGAAAGACAACCGATGACGATGCACCCGATCGAAGACATCCTGGAAGACCTCCGCAGCGGAAAGATGATCGTGCTGGTGGACGACGAAGCGCGCGAGAACGAGGGCGACCTCGTCTGCGCCGCCGAGTTCGCCACGCCCGAGATCATCAACTTCATGGCCACCCACGGGCGAGGGTTGATCTGCGCGCCCCTGTCCAACCCGCGGGCCGAGAAACTCAACCTCCACCCGCAGACCACCGCCAACGACGCCCTGCAGGGAACCGCCTTCACCGTGTCGGTCGACGCAGCCACCGGCGTGACCACGGGCATCTCGGCAGCCGACCGCGCTCGAACCATCCAGATGCTCTGCCGCGAGGACGCCCGCCCTGCCGACCTGGCCCGACCGGGGCACGTGTTCCCCATCCGCGCCCGGGACGGCGGCGTGCTCGTCCGCGCCGGGCAGACCGAAGGCGGCGTGGATCTCGCGCGGATGGCCGGGCTCAAACCCGTCGCCGTCATCTGCGAGATCATGAACGAAGACGGAACCATGGCCCGCCGGGGCGACCTGCAAACATTCTGCCGCGAGCACGATCTGAAAATGTGTTCGGTGGCCGACATTATCCGTCATCGCCTGCGGCGCGAGCGACTGATCGAACGGGCGGTGGACATTCCCCTCGAACTGACTGCCGGCAGCTTCAGACTGATCGCGTTCACCTCTCTGGTAGACCCCGAACCGCACCTGGCGCTGTGCATGGGCGGCGTGGGCGAGCTGGACGAGGAGGGCAACCCCATCGTCCACGACGAACCGGTCCTGGTGCGCGTCCACAGCGAATGCCTCACCGGCGATGTGCTCGGCTCGATGCGCTGCGATTGTGGCCCGCAGCTGCACACCGCGCTGCAGGCGGTCGCCGAGGTCGGCAAGGGCGCCGTCATCTACGTCCGACAGGAAGGCAGGGGCATCGGGCTGATCAACAAGCTCAAGGCCTATCAGCTGCAGATCGAACAGGGCATGGACACCGTCGAGGCGAACCTGCACCTGGGCTTCGAAGCCGACCGACGCGACTACGGGATCGGCTCGCAGATCCTCCGCGATCTGGGCCTGCGACAGCTGCGCATCATGACCAACAACCCCCGCAAAATCTACGGGCTGGAAGGGTTTGGCCTGCGGATCGCCGAGCGGATTCCCATCGAGATCACCGCCGGCCAGCACAACCGCATCTACCTGGAAACGAAGAAGAACAAGCTCGGGCACCTGCTCGAGCAGTTCAACCCCGAGAAATGACCGCTCCCGCGCGACGCCCGCTGCGATTCGGTCTGGTCCTGGGGCTCCTCTCAGCCGTCGCCGCTGCAAGCGCCCTCGGCGGGTGCGCGTCGATCGACGAACCCCGCGTGGTCGCCCCCCGCGTGTTCGAGGGCAGCGCGCTGACGTTGGCCGTCGCACCGTATGCCGACCGGCCCGAGTCGCATCCGGACATCCGGGAGGTCCGCATCGAGGTGAACCCGGGCCTGTTCGGGACAGCCGAGACGATCCCCCGCTTCCGCGTCGAGCAGTCCCGCGGCAAACTGGGGCCCACGCAGACCGTACACTTCACCGCCCCACCCGGCGCCTCGGCCATCGACGTGCATCTCACGGTCGACCACGGCGGCAACACCTTCCACGTGGCTGTCCCGTTCCGACGGGTCCGCACCCCCGACGCCGAATGCAAACGCTGGATCCGCATGGACGAAAGACTCAGCCGGTCGATCGGGCATTAGCAGACGGGGATGTGTGCGTCACATTCTCAATGCGTTCCTTTAGCGCATTGTGCCGTCAACTGTCACAAGGGATTGTCTGGCGACGACTTTGGGATTAGGATGGTGTTGGGTAGAGGTAAGGACCCGCGTGCCTTTACCTCACTGACCCAAGAAGAGAGCATCGCTTCGGGAGGTGAAGTCCAGTGATACGGGTCATTGAAGCACTCAATTACAGATGTCTTCAGTACGTGCACCAGACCTTGGATGATTTCCAGATACTGATAGGCCCCAATGCCAGCGGAAAGACCACATTCCTTGATGTGGTCGGCTTTCTCGGTGATCTGCTTTCGGAGGGTTTGGACTCAGCCATCACGAACCGTTCTACTGACCTCCACGACCTGTTCTTCATGGGAAAAGGGAACAGGTTCGAGTTGGCAGTGGAGTTGGAGATCCCTGTTGACCGGATCAAGATGCTCGCTACCAAACGTGAGTTTCGGTTTGTTCGCTACGAGGTCGCGGTGGGTTTGTCTTCCGAATCCGACGAGTACCACATTCTTGATGAGCAGGTCGTATTGACCAACTCTCGATCAGAGAGGCCGGATGACCCGGACACCCGCAGTCTTTTCCCGAGCCCCGCACCTTCACCCAGTACGATCATGCATCCGAGGCAGGTAGGGCGTAGCAAGCACCGAGCCGTTCGCAAGGTATACGAAGGTAACGACAACTTCTACTCTGAAAAAAGCAAAGGAGCGGGAAGCAAGTGGGCCCCCTCAATTCGGCTGGGGCCTCGCAAGTCCGCGTTGGCCAATATGCCGGCCGATGAAGAGCGATTCCCTGTTTCCACTTGGCTGCGCGAAACTTTAATGAATGGCACGCAGCGTCTGATGCTGAACAGTCTCGCATTGCGCGAAAGCAGCCGTCCTGGACAGGGCCGGATGTTCAAGCCCGACGGAAGCAATCTCCCTTGGGTGATCGAATCGCTCCGTAGCAAGCCGGATCGTTTCCGTCTCTGGATTGAACAGATCCAGACTGCCCTGCCGGACGTTCAGGACATCCTTACTGTGGAGCTTCCGGACACGAAACATCGATTCTTACAGATCCTCTATTCCGGCGGACTGAAAGTTCCCTCCTGGACTGCCTCTGACGGCACGCTGAGAATGCTGGCGCTGACCCTGCCCGCCTACCTCCCTGACTTTGAAGGTATTTACCTTATTGAGGAGCCGGAAAACGGCATCCACCCCATGGCCATGGAGACTGTCTATCAAGCTCTCAGGGCGGTCTATGGAGCCCAAATTCTGCTGGCGACGCACTCTCCGGTCATTCTGGGTTGCGCGACTGTGGATGAGATTCTGTGCTTCAAGAAAGACGATACCGGCGCGACAGATGTCGTCACCGGATCACGTCACCCTGCGCTTCTTCAATGGCAGGATAGCCTCAATCTCAGTGACCTCTACGCCTCCGGAGTGCTTGGATGAGCAAAAGGGACTTGTTTGTGGTGGTGGCCGATCTGGATGCCGAGAACGTCATGAAGACATTGCTGTCTCAGCGACAGGAGGCACTGGGGGTTTCCTTTCAATTCAACCCCGATCGCCCACCCCAGGGAGACCTCCTCCGATACCAAGGGCGGGATTCCGGTTGCTACAGAAAGGCCGTGGATCTCCTCAGGCCTCCGCAACGAACACATCGCCATGCCATTCTCTGTTTCGACCACCATGGATCAGGAGCCGATAGAACCACACAGCAGATCGAAACCGATCTGGAAACACAGCTGTGCGCGAGTGGTTGGCAATCCGGATCAGTAGCGGTAATCGTGATAGAACCAGAGTTGGAGTCTTGGGTGTGGGCCGATTCGCCACACGTGGCCGAGGCTCTGGGATGGCGCCGTAGACGTGGCGAGCTGCGCACTTTTCTTCAACGCCAAGACCTTCTGGAGCCCGAAGCCGCGAAACCGTCCGATCCGAAGGCCGCCATGGATGCAGCATTGCGGCAGACGAGTCAGCCCGGCGGGCGAGCAAGTATCTTCTCAAGACTTGCCTCAAAGGTTAGCGTTCGCGGCTGCGAGGACCGGGCCTTCATCAAGCTCGCCACTACGTTGAGACACTGGTTCCCCGCTTAACGCCAGAAAGCACAAACGCCTTGCCTGTCGTTTGATTGGCTGCGAACCAGCCTTGCCCAACAAAGCGGCCCTGGAGGCCGGGCGAGTCTCCAGGGCCAGGGGCAATGGGCAGGTGCTGAGCGGGTGCAGGTGGGTGCAAGGTCAGCAGTCGTGTAAGTAAGTGTGTGTAAGTTTGGGAGACGTGATGCGTCACGCGGCGGA
>CAZFPT010000033.1:0-25637 GCA_964521005.1 uncultured Planctomycetaceae bacterium | reverse complement strand
GGATAACCGCAATCCCTCGCTCCGCATATTTGCGGGCAAACTCGTACATAGACGTACTCATTTCGATGATGCTCCCTGTTCTTTGGTCGGCTTCGTGAACTGCTCCCAAGCCCGGACGCGTGCCTGCGCTTGGGCGGGACTGGCGAAGCCCTCCGAATGTTGTGTAGGTGGGTAACAGTACAGATACTTGGTTCCGGTGTCAACAGTCTCAGCAGATTTTTTTTCACCTCCAATCTCGTATTACCGGCCGTGGATATGGGACTTCCGCGTTCGCCGTCCTCCTTCCTGAGTTGTTTGTTATCTGGACAACAGACAAGCATAGGCAGTTACCTGCTCGACAGACAAGGGGCGGGACGAAAAAACGTGGAATCTTGAAATCTTGCAATCTTGCCTCTCAGGGGGAATCTTCTCTAAGTATATATTATATATAGTATTATATAATATATATTATATAGTATATAGTATTTATGTATTAGAGAGAGAGAGAAGTTTTCAAGATTTCACGTTTCACGGTGGGGGTGCTCGCTGTCGCTGTGCGCATTCCCCCTGTCCCAGTGCGGTTTTCCGTTTCTGCTTCTACGCATTGCGTGTCACCACAAGGCCGAGAGGTTTCTGGATTTTCCGCGAGGGATGTTTCGCATGGCCTGACATAAGGATATGGTGGCAGCTATGGGGTTCCCGCCGGTTGGGCGGGCTTGGGCGAAAGGAAGGGTGGCGTGGACGGACGCTTCGACAGGGCCTGGAGACAGCGGGCACGGGCGGGTGAGGCGTCTGCCGTGAGGCAACTCGCCGACGAGACGATCGCGCCGCTGTTCCGTTTCTGCTTCTACCGCGTGGGCGGCGACCATCACCTCTGCGAGGAGGTCGTCCAGGAAACGCTGCTGGCCGCCATCGGTCGTCTACACGCCTATCAGCCGGATCGCTCCGATGGTGAGGTGTTCCCTTGGCTTACGGGCTTGGCGCGCAACGAGATCCGGCGCGTCCTGCGGCGCGAGAAGCAAACCGCCGGGCTGACGGAGTTCTGGCGGCGGATGGACGAGCAACTGCTCTCCCTCTACGCGATGCTCGAAACCGAACCGTTCAGCGACGATCTGCTCGCCCGCGCCGAGACCCGCTCGATGGTCAACGCCACCATGTCCCAACTGCCGATCCACTACAGCCGAGCGCTGGAAGCCAAATACGTTCTCGGGCACAGCGTCTGCCAGCTCGCTGCCGACGCGGGCACCACCGAGAAGGCGGCTGAGAGTCTTCTGGCCCGCGCCCGCCGGGCCTTCCGGGAGACCTTCCGCGCCCTGACCACAAATCTGCACCTGGACACTCCCAACACGGAGTCCGGTGAGGTGACCCCATGAATGAACATCCCTGCGACCACGACCCCGCCGAGGACGTCGCCGAGACGAACCTGCAAAACCTGCTGGACAAGGCGTACGACCCGCCCTCGCCCTCACCCAGCTTCCAGCGCGAGCTCACCGAGACGCTTGTCCGCCGCGGGACAAGGCGTTGGTGGCGCATCCCGCTGGTCGCAGCCGCTGCGGTGCTGATCGCCCTGGCGGGCTGGTACGCCGGACAGCAGAGCACGCCGCCCACGGGCGAAGGCGACGGCTCGGGTTGGCTGGCCGCCAACGCGCCCCACGTCGAACCCCGCCCCAACGCCGATTCCAACGACCTCTTCACGGACGAGGCGCCCATCGCCCGGGAAAACCCCAAGCCGCCGGCCGTCCCGCTGCCCGAGGCGGATTTCCGCGTGCCGACCGGCCCAAAGGGCGCGCTGGATGCATCTTTGGCGTCCACGCACCTTCCCATGGACGCGCCAGCCGAGGCGAATGTTCCATCGCTGGGGGTCCACCAGGCCGTCACCACCGGCCGCGGCGAGAAACGCCTCGTCACGCTCCCCGATGGATCGACGCTTATGGTCAATGAGCAATCGGCCTTGCGGGTTACCGGGCGTCGCAGCGTCACGCTCACCCGCGGTGAGGTGTATCTGGAGGTACCCCACCACCCTGCCGACGGCAACACACCCGAGACGTTCACCGTCCGAACGCCCCGGCGGAAGGTTACCGCACTGGGCACGCACTTCGGCGTCTCGGCCCGTGGCGAGGACACGGACGTGCTCGTCACCCAGGGGCAGGTCCGAGTGGACGGCCTGGCCCGCAAGCTGCAGGCCGGGGAAATCTGCACCACCGCCGGTGACGTCCTCACCGTGCGCCCCCTGCCGCGAGCCACCGTCGCGCTGGACTGGACGCGTCAACTCGTGGCCCGCGCCAACACACCCCTCGTGCCCGAAAGCAAACACGCCGGAGGCCGACTGGTCGCCCGCACTCCCGGCGGCGGAAAGGCCCCGCTCACGCTCCGCAAGCTGCACGTGGACGTGCACATCGAGGACGGCTTCGCGCGGACCACGATCGTGCAGACCTACTTCAACCACCTCAACATACGAACCGAAGGCACGTTCCTGTTCCCGCTGCCAAGCGACGCGTCGCTCTCGCGCCTGGCGATGTACGTCGCCGGCAAACGCATGGAGGGCGGAATGGTCGTGCGCGAGCGAGGCCGAGAGATTTACGACGAGATCGTCCGCAGCGTGCAAGACCCGGCCCTGCTGGAGTGGGTCGACGGGACCACGTTCCGCATGAGCGTCTTCCCGCTGGAGCCCCGCCAGGAGAAGGTGATCCTGCTGAGCTACACCCAGCGCCTCGCCGACGAGTACGGCCGTCAGTCGTACCGCTTCCCGGCGGGGCATTCGCTGGGCAAGGTGCGCGATTGGTCCTGCCGTATCCGCCTGACCGATCCGAACGCCCGCTGGGAATGCACCAGCCACGAGCTCGCCCGCCAGGCCGACCCGAACGGCCAAGCCGTCCTGACCGCGTCGGCGAAGAACATCGAACCGACGGAGGACATCGTCCTAACGCTCACGCCGGAAGGCGCCGGGTGGCGAGCCGGGCAGGACATCCCCGAGCAGACCGACGTTCGCAGCTTCACCGGCAGCAAGCGGAAGTACCTGATGGTACGACACCGCCCGAAGCTGCCCGCAAAGCCCGCCCCGAGAGGGCGCCACTGGGTATTCGTCCACGAGACCTCCGCCGACCGTAACCCGCTGCTGGCCCGCGCGCAGATCGAACTGCTCAAGGGCATGCTGCACTGCGCCGCCGCCGGCGATACGTTCCAGGTGGTCACAGCCGCCCATGCCGCCAAGGTACTCACCCCCCGGCCGCTCGCGGTAAGCAGGGAAACCGTGAAGACGGTCACCGATGCCCTGGGCAAGACGCACCTGCTGGGCGCGCTGGACCTGGAAGCGGCGATCCGGTCGGCCGGCAAGCTCGCCGCCCGAGGCGAGAACGCCTGCATCGTGTATCTCGGAACCGCCCGGACGGCCCTTGGCAGCCGTGACATCGGCAAGCTCGCCACCCAGCTTGACGCAAACGTGCCGTTCGTCGGCGCGGCGGTGGGGAAACGCTACAACCGGGACTTTCTCTCGCTGGCGGCCCGGCGATCCGGCGGACTGTACGAGAACATCCATCCGGACGAGGACCTTCGCTGGCGAGCGATGGAACTGGTGGCCACGCTGAACACCCCGAGGCTGACGGAGCTGACCGCCTCGGCCGAGGTCGACGGCAACGCCGTACCGCTGCTGGGGGTCGACACGATGGTGGCCCACGGCGAGCAGATCTGCGTCGCGGGGGCGGTGGACGCAACGAAGCAACTGCCCCAGGCCATCACGATCAAGGGCCTGCTCAACGGCAAGCCCTGGCAGAAGCGCATCGCCTGCAAACAGCAGGACGCCAACGCCGGCTACCTCCCGCGGCTGTGGGCGAAGCTGGAGATCGATCGACTCGTGGAGCTCTACGCCCGCACCGGCGAATACAAGTACCGCCAGGCGGCGACCGAACTGAGCCGAGAGATGTACGTGATGTGTCCGTGGACGTCACTGATCGTGCTGGAGAACGAGGTGATGTACCTGCGCTATGAGGTGGAGCAGGGTCGGCAGGACCACTGGGCGACATACCCCGCCCCGGCGAACATGGAAGTCGTATACGAGCCGGACGAGCGGGTGCTCAGGGGCTCGGGAGGCTGGCGGCCTGCACGCCAGGTTGAAGACCCCAATGCCCCCCGGCGTTACGGTGAGTCCTGGAAGGCTCGTCTCCGGGCGACGATCCGAACACACGAACTGGCCAGCGGTGAGACGTTGGTCACCCGGGCGCGAAAGCTGCTGGCCGGTGGGAACTACAAACGCGCCCGTGACGTACTGGACGAGGCGCTGCGCGTGGCGCCGGGCCACATCGAGGCCCGCCTGCTGAGCGGCTGGCTGACCACCGCGCTGCAGGCCACCGACCGGGACTCCGAGCAAGGCCGGGGGGTCTCGCTCGGGATGGGCTCAGCCCCGTGGTACCAGCTGCTGCGATACCCGAGGTCCTGGCGAGAGATTGCCCGGAAACGCACGAGAGACGACCTCGGTCGGGCCGCCATCCCGCCGGCGGAAGGCTCCACGCGGCGGATGCTGCAGACCACAATATCGAATGTCGACTTCCAGGGCATCGAGCTGGAGGACGTCCTTGCGTTCATTCGCGATATCAGCGGCGCGAACATCCTGCCGAACTGGGAAGTACTGGCCGGCCGAAGTATCACGCGCGAAACGAGGGTCACGGTCGAGCGGATGCGGAACGTGTCGGCCAAGCAGTTGCTGCAGATGGTGCTCGACAGCGCGGGGGGCACGCAGGTGGAGCTGGACTATGCCATCCGCGACGGGAACGTGCACATCTCCACCGCCGACGCGATGCGAGGGCGGGCCATCCAACGCGTGTACGACGTTCGCGGGCTCGTGCCCGAGACGGTCCAGATGCCCGACGACGTCAGGCCGATACTGACGGCCGAAGATCGCCGCGTGGCCGCCCGTCAGCTGGGGCAGGTCATCAGCATGGTCAAGGAGATTACTCCGCTGGACTCGTGGGTGGACCAGGGCGGTCCGGGCTCCCTGAGAGTGTTCCCGGGCTACTTGATGGTAAACCACACCCAGGAGATGCATGACAGAATCGGCGATCTCCTGACCATGCTCCGCTACCCGCAGGATTGGCCCGCCAGGAAGGCCATGCAGCGCTGGCTGGCGTTGCGACACCAAGGCGAATCGAGCGCCAACATCCGGGCCAGGCAAGCGCTGGCCCAGAGAATCACCATCCCCGAAAAGACCCGTGTGAAGCTCTCGGCCTTCGTCGATTTCCTGCGGGACGTAACCGGACACAACGTCTACGTCGAGTGGAGCCGCCTCGACGACCGGGGCGTGAGCAGCCAAAGCGAGGCAACCGTCCCGGCCGGCAAGGCCATCCGCGTGAAGGATCTTGCCGAGAGCGTTCTGGGGCAGTTGGATGGTGGGCGGGGGCCCTTTGCGATCATCCTCGAAGATGGGTTGATCCGAATCACTACGCGTGAAGCCGCCCAGCATCGAACCGTCCACAGGATGTACGACATCCGCGACCTGCTGGCCCCCTCGCCCCACACCCCGCGGCCGACGATGTCAATGCGAGAAGCCATCGAGGAGATGATGGAGACGCCCGATGATCGCAGCGGACTCTTCGGCGACGATGATGGCGACGAGATCGACTGGATCCGCCCCCGCAATCAACGCGGAACGAGAATCTACGACCTCCGTGACCTGACTATCCCCATCCCGGACTTCCGGGGTCCATCAACGGACATCGATGACTTCGCGGACGAGAACTCCGGCGGCGATG
Source organism: uncultured Planctomycetaceae bacterium (assembly GCA_964521005.1). Taxonomy (GTDB): domain Bacteria; phylum Planctomycetota; class Phycisphaerae; order SM23-33; family SM23-33; genus CAZFPT01. The sequence goes on along the minus strand of CAZFPT010000033.1, from coordinate 19,917 downwards.
GGCTGTTCGGTGATGACGACGATGACGGGTTTTCCGACGACTATGATGACTTTGAATCGGAGCCCCTTTCCCAGCGGGAGGACCGGTTGCTCTCGGTGTTCAGGGAGGCGGCTCCGCTTGACGTATGGGTCGAACAGGGCGGGCCGGCGTCATTGCGGTTCTTCCGGGGGCAGCTTGTGGTCAATGCCCCCCGCGAAACGCACCGGATCGTCCGCGAAATTCTCGACGTCCTCCGCCAGACGTATCACCCCCAGCCGGCCGGGCCGATGCTGATCCAGGTCGGCTGTGGCCGACTGGCGTCGCTCGACCTGAGCAAAACGCACTTCGACCGCCCGACGGCGTACGCTCCCGGCTTTATCACCACACTTGCAGACGTGGCGGCTGTCCTGGAGAGCGAAGGTCCACACCAAGCCATCCCATTCGGAGAGATGGACAACGCAGCGGCCGATCACCTCGATGCCGCGCGCGGGACGGCCCGCCGCCGTTCCGGCGACGATGGCTGGTCCGTCGCCACGCGACCCGGCGAGACGATCGTCTTCCACGACGACGGGCGATACGCCATCACCCGCACAGCCGGTGCGGGGCTGAAGGAACGCGTGTTCTGCGACGGTCAGTCACTGTGGCACGTCTACCCCGAGCTGGGACTGGCGACCCACCGCCGCGTCAGTCGTTTTCATCGTCTTGCGGCCGGCTTCGAGGTGCCCTGGCTGATCCCGAGCAACACCGTCCTGCAGAAGGGCGCCTCGGTTGAACATGACGGCAACGGGGTGATTGTATCCCGCCCGCTGAAGGGCGGGCCCTGTCTGAGGCCGGCGCTGAGGCTCGAACTCAGCAACGCCGCGGTCGCCCGCCACGAATGGGTCCACGCCGGCAGAGCGATACGCGGCATCTCCGTTCAGCCGAACGGCCTGGTCGTCGAGACCTTGCCCGGTGGCCACCTCCGCCGTCGACGGTACACCTTCTCCGAGGCGAAAGGCCCTCCCAAACAGCCCGACCTGACCGACCTGGTCGTCCTGGAGATGCCCATCCGCTCGCCGCAGCACGTGCTGACCAGTCGACACCTGGACCCGATCGACCTGCTCGTGTCCGACAACTGGCCAGAAGCCGACGCTCTGGCGTACGTCGCAGCTACCGCCCTGCCGGCCCCCTCGCCGTTGAACTGGCATGCGGAGATGGTCATCCGCGAACGGTTCTTCCGCAAGGGCGACCGCCGGGCCGGGCTGGCGATACTGGCGATGGTTGGCGGGAGCGAGCCGAATGTTCCCTCGGCCGTCGCGAAGACCGACGTCGGCCGATACATTCGCCTGGCCGATGGCGACTCGCTGGCGAAGGGCGAGACGTGGACCGATCCGAACGGCTTCCTCGCTGAGCTGGCGAAGCTGCGGGCGCTGTGGTCGCGACTGCATGCGCCGGACGCACCCCACCCGGACGCCGAACGGATCGCCGCGGCGCTGAACACACTGGCCGAGGTCCGCCCCAGCGTGGTTTCCTGGGCGGTGGCTTCGGAGGTGGGGGAACACGCCGTAACCGTCCGCCACCGGCGAAAACTGGCTGCCATCATGGACGCCCACGCCGATGCGCTGGAGCAGGTTCGCATCGCCGCCGGCTACACCGCCGCCCGCGCCCTGGCCGCTGCCGGTGCCCGGGGCGAGTCGGCCGACCGCTTCGAGACACTCATCGCCGCGATGGCCGAAGACACGGTCGCGCCGATCGTGGACGAACAGATCCGCCGCACGCTCGGTGCGAAACGCTGGGCCCGGGCCCTCACCTCGGCGGCCCGGACGTTGCAGGACGCCAATGCCGTGATGCCCGCAATGCAGTTGGCGTGGATGGCGATCCGCGCCGGCGATCGCGATGGCGGCCTGGCGGTGCTGGAAGACAGTGTTTGGGCGGCGCCGCGGACCGATCGGATCCTGGCGGCCGTCACGGCCTTGGAGATATGCCGGTCGCTGCGCGAATGGGCCCTGGCCGAGCGGATGGTGGCCGAGCTGCAGGATGTTCCGCGTGTTGTCCGAAGCGCGGGTTTCTGGCGCATCGCGGCGACGACGGCGTTGCAGCACGGCAACGTCACCGAGTATGGCCTGCGCCTGGCGAGGGCGCTGCGCCTGGACTATCGCTCGGGGAAGCCCCTGCCGGCAGGACGCTTCATGGAGGAGCACCGATTGACCATCGAGGCCCTGGCCAACGCTGCGCGGACGGTCACCCGCGACGACACGGACACCCGCCGTGCGCTCGCCACGGAAATTGTCCGCCTGGCCGACCGGGCGCGCGTGGCGTTTCCATCCGCCAGCCCCGGCATTCTGGAATTCGCCGGCCGAGGGTTGATGCGGCTTGGTGCACACGAGCTGGCGTGGGGGTATTTCACGACTCCGCTGGCCGGGCGGGGCCACAACGCCGACGCCTGGGACTATCTGGCGCGACAGATGGAACGAGCGGATCGGCACGCCTTGGCCGCCGACGCGAAGCTCATCGCCGCACGGCTGTGGCCCGACTCGCTGGAGGCGGCGCTGGAGGCTGGCGAGATGCTCGAACTGGCCAACCGGATCGACGAAGCCGTCGTCGCCTACCGACACGCACTTACCCGCAAAGGAGAAGATGACTGGGACCGCAGAACCGCAACCGAGATTGCCGATCGGCTCAAGGCGCTCACCGGTGAGGAGGTTCAGCTGCCGGATCGTCTGAAGGACTGATTCCCCCGACCCCTCCCACCGGCCCTGAAGCCGTGGGGGGCAAGCTTCTCCCGAAGGATCCGGTTCTCTTCCCTGAGATCGTTGATTGCATTCTGCTGCTGCCGGTTCATCCAGCCGGCAATGGCCGTGACGATGAAAGTCCATAGGTTCAGTTGCATGGGCAAGACGATAGCAATCCCGGCCGTCCGACTCAAGTAGCCAGGACGTCCTCCATCTCGCTTGACAGTGACGGCAGGTTCAGAGCGTCGACGGTTTCACCGTCTTCGATCGGCAGACCGTCGGCCGGCATGAGCGCCGTCGAGTCATGGGCATACTCGCCTGTTGGGCCGTCCTCCAGTCCGGTGTCGCCCCGCCCGTCTACCAATACCTTGCTCTCTGTTGCGTTGGCGTCCTTCGTCGGCACCGAGCCATCGCCGAAGTACGTCCCCACCGGTTCGATGTCGGCCAACAGGTCGACCTGATCCGTACCCAGGCCCGAGACCTCGAATGCCAGTGGTGCTTGTTCGCCTGCGGGTTCCTCGGTTTCGGTCGGCCCGGCCGTGTTTTCCTCGGGCTCGTCGGCCGATGATTGTGTCGGGGAGCTCAACGCAATGGCCCCAACCGGCTCGATGGCTGTGGGTGCCGGTTCCGGCGCAGTGAACATCGTCAGCGTCTGGCCATAGTTCGCCTGGAGCGCTGCCGCGTCGGCCTCGTCGACGACACCGTCGGCCGTGAAGTCGCCGTCGGCCGGGGTATGGTCCGATGCGCCGTCCTTGTACGAACCCATCAGGGTCCAGGCATCGCGGAAGTCCACGTCCGCGTCGCCGTCGGTGTCCCCGGCGAGGTTGCCGAAGTAGAACACGTCGTCCTCAGCCAGGCCGAGCGAGCCGCCGTTGGCGTCCGACTTCGCCTTTACCTCCAGCCACTGGTTGGCAATCGCTCCGTCGGCCCAGGTCAACGTGATGCGATGCTGCCCCGCTTCTGTCGGGTGCTCTCGCACGTCGACGGCCGCCGGTTCGGGAGCTGCCGTCCAGGTGGACAGATCGTCGGAGTTGCCGACCGTGAAGACGAAGTCCGACGCCGACGCCCTGTCGACCAAGCCGTCGATATCGATCATGATGCCGTTGATGCCCCGGCGGTAGCTGGTGTAGTTGGCGAAGCTCGCCGTCTCGCCGGGCAGCAGGGCCTGCTTGTTATTCGCTATGGCTCCATCATCCTGTGAATGCGAGCCCGGCGTACCCCCGTCTTGGGCAGAGTTGTTGTAGAACACGTGGCGGGCCGCAAGACTCGTCCGAGCGGGCTCCAGATAGAGCGAGGAGAAGTTCGCCTGGAACTGCTCCATCGTCAGCGTAAGCAGGCCGCGTTGTCCGGCCGGTAGACCGTCCTCGAAGCCGACCTCCCGCCCGCCGTAGGGGTTCCGCAGGATAACCCACGTCTGACCGTCGCGGTCGTAGATGTCCAGCACGCCGTAGTTGTGCTCCTGCCTCACGACGGGTGCCCCGAGCACGCGGTTACCAATGTTCCACGCGCAGACGGCCGAACCGAAACGCAGCTCCCGCTGCACCCGCTCGACGTCCTCGGAGGTCATGCTCATCGGATTGAACCGCTCGCTGTCCAGAAAGGCTGGGTCCTCCAGTGGAAGCGTGTAGGCAATCGCCGTTTTCTCCACCAACAGCCACCAGATGTTCCCGCTGGGTCCAATGTCAGAGTAGTAGCTCCAGAACGACCCGTCGATGCGGGCGACCAGGTCGCCCTGGATGTCCACGGCGTAGGTGCCGTCGCCCAGATCGACGGCGTATTCCTCCATCGCCTCAGGCTGCTGAGCGGCGATGATCTGGTACCGTCCGGTAAACGGGCAGGTCTGGGCGCTGCCTTGGTTGACGTCCAGGATCGACGGCGACAACCCCCACACTGAGTGGCCTGGGTAGGTGTTCGGATCGGGCTGGCTGCCCTCGCGTGTCCCCCATATGCCGGGGTCCACCCACGCCTGCCCGTCCAGTTCCTTGTCGTAGTATTTGCTGCTGGTTGGGTCGAAGGTGTCAGGCTGATAGAAGTTTTCGATCCGGTGCACCCGCCGGGCGTCGAGTTCGGCCGGGGAGGCATTCACCACGTCCTCCGACCAGTCGGTCCAGTAGCTGGTATTCATGCCATTGCCGGTCAGCACGTCGCGTCCCCCGCCCAGCGACACCAGGAACGCCTTCCCCGAGCCGGCGAAGGTCAACGTGTCGTTGCCGCCCTGTCCGTACATCAGTAGCCGGGCCGTCACGGTGGCGTCAGCCTCCAGCATGTCGTCGCCGTCACCGCCGTAGAGCATGATCTCCCCGAAGGGCCCGGAGTAGCCGCCCAGCAGCGATCCGTTGAGGTGGACGTGGATCGTGTCTCCGGACTGGGTGAGCACGATGTGGTCGTTGGCGGCGGTGCCATCGATGCGAAGGCGGTCGAAAGCGGTCAACGCTTTGGTGGACACCGACACCGATGGGTCGCTCCCGAGCGTCGTGGCGGCCACTTCCGCAGCGGACGACGCACCGGCCGACCCGACCGCCTGCAGGCGGTAAAGGTAGTCGGTCGTGGCGTCAAGCCCGGCATCGCTGTAGCGTGTGGCACCGGCCGGGAGCGTGGCGACGGTGACGAAGTCGCCCCCGCTGCCGGGTCGCCGCTGAAGAAGGTAATGGGTCTCGTTGTCGGAATGATCGGTCCAGGAGAGGTTCACTTGCCCCCTGCCGACCCCCGTCGCCACCAAGCTGCCCGGCGCTGCCGGAACGGCCAAGTTGACCTGCGTGGAGGTCACGATCTCGGCAAACGGCTCGGGCGACTCCCCCTCGGTGACAACGCGGTAGGCGACGCTCATCCCCGCCGAGAGACTGTGGTCTTCAAAGACCGTTCGTTCGTCCTCCAACCACGCGACGGTGTGGAACTCGCCCCCGTCGATGGACCGCAAAACGCGGAAACCTTTGTAGGATTGCTCGATGTCGTCCCACGCCAGGTCGATGCGCGTGGTGGTTCGCCGCGTCGTGCGGAGATTCGTCACGGCCGTGGTGGGCTCGGGTACGTAATTGTGCGCGTCGATCATCTCGGTATAGCGCGAGTCGCCGTCAGTCCCCAGCACCTGCACGCGGTAGTTGGTAAACTTGGAGCCCGAGGGATCAACGAACCACGGCTGATCGGCGGGAACCGTCGCCAGTCGCTGAACACTCTGCTCGCTGCGGGTCTCGATGGCGTAGCCCAACGCCCCTCCCACCGGCGACCAGTCCAGGCGTACGCCGGTTTCGGCGTCCCAGGTGGCGGTAAGGCCGACCGGAATCGCCAGCGAGTCGTCGAACGGTCGAGCCTGACCGGTGACCTCGACCGGAAGCGAAGCCGCCCCGCCCGAGCCGCTCGCCAGCAACCGGTAGTGGTATTTGCCCAAGTTGGTCACGCCGGTGTGTATGTACCCAGTGCTGTCGGCAGCGAGGTTCGCGAGGTATTCGTAATGGACCCCGTCGAACGAGACGCTCAGTGCATAGTTCGACTCGGCGATGGCGTTGTCGACCCAGGTGAGGGTGATCTGCGAGGTAACGTCGGAGACGGCCTGCAGATCGGTCGCGGCGGCGAGGCTGCTGTCGATCTCCGTCAGCGAAAAGTACGACCCGTACGAGTATACGCAGGCGGAGGTCTCCGGGGACCACTGCGTCTGGTCGGCATCCGAAACGGCCCGCACGCGGTAGGCGTACCGGGTGTTCTCCTCCAGTCTGCCGGTGTCTACAAAGGTGTCCGCGTCGGCCAACGTTGTCGCGACGGTCTGGAAGCTGCCTCCAGCGGTCACGTTCCGTCGCTGGACCTCGTAGGCGGTCTCGCCGTCGAAGCCTTCGGCCCAGGTTACAGTAACGGTGGCGTCGGGCGCCCACGAGGCCCGGACTCCCGACACACCATACGCCGAGGAGAGCGGCGAAAGCGTCATCGCATAGTTGCGGTTGCTCCAGACGCTCGGCCGATCGGGCAGCTCGGCCCGCACGCGATAGAAGTGCAACGTGTCGGCGGCAAGCGAGTCGTCGACGTACTCGGTGGTGTCGGCCGGCAGCGAGGCGATGGTGTGGTAGACACCCCCGTCCAGCGACCGCTGCAGCGTGAAGCCGCTCTCGGAGAGGCAGGCGTCGTCCCAGGTCAGTTCGATGGCGTCCGAGGTGATCGCACGGGCGAACAAGTTGTCGGCAGCAGCGGCCGGCGAAGCCGAAAGGAGCAGGCGCGGTTCGAGCACTTCAAAGACGGGCGATCTGGGCATGTGTCTCCTCGTTGCCGGGGTACGATAAACGACGGCGGCGACCCCTCCCCGAGTGTCTCCCCGGCACGGCGTCCAGCCGACCTACAGTATCCCTCCTGTGCGGGTTTCTGTCAACCAAGGCGTCTGCGCCAGTGATCGCTCGCCAGCTCCGGATGCTGAACGTCTGGTTGGCGTCCCGCTGCTCGACAGGAATCGTCCTGAATCGCTCCCGAAGGCCCTCGGCCATGGAAGCATCGGCGTCCGCACTATCAGTCTGATCCGATCGCTTCCTCATTCTCCGCTCCAGGCCGATCTGCCATGCCTGCGGGCACAAAGGTCACAGATCATCACCGCAGCCGATCCGCCAGGCAGTGTACCACGCACCCATGACAGGTGTGGTCACAGGTGGCAGGAATTCTGGCATTGCCCCAGTTGCCCAGACATGGAAGACGTTCTACAGATGATTCATTTGAGTTCCGCCGCGGTGCGGTGTTCCTGGCGGATGTCGTCGGCCAGGTCTTTGGGAGAGGTCACTCGCGCATGTCGGCCGAAGCCGGACACGGTGACAGGGATGTCGCGTGGCGTAGACCAGTGCAGCCCATTGCAGCCGTCTGCAACCGGGGCTACAATCGCCCGCGAGGGGGTATACCCCATTTCGTACCGCAGAGAGGCGGGGCCGATGGCCAGGAAGAACGCGAAGAAGATGTCCGACCGCAAACGCTCCGCAGAGATCGCAGCGGACGTGCTGGCGAAGGTTCGCGCCAATAACGAGGAATCCCAAACCCTCGCCGCCCTGCGAAACACGCTCCTGCCGAAGCTCCTGTCCAGCGAGGTCCGTGTGCCGTTACCAGCAACCTCCTGACCTGAAAAGGAAGACAATGTCATTGCACCATATCTTGAGCATGTTTTGGGGGGGCGAACGCCATCGCTGGCATTCAGGGGCAGCAACGAGATTACAGCCCCTTTCCGCTCTTGCCAATCCCTAGGCGACATCAACCAACTCCTCAGCCACTTGTTCACGGATTCGAGGCTTGAGACTGTTGACCGTGCCGAGATCCACCGGACAGCCGAGCAGTTCAGACAGACGGTCCTGCAGGCGGAACAAGCCAAACAGACCCGTGGGCCGATCGAACTCCACCAGCACGTCCACATCGCTGCCGGGAGCTGCCTCGTCCCTCGCAACGGACCCGAACAGGGACAAATGGCCGACGCCGTACTCCCGGCGCAACTCGTCCAAGTGCTCAGCCAAGATGTCTATCGCTTGCTCACGTCTCATGGCGAGACCTCTAATCAAGCATGTTCAGCCACTTACTGCATGGGAAACATTCTACACGATTGCTTGCCCAACGGGAAGAGCTCAGTCCGGCCAGGTCTCTGCAGTAGCTTCGCAGCAGGCCGCCCAGGCGGCTGCGACATTGCACGGCGCCGTCCTGCGGAGGCGGCTGTTCGGGCTCAATGGTTGCGGCGTCGGAGCAGCGCCAGGCCGCCAAGGACGAACACGGTCAGCGTCGCGGGCTCGGGGACGCCGGTGGTCGTGCGGATTTTCGTGAGCATAGCCATATCGCCGGCCCCGAGCGTCGTGCCCGTACCGTACCAGTCCAGCAGGGTCTGTGCGTCGGTCTCGTCCACGACGCCGTCACCGTTGAAGTCGGCCTGCAGCCATTGGAGCCCGTCCATCCCGCTTTCGTAGCTGTCCAGCAGCGCCCATGCGTCGCTGAAGTCGACGACACCGTCGAGATTCGCGTCGGCCGGCAGGGCAACGGTTACCAGGGCCGATGCATTCGCCGTGTCGTAGGTCACCGCCAGTGACCGGTCGCCCTGCGAGACGCCGAGGATGGTCTGGAACGTGCCTTCCAGCGACTCGGCGTTCAGGATGAGGAACTCCGTGCCGTAAGCGGGGGCTGCCCCGTCGGCCAATGCGAGCTGCAGCGTGCCGGCCAGTTGCGTGTGGCCGGTGATAAGGAGTTGGTCGAAACCGGCGTCGTCGCCATCGGTATTGTCGGTGTCGGCCAACTCGATGGCCAGCGTGCCGTCGGAGGTCTGGGTGTAGTCGCCGGCTAGCGTCATCACCCCGCGAGGGCCGAACGTCTCGCCGGCGATGCTCTCGAACGAGGCGTCCATACCGGCGGCGGTCACGTGTGTGTTGCCGTTGAGCTGACCGCCCCAGCCGTACAGGCGGACCTCGATCGGCCCGGTCGTCCACACGTCGGCCGACGGTGCGCCGCTGACGGTGTACTGCTCGTCGCTGCCGGTGTTCGGGGCGTGCAGTTGCCCCAGGGCGTCGGCGTCGGTGAAGCCGGTGTGACTGGCAAGGATGGCGTAGTCGGGCGCGGCGTTGGCCCCGTTTCGCCAAAGCGTGAAGTGCGCCTCGTCGAGTTTCATTTTAAGCCCTGCCGCCGGTGCAACGGTATACGTGAGGTAGTCGCTCGACCCGATCGCCCCGGCCAGCGAGCTGCTCTCGAACCCGACGACGTTGAATTCGTCGCCCGCGTCGGTGACATCGCTGCCGCTCTCGCTCTGCTTGGACTGGGTTCCCGGGCCGAAATTCAGACCGGCCGAGAGCGCCATGTGCTCGCTGAGCGTGGAGGTAGCGGCCAGCGGCGCATCGTCCTGCACGCCGGTGAAATCGAACTCCAGTGCATGGGTCGAGCCGGTTGAAACGTCTCCGTCGCCGCCGGTGGACATGGGCGTCGCCTGGCCGGGTGCAAACGTCCCGGCGTTGACAACGCGCCCCGCCAGCTCACCGCTGCCTTCGACCCGGGCGCCGTTGCGGACGTCGATCTTTCGCAGCGACGTCAACGCGCCGCCGACGAGGTTCACGCGCCCGCCGGCCAACAGACGTGCGCCGTTGCGGGCCGTCAGTACCGCGCCGCTCTCGATGCGCAGCGTCATGGGGTCCGTCGAGGCGCCCATCTGCAGGCCAAGTACCTCGCCGCCTGCGGTTACCACGGCGGTTCGACCGCCGGTGGCGTCGCTTTGCAGCGTGGCGATCCAGTTGGCCGTCGGGGCAGCCGAGAGGCTCCAGTTGTCCGGGGAAGACCAATCGCCCGTGTCGGAGGGGCCCTGCCACCCCGCGTAGGCAGCGGCGTAGCCTTCGGGTTGCTCGACCCCTTCGGCCAGGGCGATCTGCTCCATCTCGGCCTTGAGCGCGGGATGGGACGAGACGAGATTGTCTGACTCATCCACGTCGCTGGTCAGGTCGTACAGTTCATAGTGGCCGTCGGCGAACTTGATAAGCTTCCAGCCATCCTTGCGGATGGCCCATCGCGGGGGCGTGCTTCCGGTGATGTTACTGCTGTTCTCGTGGAACTCCCAGACCAGCCAGTCGCGCTGGTCCTGCGGGCCGGTGCCCAGCAGGCTGGGGGCCATGCTGATTCCATCGATGCCGACCGGGGCGTCCACCCCCGCCAGCTCCGCTGCGGTGGGGAGAAAATCCTCCAACCCGCCGACATACGTGGTGTTCGTGGCCGGGGCGATCACGCCATCCCAGCGGACCGCAAACGGCGTGCGGATGCCGCCATCGTAGAGGTCTCGCTTCTTGCCTCTGAACGGGCCGCTGGAGTTGAAGAAGTCCGGGTCGGATCCGTCTTCCTCGGCCGGGCCGTTGTCGCTGCAGAAGATCACGAGCGTCCTGTCGGAAATCGAATCGTCGGTGGCGCCGTCGCCGTCGGGGTCGTAGACGCTGGCCAGCACGTCGCCGACGGTGGCATCGAGATGCGCAATCATGGCGGCGGACTTGACTTTCTTGTCACTCCAGCCGAGGCCTTCGTAGGGGTCGCGATACCGTTGCCCAACGGCGTCCAGATCGAAGTGCGGCGGCGTGAAGTTCACCTGCAGATAGAACGGGTCGGCCGACGCGGCGTGGTCGGCGACGTACTGAACCGCCTTGTCGGTGACGAGGTCGTGCGTGTACACGCCGTTGGTGGGCGAAAGGCTCAGGCCGTTCGGGGCCGAGTCGTCAGACTCCCAGAGCGAGGGCACTTCGTAGTCGTGAGCCCGCACCTGGTTGAGGTAGCCGTAGAAGTAGTCGAAGCCCTTGTTGGTCGGCGCCGAGTGGATTTCCTCGCTCCTCAACGTGGGATTGTCGTACCGCGTACCCGGCCCGAGCCCCCACTTGCCGACCATCCCGGTATGGTAGCCGCCCGAGGAGAGCACATCGGCGACCGTGACGTCGTCGGGGTTCAGCGGAAAATCCACGCCGGCCCCGGTGTTGCGGTCGGCGACCACGTGCCCGGTGTGCATGCCCGTCATCAAAGCGCTGCGGGTGGGGGTGCAGATGCTGGCGGGGCAGTACACGCCCGTGTACGTCATGCCCGCCCCGACGTCGAGTTGGACGTCGCTGCGCGTGGTGATCGTACCCCCTTGGGCGAGGGCATCGATATTGGGGGTGGCCACGTCCTGCTGACCGTTGAAGCCCACGTCGCCGTAGCCCAGGTCGTCGGCCATGATCATGATAATGTTCGGCCGGGGGGCGGAGGAGGCAGGTCCCTCTGCCGACGCGCCGGTGGGGCTCAACAGCGCCGCAGCCGCGAAGGCCGAGGCAATTCCCAGTCGCCTGGACAACTTCGCCAGCGCAAGGGCGCCGAGACGGCCGAGAAAGCGGCGGAACCATCCGGAATCCATCCAGCGTGAGCATTCAGGCATGTAAGGCTCCATACGACATCACACAGCACTGGGCCGGTTCGCTCGGCCGGGGTACACTGCGGGCCCGCCCACCAAGGACGGGCCCGCCGCTGCAAACACTCATCAGAGGAGGTCTGGTTTCGCTACTTCCGGCGACGGATGAGAACGCCCAGCCCGCCCAACGCCAGCAGACTCATCGTGGCCGGCTCGGGGATGTAGCTGAGGTTCACTTCATCGACCCGCGCGAACTCCGCGGCGTCTCCCTCGGTCGTGGCGGTGCTGCTGTAGAATTCAAGCCAGAGGTCGCGACCATAGCTGGCCGATGTGACCGTGCCGAGGCCGGAAAGTTCCACCAGAACGTATCCACTGGTCAGGCCCTCGACGCTGTCGCTGGCGATCTCCGTTACGACTCCGTCGACCGTATCGTCACTGGTGGTGAGAAGACGCCAGTCGAGCCGATCATCGGCGTCCCATTGGAAGGCCGACCGCCATTTGAAGGACAGATCAAACGTCTGGCCCGCAGCCACGTTGTGCCCGGTGTTGATCAAACCGCCGAGATTCCCACTATCGTCAACAATCCGACCGATCACCAAAGAGTAATCACCATCTGGATCGGAAAGATTGTCTCGTGCCTGGTCTTCCATGACATTCAGCCCAGACTGCCAATCATCCGGATCGATCCCGAACACGCCCTCCTGGATTTCGTACTCTGTACCAGACTCGAAGCTCCCGTTGAGGATATAGTCCGGCCCTGTGCCGTCAATCAGAACACCCGCCTGACCGACTCCGGCCAGCAGAAACAGAACCATGATTGCCGCTGTTGCTTTTCGCATTGTGCATCCTCCTGCCAAGATTCGATTGTACGATGGGCTGTCCAAACAGCCCCGGATGTGAGAACACCAGTATATCCCCAATCTGCCATGCGTATTGACGCTGCACGCCAACTTGTTTACAATTTCGGCCATAATGACCCGAAAACAGCCCCATTCAACAGATTCGCCATCGGCCATGAAACGCCGTCCGGTGGTGTGGATCGGGTTTCAGCCGGCGGGCAGGCCGCACTTGCGAGGCGTGCTGCACGGAATCGGAGCGTACGCCCACCAGCAAGGCGGGTGGGAGTTCCTTCTGCCCCACTACTTCGGCACCGCAGGCGGAATCAGCGAAGCGACCGAAGACGCAGTGAGCGATGCGCTGGGTCAACCCGACGGCGTCATCGTCGGGATCCGACCCGAGTCGCGTGCGGGCGTTCTCCGTCGCGCCGCCGCCTGCGATGGCCAGGCCGTGATCATCGGCCGAGAAGGTCTCGACACCGATCTGGCGACGGTCTATTGCGACCCGGCCGACATGGGTGCCGTGGCGGCCGAGCAGTTCGTCGAGCAGGGGTTCGCCAGTCTGGGGTTCTTCGGCCACGGCGACCCCAGCCGCACGGACGTCCAGCGCATGGAGTCCGGTGCCCGGCGCGTCGCTGAAAACTGCAGGTGCGAGTTCGAGGCGTTTTACGTCGGTGAGCGAACACGCCGCCGCGGAACCTGGCGACTGGACGACCAACTCGATGACCTCGCCGACTGGATCGAACGCCGACCGGGCCCGCTGGGCATCGTCTGCAGCGACGACGAGCACGCCCTGCGCGTCCTGATCACCTGCCGAAAACGGAACATCTCCGTGCCGCAGCGCGTCTCGGTCATCGGGCTGGGCAACGACGAGTTCTTCTGCGAGAGCATCTCGCCGAGTATCTCCAGCGTGGCCGTCCCCGCCGAGACCATCGGCTACCGGGCCGCCGAGCTGCTTCACTCGCTGTGGACGGGCGGACCCGTCGAGAACGTGGCCATCCCGCCGCTCAACGTGGTTTCGCGCGAGAGTTCCAGTGTCTCGGCCGTGACCGACCCCAACGTCGCCCGCGCGGTGGAGTACATCTGGGAACACGTGGAAGAGGGCGTGACCATCCCCGAGGTCGCCCGCGTCGCCGCCATGAGCGAACGGACCCTCCTGCGACATTTCAGAACCGTCCTCGGCCGAACGCCGGGCGAAGAGATTCGCCGCTCGCGAGTGGAAACCGCCCGTCGCCTGCTGACGGCCACCGACATGCCCTTGGCGCAGGTGGCGATCGCTTCGGGATTGGGGCTGCCGTCACAGTTGTCGCGAACCATCCGCGACGCCACCGGCAACAGCCCCACCGAGCTTCGCCGACAATACCGCTCGATCTGAGCGACCCCAGAACTCGCTGGATCGCCAGCATCTACCTCGGCGACGGTCTGCTCGTTGCGTTCCCGGCGAAAGCCCCCAATCGCCGGAAGTGGCGCAGCTCCCGGCGCGGAGGTGCTGCACAACACCCCGGCGACCGACGCAGCCCCGGCCGGCGTGCTGGCGGCCGATCGGCTATTCGTCCCCGAACAATCCCGTGTGCGAGTCCACCAGGTCCTCGTTGCCCGAAAGCTCGAAAGGCCAACCCCCGCCGAGGACAAACAGGAGGACAAAGGCAGACCTGCTTGCGTCGGTACGATCACTCATGGCGATTGTCCTCATCCGTATCACGGACGATGGTACCGCCCGGGCCGACGTAGAGCAGCGGGTTGTTTCCGAACATCATCCGGTAGAAGCCCTTAAAGTGCGTTGCTTCGTTATCTTCTGGCTTGACGCTCTTAGCCGCTGAGATGTGGTAGGTCTTCCATTGTGGCTTGGAGGTGTTCTTCAACAACACGGCTGCCAGCTTGATGCGGAGTGAGCCGGTCAGCCCCTGATCGGTGAGCTTCAGCTTGCTGGGGTCGACATCCATCGCTTTCTCCGGCCTGCGGTTTCCTGAGACAATCGCCAAGCCCTTCCCCCAGCCATCCGTATCCCGCGAGAGATAGATCACCGGTTCGATACCTTCGTGCAGAACCATGCGAACCAGGCCGGTCTCGCCCTTGGACGGGCCAACCCGGACCGTTCCCCCGAAACGCCGATCGAGCCGACCGACGTCGCTTACCTTGATTTTCGCCGTTTCGGTCCCGTCGACGGTCGTCTTGTGGATTTGTCCGGTCAGCACGTTGTTCCGTACCGTGGCTTTGATCTCGAACCGGTACACGCCCGGTTTCCCATACCCGGAGATCGTGCCGCCGGAGAAGTGCCCCTCCACCCAGCCGGTAAGCTTCTCACCATCGAAGCGGACATTGATCTTCGGGTTCTTCACCTTGTACAGATCGGGCCAACGCTTGTTGAAGAGCTTCAGATCGCGGACCTTGCCGTCTTTCCAGAGGAAGCTCGCATCCACGTACTGTGCCGGATTAAGAGGCGAGAAGAGGACCTGCCCGAAATGAAGTTGGAATTTCACTTCGTCGTCGACGGAGACGGGCTTCTCGACTGTGGCGGTGACCTTGTTGTTCAGCCCGTATCCCGAGACCTTCCCCTTATCAGCATCCAGGTCGCGAACCAGCATCGCCCCGCTCCACGCGGGCAGTACACGAACGGTGTTGCCCTGCTGCAGGACGTCGGCCCGCTTCGCATCGGGCTTGCCGTTGAGGTGGAACTTCGCGTCATCGGCAAGCGTGATCGTGACGGTCTTCTGCTTGAGGTCCTCGGCCCGGCCGGTGGGGCAACTGGTCACGAGCAACTGAAGCCTGTCACCCTTAACGCTCTTGACCTGCCCCTCGACGTGTCCGTTGTCGGTGGGGTGCAGGACCACGTGGGAGGCCTTCCGCCGGCTGTGGATGGGGTCGGGCAGGAACAGCGCCCGTCCGCCCGGCCGAAAGGCAGCGGCCGAGGTGACGAAGTTCCCGTTGATGAGCGTATGCGCCGTGAACAGGCTGTCGGTGACGTGTGCGCCCGGCTGGCAGGTACTCACGAGTCCCCGGGCCTTGGACCCTTGCCGGAACGGCTCGCCGGTAAAGAACAACCAGTGATGGTAGTAGCCCGCGAAATAGCCCTCATTCACCCAGGTGTACCCGTACTTCTTGAGATTCGTCCATGCCTTTCTTCGTTTGGCGATGGTGTTCAGGTAAGCCTCGGGCGTGATCCCCAGGATCGTCTGTTTCCGCGCCGGATGCGCCCGGACGTGACGGCCCTTCTTCAATGCCTCGGCCGGCGTGGCCTTCTCGCCCTCGTAGCGAAGCACGCCATCGGCCGGCAGGGTGTAGGTCTGCTTCACGGTTCTCCGCATTTTCCTGTCCACCATGTGACGAACCGTAACCGTGCGTGAATCCGGGTCTGCCTCGACGATGATTCCCTCGGCTGCGAAGGGCTTGGTCGAATACAGGGCATAGAGGATCGGCTGATGGCGGTTATTCCGCAGGTGCAATCGCTGTCCGGGCTGAACGGCGGCAAGGAACGTCTCCCGGTCGCAGAACCAACCGTCCACCATGAACATCCGGGCGTCCTTCGGCTTGTACATTTCCACCTGTCCAACCGGTGGCTTGGGCGAGATATACGAGATCTGCGTCGAGACGACCGTGGCTGAGGCGCCTTTCCCGGAGATCACCTTGCCGATGTAGTGCTGCGTGCTGGCCAAACTGGCTGTGCTGGCTGCCAGCAGGATGAGCATTCCGATCATTCCATTGTTCGCGTTGCTTCGCTTCATAGTTCCACCTCATTGTTGAAGGTTCGCGTCAGACAGCAGGACCTGTGCGAATCCCCCTAGCCAGACTGCTTCATCCGCAGCGTCGGGTCGGGCATCTTGGACGGATGTTCTAGTCCATCGGGAATGTCTGCCCCGCCAGGCCGGTCTCGTGCCCTTTCGTCTTTGCGGGCCAGCCTTCTTCCACGATCCACGTCCAGTACTGATCGGCCATCTCTGCGTCTTCCACCCAATTCCACTGACCCTTGGGGGGCTTGACGGGGTAATTGCGGATCTCGCCGGCAAGCTTTCGCATCTCGGTGAGTCCATCGCGGGTGATGTTCGTCACATATTCGGAGCGATGTTTGCCTCCCCGGGCCCAGACGCGGAATCCCCAGTACGCCGCGGCCGAAGCGCGGTACAGCTTTGCCGTCAACAGCGTGTGCGTGAAGTGATGCATCAGTTGCTGGTAGTCGTCGTCCGGCAGGTGCGGCTTGGCGTCGTGGATGTGCTGGAGCGATTGCTCGGCCAGGCGGATGCCGTGATCTTTCTCCGTGATGATGTAGCGGAGATACTCCTCGTTCATCTGCTCGGTGTCGCTGAGCCAGCCGGCCGCCACGACCTCGGGAATCTCCGAGAGCTGGGCGCCGCCGGCCTTGGCCCAGCGAGGCGCGATATGCTCGATGATGTCGGTCCAGTAATGGAACCTGCGATCCACCCCGTGGGCAATGTGCACCACCGGCGGATGGATCCACTTGCCCGAGACGTGTCGGGCGTAGCTGGACGAATACGGGTCGAAGTTCAGCTTCGAGTGGTTGGCCACGTTGGTTCCCAGGGTGTACAGCGAGGCCGTCACGATATCGTAGGCGTTCTCGAACGCCGCCCGCACGTGCGGGTAGGCCTCCTGGCCATAGCGGGACACGATGAACTCGCGATAGATCTGGTTGGCGTCCACGCTGCGGTCTTCGAAATGTCGCTTCAGCGCCAACAGGTTGATTTCGCTGGGTCGGCCGATCATGCGCGTGTGCTTGTACCGGTCTGTCCGGGCGGTGTACCCGATGACATGGTCTCGCAGGACCAGGTCGCTCCAGCGTCGGAGGATGTACTGCGGCCAGGTGTTGGCGATCAGTCCCTGCCCGTTGAACTCGCCGGCGGCGTCGAATTCCATGATGGTCGGCCGAGGCAGGACGCCCGCGTATCGGTCGGTCGGGTGCGTCAGGAAAAAATCGTGCGGAGCTTCCTTCATCATCAGGCGAATCTCGGGGCGTTCGAACAGTGCGACGGCACCGGTGATGTTCTCGTATTCCTTTTCGTCATAGGAGAAGGTGCGGGCGTAGAGGTTCAGCTTTCGCTCCCCGATGACGACGTCGGCCACCGCGTTCACCACAGCCGCCAGCTTCTGCTGGTTGGTGGGCCATTTCTCGGAGTGTTGGTTCTCGGCCCGGGCACCGGTCTCAATGAAGGTCAGGACAATGCCCTGAATGTCCGGAGCCCTGTCCAGCATCTCCCGATAGTCGCTCTTGAACCACTCCCAGAAAGCCGGGTTATCAAGGTCGATCGTCCCTCCCGGGCCGGTCCTGAACTCGTCGGGGTAGTAGCTCAGTTCGTACAGTGCGTGGTCCCAGAGGACGACCTCCTGGATGCCGACGGCATGGGCCTTGCGGGTCAGTGTCCGGACCAACTCCAGCCGGCGCGTATCGCGAAGATGACGCAGGTCGTGCATGAGGTGATGGGAAAGCTGCAGATGGTTGATGTCGTAGTCCGGGGCAGCCTGAATGACTTCCAGGCCGTCTTCGAGACTGTCCGACAGGATCGTCCACCCCCGGACGGGCTGTGACGGCCGAAGCGGGGCGGGGGTGAAGTCCTTCGAGACACACCCGAGCATCAGGCTGCCGAAGACACCGGCGATGATAAATGGGACAAGTAGCTGCATTGCTTGCATAGGTGGGTTTGCTCCATTGGTAACATAGTTATGAGTCACGGTATTCTCAGTCTGTCACAGCTTGTGGTCATGGATGAATCGAGCTATTGGTGTTCATCCAGCTTCGCACTGATCTGCCGGGCAATTCTCTTCTGTCCGGCGGCTTCCATGTGGACGCCGTCGGGGGATAGTTCTGTGTAGTCGGGCTTGAGCGTATCGTAGATGTTCACGAAGGCGATCCCGTGCTTTTCGGCAACCCGTTTCAATTCCGGGATCAGCCGACGAACGCGGCCATCGCCGCCATGGTATTTGTCCTTCAATACCGAATCCGGGCCGTAGGGCGGGGGGCTTACGATCGTGATCCGGGGGGCGGGTGACTTGGCGTAGGCAAAGCCCTGTATCATCGCGATCAGCCTGTCCATGTGTTTCGGGATCTCGGACAGCCGATCATCGAACACAGCCTTGCAGTCGTTGGTGCCAAGATTGACGATCACATCGTCGATCCTTCTTCCACTTGCCTGGATCTCAGAGCTTTGCAGGTACTGGTTGATATTCCTCAGCGTGTTTTTGCGCTTCTGGCCTCGGTTGTCAAAACCGATTGTATTTCCTGAAATCGACTTATTGATGATGAGGTCCTGTGGCCGGAGCTTTCGTAACTGGGCGACCCAGCCGTGGTCGCTTGCCCCATTCGAGTCACCCACCGTGACGATCGTCCGTGTTTGGTTACCGGATCCCCAACCGTCAATGTGATCCAGCGCCACCGGAATCAGCATTTCGTGGCCTCCTTCGAAAATCGTCAGGTTGACGTTCTTGAAGGAACGGGAATAGTGCACTGTCCGTCCGCCCAGATAGCGATCCGGTTCTGCGCCCGGAAAGGTCCGCGCGATCGCCAGCGTGAACATATCGTCCACCGAGACCAGATCTGCCTCATCCGCGCCGTTCTCTCGGACAGCACGGTTGTAGAATCGAAGCGAGTGGGTAATCGGGACCGAGCCAGTATGGCCATCGTGTATCCCGGCTCGCAGATACAACCTTCGCTTGCCCGGTAAGTTGCTTAGAAATGGCATATGCAAGGGAGAGCGACGCCTGGCTTGGGCTTCATCAAGATGGTCCTTGCCGCCGCTTGTGGCCGCGAGAATATCCCATGCGTATTTGCGACGGCGGCCGACCGATTCGTGATACCAGTCCACCAAGTCAGTGATTGGCACCCACGCGGAGAAGCTCGTCACAGGATGCCGGCTGCTGAGATACATTACGAGGGCGGCGTGTCCGCCCCCGCTGGCCCCGATGACGTGAATCTCGCTGGGTGCGACGGGAGCCTGTTCCAGAGCGTAGGCGATCGCGTCGTCAATGTCGCTGATGACCTGCGGGCTTCCGCAAGCCTGCGGAGTACAGTTAGGGCCCCGGAAATCAGGGCGGACATAGCTCCAGTTGAGAGCCACGCACTGGGCCGCCAATGGATCGCGTTGCCGATAGTCCCCGCTCCATGTATGCAGGCTGACAATCAATGGGCAGGCTTCGGTACGGGTAGACGCCCGAAAGATCGCTTTTTGCTTCGTTCCGTCCATGGAGGACAGGATCTCAACATCGGGCAACGCGTCTTCGGGGGCAGCCTGGCGAGTGTCATCCCAGGGTGTTGGCACGGTGTTCTCCTTTGTTTCACTCTGGCAACCGACGCACCATGCAGCCACAACTGCGAGCACAAGCCCGAGGGTAACGGAACTACGAGGACGCACGGCAGGGCTCATTGCGGTCTCCTGAAAGAGCTCAGTGTGTGGGTTTCCGAGGTTCAACTGCGTACCACGGCGTCACGGTTCTCTCTGCTCGAATCACTTCCGTTCGACGTCCACCAGCCAGTCGGCGGTGTCGGGTCCTCCGCCGATGGCGAAGCGGAAGCCCAGGTCCGGCTGGCGGTTTCCGTGGCGGTGCTGCTTGCGGA
>CAZFPT010000032.1:24039-26319 GCA_964521005.1 uncultured Planctomycetaceae bacterium | reverse complement strand
TCGGTTTGGGGGGCTTTTCTGGCTTCGGTCTTCAGTCGTCCCAGGAAGTCCGGCAGGTCCAGGCCCACCTGGTTGGCCAGTTCGTGCATGGGCGGAAGGGCCCCCATGAGTCGGCTTCCCAGCCCGCTGAGCCCCTGCCCGTCGCCGTTTCCGCCGTCCCAGACGATAACCTTCTCGATGGGCAGATCGCGGATCGCGGTTGCCTGCACGCCGGCGACCTCGGTGAGCTTCTCGATCAGCAGCAGCGCCGCGGCCTGCTCGCCTGTCTGGCAGGCTTCGACCAGCTCGCGATAGCCGGCTGCCTTGGCGTCCAGCTGCGCCCGGGTACCGTTTGCCTGGGCTTCCATTCGGGCGAAAATCGCCTCGGCTTCGCCGCGGGCGACGCGGACGGCCTGCTCGCGTTCGGCTTCGGCGGCGATGATGACCCGTTCCTTCTCGGCGTTGGCGGGAACGACGATCTCGGCTTCGAGGCGGGCACGCTCGCGCTCGGCGCGGGCTTCCTCGGCCTGACGCTCGGCAATTTCCTCGGCCACCCGAATCGCACCGTCTGCCTGTCGACCGGCCGACTCGGCGCGGTTGCGGGCCTCTTCCTCGGCGACCTTCTGGTTGGCGCGGTAGGAAGCCTTTTTCGAGTCGGCTTCGGTCTCTCCACCCACCGCCTCGGCGTCCAGCCCGGCGACGCGCTGACGCCGGTTCCGGTCGGCGGTGGCTTCGCCGATCTCGGCGTCCGAGTTGGCGGCAGCCACTGCCACGCGCGTGTCACGCTGGCGTTCGGCGACGCCGGTCTGCCCGAGTTTCTCCTCCTCGGCGACGTCGATGTTCGCCCGGTTGATCGCCTCTGCCGCCGCCTTGCGACCCAGGGCGGTGATGTAGCCGGACTCGTCCTCGATGTCCCGGATGTTCACGTTGATCACGCTCAGGCCGATCTTCTCCAACTCGATCCCGACGGCCTCGTTCACCGCAGCCATGAACGCCTGGCGGTCGGCATTGATGTCCTCGATGCGCATCGTCGCGATCACCGCACGCATCTGCCCGAGAATGATGTCCTGGGCCTGGTCCTTGATCTGGCTGCCGGTAAGCCCCAGCAGACGGACGGCCGCGTTGTCCATAATGCCCGGCTCGTTGGAGATCGCCGCGGTCACCGTCGTGGGAACGGTCACGCGGATGTTCTCGCTGGACAGCGCGTTGGTCAGGTCGATGGGCACCACGAACGGTTCGAGGTCCAGGTAGTCATACGCCTGCACCAGCGGCCAAACGAAGGCGGCTCCACCGTGCACGCAGCGGGCGGCGCCCTTGCCGGTCCTTCCGTAGATGACCATCACGCGGTTGGACGGGCAGCGTTTGTAGCGGCTGACGAAGAGCATCACCACGCCCACAACCGCCGCGACGAGAATCAGCCCCAGAATCATCGAAACCGGGAGGTCGTTGGTTTGCCCCAGAAGCATCATGTTTGCGAACATCCCCATTGCGGGTCACTCCTTTTCTTGTTTGTGGTCGGCCGATTCGACCTCGACCGTCAGATTGTCCAGGACCCGCAGGACACGCACGTCCGTGCCGGCCTGGAGGGGTTCGTCGGTATCGCTGCGCGCGGGGACGGTGCTCATCGCACCGGAGACCATCACGCGGATCCGTCCTTTTCCGCGCGCGGGAATATCCATGTAGACCGTTCCGAGCTTGCCCACGCACGAGGAAAGCTTCCGCGTGCCGGTCTCGGCAAGTTGCAGCAGCATGTGGATCATCACGGCTACCAGCACCCAGCCGGCGGCGCCCCACAGGAACGCGTAAATCAGCGACGTTCCCAGGGGTGTCTCGAGGTCCAGGTACAGCGCCATCGCCCAGCTGAACAGCGTGCAGAACGCCAGAATCGCCCGCAGACTCACCAGCCGAAACGCCGCCGAGGTGTCCGCGGCGTCCTCGAAGGAGTGCGCTTCGATTCCCTCCGGGGCTGTTTCGGCGTCGAAAATGGCGTCCGCTTCGCCCCCGTCGCCGGCCAGCCCGATCAGCGAGGCGATGAACTGCCAGAGGAAGATCACGCTGAAAAAGGCTGCCACCAGGTAGAATACCTGGTTGACGCCGCTGAGGTTGGCCCACCATTCGTGCATGCTGTGCTCCTTTTTCGGCCCGTGGTAGAGATGTCCCCCATCCCCGGCCGATTGGACTATAGCCGCCGGCGCCCACGCCCGCAACCGTCCATCGGCCGATGAGATCTTCACCGCAGCCGCTTCCAATGGTTTGACGTGGAACAGGTTGGCGTTCTTCGCTGAAGGCGGGGAATTTCCG
>CAZFPT010000032.1:0-23939 GCA_964521005.1 uncultured Planctomycetaceae bacterium | reverse complement strand
CAATGGTTTGACGTGGAACAGGTTGGCGTTCTTCGCTGAAGGCGGGGAATTTCCGCCCCACGCCGTTCCCACTTGACGAAGTCAGCGCCCCCGGAGAGCATAAAGCCATGAACCGCAGACTCATCACGAGGCTGCTGCCGTTTTCGATCGACATTGTCGGCCGACGGCGCGACGTGCTGATGGCGCTGGCCGATCGGCTGATGCCGCTGCGTGAGGGGCTTGCGACCATCGACGACGGACTCATCGTCGATCCACGTCAGCCCAACCAACGGCTGATACTGCATTTCTTCCACAACGTGCTGCGAAGCTATCGGCGCAGCCCGCTGTGGGCGTGCATGAGGCAGACGCTTCATCCCGGCGAACTGTTCCTGGACGTGGGGGCGAACCTCGGGTTTTACAGCTATCTTGCCCGCAAGCATCTCGGCTGTGATACCTGGCTGTTCGAGCCCGAGCCGGCCCACGCAGCCTTCCTGCGACGCAACGCTGAGTTGCTCGGGGCCGTGCACGAGGTCGCCCTCAGCGATCGGTCGGGCGAGGCGGAGTTCCACGTCGGTCAGGCGTCCAACCGGGGCGGAAGCTCGTTGGTTCGCGGGCGGAGCGAGTGGGCTCGCAGCGGGTACGATCACACGATCACGGCCCGGCTGCGTCGGCTGGATGAGGTGGTCACCGCCCAGGGCGACGCGCAACGGATCGGGATGATCAAGATCGACGTCGAGGGCGGTGAAATCGACGTGATCCGCGGCATGGCCGGGCTGCTGGAAAGGGCGAGGCCGCGCATCTGGTGCGAGGTCCGCGGGCCCAGTTCGGATCGCAACCCGGGCTCGTATCGCGCGGCCGTCGACTTGCTGGCCGGGTGGGGTTATCGCCCGTGGGTATGGACGCCGCATCGCGTTCGTTCGTTTCGCCCGAGCGACGTGCGCCGGGTGTTCGATCTGCTTTTTCTCCCCGCCTGACGCCTTTGCATGGAGCGATGGGTCGCTTTGCTCTGAGAGGGCGCTCGCTTCTTCCGTCCGGCAGGGGAACCGAAGAAGTGAGCTCTCTGGCGGGTTGGCGGAAGGATGTGGTGTTCTTCTGCGCATGTCCCGGTTCATGCGGTGGGCTTTGGGCGATCTTTCTGCGACGGCTGGACGTTTGGTCCGGGGGGGTCTACAATCCCCGCTTTGCCCCGGCCGATCCGCGGCCGACAGGACTGGAGATTCCCATGGCTGAGCGTTGTTCACCGATCAATCCGAAGTTTCCCTATCTCTGGCACGGAGGCGACTACAACCCCGACCAGTGGCTGCACCGGCCTGACGTTCTCGAGGACGACCTCAGGCTGATGAAGCTTTCCGGCTGCAATTCGATGTCGGTGGGCATTTTCGCCTGGGCGGCGCTCGAGCCGGAAGAAGGTCGCTACGAGTTCGGCTGGCTGGACGAGCGGATGGACGCGCTGCACAAAGCGGGCGTCCACGTGGTTCTGGCGACGCCCTCGGGCGGCAAGCCCAACTGGATGGCGGCGAAGTACCCCGAGATCCGGCGGGTGAACAAGTCCGGCCAGCGCGAGCTGCAGCACCGTCGCCACAATCACTGCTTCACCTCGCCGGTCTATCGCGAGAAGGTCGCCGCCATCAATGCCCGCCTGGCCGAGCGGTACGCCGAGCACCCGGCCCTGGCGTTGTGGCACCTTTCCAACGAGTACAGCGGCGAGTGTCACTGCGACCTGTGCAAGGCCGCCTTCCGCGACTGGCTCAAGGACCGCTACACCAGCCTGGACGAGCTGAACGGCGCCTGGTGGAGTGCTTTCTGGGCCACCACCCTGACCGACTGGGACGAGCTGCTCTCGATGGACATCGACGGATCGGTCGACGCGATGGTGCTGGACTGGAAGCGCTTCGTGACGCACCAGACGGTCGACTTCATGAAGGCGGAAATCGCCCCCCTGCGCGAGCATTCCGATACGCCGGTGACCACGAACTTCATGGGCTTCTACGAGCCGCAGAACTACTGGAAGTTCGCCGAGCATCTGGACGTGATTTCCGACGACTGCTACCCGATGTATCACGATCGCGGCGAGGACGATATTACGGTGGCTGTGCGGTTCTCGATGGCGCATGACATGTGTCGTTCGCTCAAGCAGAGGCCGTTTCTGATCATGGAGTCCAGCCCGTCGGCGACCAACTGGATGCCCGTACACAAGCTCAAGCGCCCCGGCGTGCATCGCGCCCAGGCGGTGCAGCATCTCGGGCACGGGGCCGAGAGCATCAAGTACTTCCAGTGGCGTAAGGGCCAGGGCGCCCACGAGAAATTCCACGGTGCGGTGGTCGATCACGTCGGGCACGAGAACACCCGCGTGTTCCAGGACGTCGCGGACGTGGGAGGCATGCTGGGTAAGCTGGACGGGATCATCGGGACCATGCCGCGCGTGAAGGTCGGGCTCATCTGCGACTGGGAGGTCCGCTGGGCGCTGGAGAGCTCCTGCGGGCCGATGGCCGACCAGGGACGCTCCAGCGACAAGGACTACATGGCCCGCTGCGAGGCGCACTATCGGCCGTTCTGGCAGGCGGGCGTGAGCGTGGACGTTATCGACAGCGAACAGCCTCTCAACGATTACGACCTGCTTGCAGCCCCGATGCTGTACATGCTTCGCCCCGGCGTGGCCGAGCGGATCGAGCAGTTCGTCCAGGGGGGCGGTGTGCTGGTGTGTACCACCATGACCGGCTGGGTGGATGAGGCGAACCGCTGCTTCCTGGGCGGTTGGCCGGGCCCGCTGCGGAACGTGCTGGGCATCTGGACCGAGGAAATCGACGCCCTCTATCCCGGCGAGACCAACACCGTGAAGCTCGCCGGTGAAGTCGGGAACCTTCGCGGCGAGTACGAGTCGCGCCAGTACTGCGAGCGGATCCATCCCGAAAGCGCGAGTGTCCTGGCAACCCATGGCCGGCAGTTCTACGCCGGCGAGCCCTGCGTGACCGTAAGACAGCTCGGGAAGGGCAAGGCGTACTACATCGCCGCCCGTGTCGAGCAGCGGTTCCTGAACGACCTGTACAACGGGCTCATCCACGAACTCTCGCTGCCGCGTGCGCTGGCGGGCGAGCTTCCCGACGGCGTGACCGCCCAATGTCGCACCGACGGCCAGACGGATACGGTCTTCGTGGTGAATCTCAGCGGCAAGCCCGCGACGATCGACCTGGCCGGCGAAGAACTCACCGACGTGCTGGACGGCGGGACCGTGAGCGGGCGTATCGAGCTGGCCGCCCACGACAGCCGAGTGCTGAGCAGGCCGGCGAAGTAGAAATGGGAATCGTGGACTAGCCGCAGGGCCGGCAGCTTGTTGCGGGCGCAACGCCGAAGGTGAAACAGAACATGGGCTCCGATGCCCATGCGACGCTTGCCGTCGCACGGCCTTCCAGGCCGTGACTGTCGACAGGCAGCCGTAGGGCCTGCAACTTGTTGCGGGCGAGTCGCCGAAGGCGAAAACAGAACATGGGCAAGCTGCCCATGCGACGCGAAGGCACCGGGTATCGCCGAGGCGCCGGCGTCCCCGAGAGGTGACCGAATGAAGACGATCGCAATCATCCCGGCCCGGTACGGCTCTACGCGCCTGCCGGGCAAACCGCTGCTGGATCGCACGGGCAGGCCGCTCATTCAGCACGTGGTCGAGTCCGCCCGCAAGGCGGCGTCGCTGGACGACGTCGTGGTGGCCACCGACGACGAGCGGATCGTCTCGGCGGTCGAGGGTTTTGGCGGCCGGGCCGTGATGACCTCGGCGTCCTGCCGCACCGGGACCGATCGGCTTGCCGAGGCCGCCGACGCGCTGGGCCTGGCGGGGGAGGACGTCGTCGTGAACATCCAGGGCGACGAGCCGGATATCCCCGCTGCATGCATCGATCAACTGGCGTTGCTGGGGGGCGAGAAGAACACCGAGATGGCCACCCTCGCCACGCCCCTGACCGGCGAGCAGGTGACCGACCCGAACCGCGTGAAAGTCGTCTGCGATCTCCAGGGCAGGGCGATGTATTTCTCCCGGTCGGCCATCCCGTTCGACCGCGATGGCGCGGGGGCCGCTGCCGCGCTGCTGCATCTCGGGGCGTACGCCTATCGCTGCGCGTTTCTGAAGACTTACGCCCGCCTGGCGTCCACGCCGGCAGAGCAGGCTGAGAAGCTCGAACAGCTCCGGGCGCTGGAGCACGGATATTCGATCGCGGTGGCCGTGGTGGACTACGATGGTGCCGGGATCGATACCCCCGAGGATTACGAACGATTCGTCCGACGCGTTGGCGAGGCGCGATAGCTTCGCACCGCCGGACATCCAACTGAGGAGTCAGACATGAAACCACTTGCACTGCAGCTGTACAGCGTTCGCGACGCTGCGAAGGACAATTTTGCCGACACGCTCAAGAAGGTCGCCGAGATGGGCTACGTGGGCGTCGAACTGGCGGGAATGCACAGCCATACCACCGAGCAGGTCCGCGACATGCTCCAGGACGTCGGCCTCAAGGCCACCAGCGTACACCAGGGCAATGTCTCGTCGGAGAACGTCAATGAGATCGCCGAGTCTGCCGAGATGCTGCGGTACGACAATATCGTGATTCCCCACCGTCCGGCGGAGTGTTTCCACGACCCGATGGCCATCGAGCAGCTCGCCAACGATCTGGAAGTTGCCGCCGGTCTGCTGGAGGCGAAGGGCCTGACGCTCTCGTATCACAACCACGATCACGAGATGGTGCTCATTGACGGCCGACATGCGTTTGAGATCCTGCTGGACAAGGCCCCGCGCCTGCGCCCGCAGGTGGACACTTACTGGGCGGCCGACCATGGCAAGTACGATCCTGCCGAGTTCGTCACGAAGGTCGGCGCCACCGCGCGATCCATTCACATCAAGGACGGCCCGCTGGAGAAAGGCGCCTCCATGCAGGCGCTGGGGTCCGGTAAGATGGACATCCCTGCAGTGGTCGAGGCGGCCAACCAGTTCGAGAGCATCGAATGGGTGATCGTCGAGCTGGACAAATGCGACGGCGATATGATGCAGGCCGTCGCCGAATCGGCGAAGTACATGATCGGCGAAGGACTCGCCGAGGGGCGGTAGACCCAGCCCGTCCGCGAATGCTACAATGGCGGCGACTTGAGGGTCCGGGCCGGCGGCTGCGTCGGCTGGCGGCAGGGTTCCGCGCCGGGCTCGACGGACTCATTTGCTCTCAGCACACGGGTGATGCCATGATCGACAAACCGTTCTCGGGAATTCTCGTTGCGTGCCTCTGCCTGACGGTGGCCGTTCTGCCGGCGATGGCCGATGACGACGCGAAGCTCGGCAACCGCTACCGGGATCCGCTCAATGGCTTCTCGCTTCAGCCCATCGAGGGTACGCAGCGGCAGGTGAAAAGTGCCACCGCCAATCTCGCCAGTTGGATGAAGCGGGACGCCAAGTCCGGCGCGATCGTCTGGACGTTTTCGGTTCGCAAAGCCGCCCGCGAGGTGGACCCCAACGAGACGTTCGACATCAAGGCCTACGCCAAGGAACTGCGCAAAGACGCGATGCGGCGGGAGCGGTTCCGGGTGGACGAGGTCGCCTTCGAGTCGGTGGACAAAAAACCGGGCATCGTCCTGATCGGCCAGACCGTCGGGTCGATGAAGTTCTGGCAGAAGGAGCACTGGGTCCGCATCAAGCCCGGGCGCTGGCTGGTGTTTACGATCTTCGGTCCGCTCCAGAAGGAGCGGGATCTCGGTCAGGCGATGGCCAGCATGATGGAGACCGCGAAGATCAACGATCCTGCCGAGGAAATGAAACGTCGCAAGGAGTATCTCCGCAACGGCAAGGTCGTGCTGCTGGCGCTCAACAAGGAGGCGCTCGCCAAGGTCGTCAGGGACAAACCGGTCTGGCGGATCATGAAGCTCGAAGGCAAGCCCGTCGGGTGGATGCGTCAGGTCGAGAGCATCGGCCGCGAGGAGCGGATGGACGGGCTGAGGGTAGAAACCCACAGCTGGGCGAAGATTCCCGAGGTCCCGGTCCGCGTCAGCGAGGCGAGGATGTTCTCGTCGGTCGGGCGAACGTACTCGACGTGGGAAGAAGTCCTCCGCGCGGGCGCGGGGCGAGAGCGAATCGTGTTCCGCGAGAAAGGCCTGCAGCGCGACCAGATCATCATGTCCTCTGCCACCAAGAATGGGCGCGACCTGCCCACGACCAAGCGCAAGGACCTGCCCGGGGCGTGGTTCCTTCCCCGGGCGATGGAAATGATCCTGCCTCGCCTGGTGGACCTTTCCAAGCCCGGAAATTACTCGTTCGCGACGTACAACTCGCGCACGAACAAGTTCGACATGCGGACCTTCATCGTCCACAAGCCCACCACGATCCGCATGGGCGACGTGAAGATTGAAGCAATCCGCTGCCAGGACCAGTCGCACTGGGACAAAGACCCGGCGACGCTTTATCTCAAGCCCGACGGTACGCTCCTGCGCATGGAATCGCCCGGCGGATTCACCGTCGAACGTTCCAGCCGAAAGGAAGTCGTCGACACCTTCCGTGCCGCGGCGACCATCCTCCGCGGGTTGACCGACTGATCACACCGAAAAAGGAGACGCCCCCGCAGATGGCAGAGAATCCAGTGCACGACGTGGCGATTGTTGGAGGCGGGCCGGCCGGCCTGGCCGCCGCCCTGTAC
The DNA here is from genome assembly GCA_964521005.1 of uncultured Planctomycetaceae bacterium. GTDB lineage: Bacteria > Planctomycetota > Phycisphaerae > SM23-33 > SM23-33 > CAZFPT01. Next base: position 17,304 of record CAZFPT010000032.1, on the reverse strand, counting down.
ACCGCGCGAGACCGCTACAGCACCGTCATCCTCGAAAAGAACGGCCTGCCCGGCGGGCAGATCATGCTCACCGAGTCCATCGAGAACTACCCCGGCTACAAGCACGTCGGCGGAATGGAACTCGTGGAGAAGATGAAAGAGCAGGTCGTCGCGTTCGGCGCGGAGATCCGCCCGAACAAGGCGGTCGATTCGATCACGCGTCGCGACGACGCCATTCTGGAGCTCAGCATCAATCGCGGCGAGGAGACGCTGCTGGCCAGGGCAGTGATTCTCTCGCCCGGCAGCGACTACCGACAACTCGGCGTGCCCGGCGAGGATCAACTCCGCCAGGCGACGCGCGTGAGCTATTGCGCCACCTGCGACGGGGCGTTCTACCGCGACAAGCACGTGCTGGTGGTCGGTGGCGGCAATACCGCGGTCGAGGACACGCTCTACCTGGCCACCCGGTTTACCGAGAAAATCACCATGATCCACCGGCGGCGCGAGTTCCGGGCCCAGCAGGTGCTGGTCGACGAGCTCTACGAGAAGGCAGCGAAACACAACATCGACGTCAAGCTGCCCTACGTGCTGGACGAGATCGTCCCCACTGCTGCCGGCGACGCGGTGGACCACGCCGTGATCCGCAACGTGGAAACCGACCAGACCGAGAAGCTCACCGTCGACGGCGTGTTCCTTTTCGTGGGGATGATCCCCAACACCGAGTTCCTTCGCGGAACGGTCAACATGAACGAGCACGGCTACATCGCCTGCGACCCGACCACTTTGAAGACGTCGCTGCCGGGCGTGTTCGTAGCCGGCGACTGCCGACAGCAGGCGGCGATGCAGCTGGCCACGGCCACCGCCGACGGCGTGGTGGCGGCGATGATGCTGAAGGACTACTATCGCAGCCCCGACCAGTGGGACACCACACTCGGCATGGAAGGCGTGGAAGAGCGGTAACACCCGCCCGGCTGCCGGGAGGAATCCAGACAAGGAGAGCCACATGCAGTTCGGCGCACACACCGAAACGAACCTGACGTCCCGGCTGGGGGCGATCGGGAAACCCTCCAGCGACCCCGCCGTCAGGGCGTTCGTGATGAAGGTCTTCGCGTGGATGTCCACCGGATTGCTGATCACGGCCGTGATGGCGGTGGTGGTCGCCTCCTCGCCCAGACTGATCCGCATGGTCGGCGAGTCCGCCTGGGTGCTGATGCTTGTGGAAATCGGGCTGGTGCTGCTGATCTCGCTGGGCATCGGTCAGATGTCCTCGACGGTGGCGACGGGGCTGTTCCTGCTCTACTCCGCGGTGAACGGCCTGACGCTGTCGTTCATCTTCCTGGTGTACACCACCGCCTCGATCTCCTCGACGTTCTTCATCACGGCCGGCGTGTTCGGCGGGATGGCTGCGTACGGCTACTTCACCAAACGCGACCTGACCAGTTGGGGAAGCCTCGGACTGATGGGGCTGATGGGCATCATCCTCGCCTCGATCGTCAACTGGTTCATGCAGAGCGAGATGCTCTATTGGGCGATCACCTACATCGGCGTGATTATCTTCGTCGGGCTCACCGCCTACGATACCCAGAAAGTCAAGATGATGGCCGAGGCAGGCGGCGACGAGGAAACGCGGAGCAAGGGGGCCGTCCTCGGCGCCCTGTCGCTCTACCTGGACTTCATCCTCCTGTTCCTGTATCTCCTCCGCATCTTCGGCAGACGCCGGTAACACCTGCCTCCATCGAGCGAACGCATGGCTGCAGCGAACCCAACCGATCTTGCCGGCAGGACCGCCCTGGTCACCGGTGGTGCGCGCCGGCTGGGACGCGCGATGGTCGAGGTGCTCGCCGCCCGAGGCGCGCGGGTCGTGGTTCACTACGGCAGCTCCGCCGACCAGGCCAATCAACTCGTGGATACGCTTCGCGCCCAGGGCGGGCATGCCTGGGCGCTGCAGGCGGATTTGGCCGACGCGATCCGCGTGGAGTCCCTGCTGGGCGAGGCGGCCGACCTGGCCGGCGGGCCCGTCGACGTGCTCATCAACAACGCCTCGATCTTCCCGGCGGATACGCTGGCGGAGGTCACCCCCGAGTCGCTCGCGACCAACATGCAGATCCACGCGATGGCGCCGCTGTCGCTGGCCCGGGCGATGGCAAGGAAGTGCACGCGCGGCGACGTGATCAACATGATCGACGCACGCGCTGTGGACTTTGACCGGCAGCACGCCTCGTATCACCTCTCAAAGCGGACGCTGGCGACCCTCACCAAAATGCTCGCTCGCGAACTGGCGCCGGCCATCCGGGTGAACGGCATCTGCCCCGGACTCATCCTGCCTCCCCCGGGCGAGGACCATCGCTACCTGGAGAACCTGGCCCACACCAATCCGCTCAACGCCCATGGCCGGCGGGACGACATCACCCGGGCCATGCTCTTCCTGCTGGAAAGCCCGTTCGTGACCGGACAGATGCTGTTCATCGATGGTGGACGACACCTCAAGGGGCGCATGTATGAGTGAGTCGAACCCCGACCGGATCCTGATCCGCGAGCTTCGGTTCCGCTGCATCGTGGGCATCAATCCCGAGGAGCGCCGCGAGCGGCAGGACGTGGTGGTGGACCTGGACCTCTTTGCCGACTGTCGGGCCGCCGGCGCGTCGGACGAGATGGCCGACGCCGTGGACTACAAGGCCGTCAAGAAGGCGGTCCTGGCGATGGGCGAGGCGTCCGAGTGTCGTCTCGTCGAATGCCTCGCCACGCGGATCGCGCAGGTGTGTCTGGGGTGCGACGAACGGATCCGCGGCGTGCGCGTCGAGCTCCGCAAACCCGCCGCCCTGCGGTTCGCCCGGACCGTGGGGGTGGAAATCACCCGCCGGCGCGATGAGTGACCGCCCCGGCCAGGTCAGGGCGTTCGTGGCGGTGGGGTCCAACATTCAGCCGCGAGAGAACATCCCCGCTGCTCTGGATCTGCTGGGCCGGTCGCTGGAGGTTCTCGCGGTGAGCACCATGTACCGCACCGCGCCGCTGGGGCCCGACGACCAACCCCCGTTCGTCAATGGCGTGTGGTGTGTGGCGCTGCCGGGCGAGGCGGCGGCGGTCAAAACTCTCTGCCGCGACGTGGAACATCGGCTCGGGCGTCGCAGGTCAGCCGACCGATACGCGCCCAGGCCGATCGATCTGGACGTGGTCTACCGTGAAGATGACCGGGACGTGTCCGACCCGGATCTCGGCAGAGCGTTCGTGTGCGTTCCGATTCTGGAGGTGGCACCGGATCTGGCGGCAGGGCCGATCGGCGAGTTCGCCCGCCACGCCGGCGACCCCGGCGAGGTCGACGCGGAACTGACCCGCACCCTGCGGACGATGCTGCAGCAGTGACCAACGGTTTACACAAAGGGCACTAAGGCACAAAGGGCGCTAAGAGGGGTTGTGGCGAGTCGCGCTTGGTTTGTCGCTCGCTGTCTCAGTCGCTGAGGCGTTTGATGTTCGCGCCGAGCCCGTTGAGTTTGGTCTCGATGCTCTCGTAGCCTCGATCGATGTGATAAACGCGCTGGACGGTGGTGGTTCCCCGTGCGACCAGGCCGGCCATCACCAGGGCTGCCGAGGCCCGCAGGTCGCTGGCCATCACCGGGGCGCCGATGAGCTTCTTGACGCCGGTCACGATCGTGGTGGGTCCTTCCTTGCGGATGTCGGCGCCCATGCGGAGCAGTTCGGGGACGTGCATGAACCGGTCGGGGAAGATCTTCTCGGTAATCGCACTGTTCCCGTCGGCCAGGCAGAGCAGGACCATGATCTGTGCCTGCAGGTCGGTGGGAAAGCCCGGGTAGGGGTAGGTGGTCACGTCGACCGGTTCCAGGCGTCGGCTGCTGGATACGGTGGCGTCGTTGTCCTTGAATTCCACGTGGACGCCGATGTCGTCGAGACGGTCGGTGACGGCCAGCATGTGCTGGGGGCGGACGTTGTGGACGGTGACCTCGCCGTTGGTGGCAGCGGCGGCCATGATGAACGTACCCGCCTCGATGCGATCGGGGATGACGGTATGTTCGCAGCCGGTGAGCGAGTCGACCCCCTCGATGGTGATTCGCGGCGTGCCCGCGCCCTCGATGTGGGCGCCCATCTTGTTGAGGTAGTCGGCCAGGTCTTCCAGTTCGGGTTCGCAGGCGGCCGACTCGATGGTCGTGGTACCTTCGGCGAGCGTGGCGGCCATCATGACGTTGGCGGTTCCCAGGACGGTCGAGCCGAACGGCCCGCCCAGGAAGATGGTCGCCCCGTGGAGTTTGCGGGCGGAGGCGACGATATCGCCGCTGTCCAGGTCGATCTCGGCTCCCAAGGCGCGCAGGCCTCGCAGGTGGAGGTCCACCGGTCTGGATCCGATCGCGCAGCCGCCGGGCATGGCCACCCGGACCTTGCGGCGTTTGGCCAGAAGCGGACCCAGCACGCAGATGCTCGCGCGCATTTTCCGCACGCGGTCGTACTCGGCGTGGACGGTCGCTTCGTCCTGGACGTCGATGCGCATCGAGCGGTCCGGATCACGTTTGACCGTCGCGCCCAGGTCGGTCAGGAGGTCCGCCATCGCCCGCACGTCCGCCAGGTCGGGCGTGTCGTGAATCACCGACGGTCCGTCGGCCAACAACGCGCCCGCCATGATCGGCAATGTGGCGTTCTTCGAGCCACCGATGCGAACCTCGCCCCGCAGGCGGGACCCGCCCTGAATGACAAATCTGTCCATTGCGCTCTCCGTCCGTGGATGTCGCTGAGTTGCCCGGGCCGAACCGACCCGACCCACCTATGCTATCGCGCCGGGGGCGGCGCCTGCAACGGCCGGCGAAACTACTTGCTGACCTTGCCCAGGTCGATGGCGGTGAAATGGCCGTCCATCAACCCGCCGCCGAAGTCCTTCTGCACGGGCTTTCGCGTCGGGGCCGGTCCGGGTTCGTCGTAGTGGCCCTTCCTGGCGACGGCGCCGCCGAGGACGATCACCTTGGATCGACCTTTGACCTTCGCGGTCACGATGTCCCAGCGGGTCTCCTCGCGCACTTTGTTCACGCCGGCTGCGGGCATGGACGAACTGAAGCGGATCGAGGAAAGGTCCTTCGAGAGCACCGCGATGTACGGACCTCCCGGGTTGCCTTTGAAGAGTGAATCGCCCGTCTGGATCAGCCCGAATGCGCTGGCTCCGGCGATCACGACCGAGCCGTCCGGCGCGACGTTGATCTGCTCGACGTTGGCTGAGCTGGGCGCCTTCCTGCCCTTCAGGAAGCCGCACCAGAGCGTCTTATTGAGCACCTTTCCGGTCTTCGGATTGATCTTGAGAATGTGCGAGAGGCTCATCACCCCGGCGCCCCAGCTGGAGAACCCCAGGCCCTTGTGGCCGACTTTTGTGTCCAGATCGTCGGGCTGGCGTTCCAGGCAGGTGTTCCCGCCGTCGGACCAGCCGATCGCCCAGAGCATGCCCTCGTCATCGTACCAGAGGTGGCGGAAGGAACTGTCGGACACCAGGCGGTACTTGTCGCTGCCGACGCGCTTCGGATCCCAGCCGTAATAGTTGGTCATGCCCGCTTCGCTGATGGGGGCCGCCTTGGTCCCGATCGACAGCGTCGGCTGGCGCCAAGGCTCGCGGCCGGTGTGTGTGTTGCGGTCGTACCCCAGCGAGTAGCTCATGTCCACCGGGCTGACGCCCCGGACCCAGTTGTTCACCTTGTGCGTCCTGGCGAAGGCTTCCCGGTCGCCCTTCGGGCCCAGGCGATACGTCCAGCCGCCGATGATCTGGAGCAGCCCCTTGGGCGTAAGGCGAACCATGGGCCCCTTGCCCGGGTCGGCGAACGTGCGGATCCCGCGAACGGTCTTTCCGTGCGGGTCCAACTGGGCGACGAACGCGGTCTTCTCGCCGTCCTCGGCCGAGATGTTCTTGACCTCGCCCGCGCGGGCAAGATTCTCTCCGGCCCGCCCGGCGATGTAGATATTGCCCTTCTCGTCCACCAGGGCGTCGGTGGCGGTGCCGGTCGCCCATGGCAGGCGGACGGCGCGCTTGATGGTCTGGGCGTCGGGACTCAGCCAGACCACGAACGGCGTTCCTCCCGCGGTCTTACAGCCGGGCATGATGGTCTGGCCTTTGCGGTTCTTCCCGGGCTCGTGAGCGGCCTGGGCGGGGGTGTCCTTGCCCAGGACGGCCTGTTTGTCGGCGTTGGCGATGTCGAACTTCGGCCCCAACGTCGTGCCCACCAGCACAATGGTCCCGTCCGGGAGGAACCCGCCGCCGACGAGCCATTCGGTGCCCGATCCGCCCAGGTACGAGGCGGTCACGCTCTCGACGGGGCGGGGTGGGTTCTCGTACTTGGCGGTGTAATCTTCGAATCGCCCTGCATGGCTTACGTGGACGGCGACAGAGACGGTCAGGACCAAGGCGATGGCGGACAGGCGGGACGCAGCGAATCTCATACGGAAGCTCCTCAGGTTGCGGTATTACCTCAATTCCCCCACGTTACTTTATACCCGCCGGCCGTGCGAGGTTTCGGCCAGCTCGTCGAGTGCATCTTCTGACGAGGTCGGCAGGAGCAGTTCGATGCGCGACCCTTCGCCGGGAGTGGAATCCACGAGAATGGCTCCGCGGTGGCGGCGGACGACGCCCATCGCGATGGCCAACCCGAGCCCCCTGCCGGTGAATTTCGTGGAGAAGTACGGATCGAACATCCGCTCCATGACGTCGCTATCCATCCCCGCGCCGGTGTCCGAGACCGTGATGGTGAGATACTCACCGGCGTTGGGCTTCTCGACGACGCTGCTGCGGGCCAGTTCATCCCGCGTAAGGTTTCGTCGCTTCAGTGAGACGTTCACTCGGCCTTGCGGTGTGTCGACGGCTTCGCCGGCGTTGATCACCACCGCGCGGATCGCTTCGTACACGCGGGTGCGGTTGCCGGGGATTTCCAACTTGTCGGCTTCGGGCAGGTTGATGGAGAGTTCCACCTCGTCTGGGATGAGTTGCCGGAGGTTTTCGCGGTTGTCCCGCAGCAGCTGGGTCAGCGAGAAAGGCCGATGCGATTTATGACCCTGCCCGACGTAGAGAAGCATCAGGCGGCTGAGCTCGGCCGCCTTGACGGCAGAGGCCTGGGCGTCGGCGAGCAGTTCGTGGTTGTCGTCCTCGGGGGCGTTTTCCAGAACCAGCGAAAGGTTGCCCATCACGCCCATGAGGGTGTTGTTGAAGTTGTGAGCGATTGCGCCGGCCATCCGGGTAAGGCTTTCCTGGCGGCGGGCCGATTCGATCTGCTGTTCCAGCTCGCGGCGGCTTCGTTCCAGGCGGAGGCGCTCGGTGATATCCTGCGACGCGCCGATCATCCGGAGGGGTTGGCCGGCAGGATCGGTTTCGACTTCGCCGACGGCGCGGATGGTACGGGTCTCGCCGGTGTCCTCACGGACAATGCGGTGTTCGACCTCGTACCTGCCTTCGTTGGACAGGGCGCGCTCGAAGGCGGCGCGGATGCGGGGGCGGTCCTCTTCGGGTGCGAAGGACATGAGCTTGTCGGTATTCATCGAGAGGCTGCTGGCCCCGAGGATATTGCGCAGGTTCTCCGAGAGCGTCCACTGGTCTGTCTGGACGTCCCATCCCCACGCGCCGATCGCGGCGAGGCGTTCGGCGTCGGCAAGCAGCTGCCGGCTTTCGCGGAGAGATTGCTCAGCCACCTTTCGCTGGGTGATGTCGCTGGCGAGCCCTTCGATGAGGCGATCGTCCCCCTCGATGCGGATGCCGATGAACCGGTCGTGAAGCCAGTGGAGCCGTCCCCCGGCATCGCGAATCCGGTACTCCAGATTGTACGGCTGGGAGCTCTTTGCGGCGGCCCGGATCGCTCTGTCCACGATCGGTCGGTCTTCGGGGTGGATCGCGTCGTGCCATGCCCTGGGGCTCTCGGCGAGCTGCTCGGGCGACCAGCCAAGAATGTCCTCCACGCGGCGAGACCAGTACACCCCGCCCCGATCGGGCGAGAAGATGTACAGGATGTTCGGCGAGTTCTCCACCAGGCGTCGGTAACGCTCCTCACTTTCGCGGAGTTTGTGTTCGGCTTCGACGCGTTCGGTGATGACCTCGGTGTAGGTGATGATCCCGGCGATGCTGCCGTCGGCGTGGTACCAGGGACGACACTCCCATCGGTTCCAGGTGAACGAGCCGTCGGGCCTCTGGAAACCGTCCTGCTCGGCCCGTTCGATGGCGCCGTTGAGCACCCGACGGTGTACGTCCTTCCATCGCTGGGGCATCTCGGGAAACACCTCGTAATGGTGCTTTCCGATGATGTCCGGATCCTCGATGCCGTAGTCTTCGAGGTATCGCTGTGAAACATACACGTAGTGAAGGTTCGAGTCGTACACCGCCACGGCGTTGGGGTCGTGGCGGATGACGTAGTCCATGATCTCGTGCTGCTCCTGCAGCCTTGCCTGGGCCTCCATCCGCTCGGTGATGTTGCGCGTGACGGAGATATTTCCGGTGATCTCGCCGGTTTGAGGGTCCTGAACGGGGCGGCTTGTGGATTCCACCCAGACGTATTGACCGTCTTTGTGATGGAGACGATAGGCGATGCTCTGGACGTCCTGGCTGTTGTGGATGACGTCATGGTGTTGCGAGATCTTGGCGACGTCATCCGGGTGGAAGAACTCATAGCAGTCCCGCCCGACGAGTTCCTCGGGCTCGTAGCCCAGCAGTTCGCGGCTCATGGGTGAGACGTAGGTGTATCGCCCGTCATAGTCGTGGCGCGAGATCATGTCCGTGGCGTTGTTGGCCAGCCAGCGATATCGCTCCTCGCTGGCGGCGAGGATCTTCTCGGTTCGCCAGCGGTAGGCGGTGTTCGCGATCAGGAAAATCGAGAGGATTGCCAGGAATACCAGGACCGCCCCGACCCAAAGGAGGGCTGTGCGGTTCCTCTCGAAGAACCCGGCCGGGCCGTGGCGCACCTCGCTGCCGGGTGGAAGACGGTCGTCCAGGCCGGGGAACCGCTTCAGTTGCCGGTAGTCGAAGAGATATCGGTTGGAGCTCTCCACCCGCACGGGCAGCTCGGAAACCGGGGTTCCTGAGAGGATTGCCACCGCCATTTGGCCGGCTGATCGTCCATGGACGTCGCCGCAGAGCAGCTTGCCCCCCACGATGCCGTATCCCAGGAACGCATCGGCATAGGAGTAGACCGGCACCGGCGAGGCGGACGAGATGGTCGGGATGATGTTCCTGGCGGCAAGGGGGGTATCCAGGCGGTCCCGGAAGAAGCCCAAGAAGTAGACAGCGGCGCTGCCCTCGATGGCCCGGAGGCCGGCCAACAGCTCCTCGCGGGTGAGGCCCTGTCCTTCGTCGAGGTAGACGAACTCCACCTGGTCGGCGTATCGCCGCGCGACCGATTTCATGTCCGCCAACACCGCCAGGCCCGAGGTGGTTCGGTCGTTCACGACGACGATCCGCTCGATGTGGGGTTGGAGTCGCAGGATCAACTCGACGGTGGATCCCAGGTCTTGGCGCTCGACCACGCCGGTGTAGCCGCTCCTGCCGGCCAGCATGTTCGGGTCGAACTCGTTCACGTCCAGCCCGCTGAACACCACCGGAACGCCTGGAAACAGTTGGTTGCGGTAGGCGAAGAGAAACTCCAGGGCGTCGTTGTCGGACGAGACGATCACATCGGGTTGGTGGTCGCCGTACTTGGCGGCCAGCAAATCACTCAGCGATCCGAACAGGGCCTTCCCCGGGTGGCGTTTGGCGTCGATATACTCCACATCCACTTCGACGGGGTCGGCCGACTGGTCGAAGACCGAGTCCAGGCCCTTCTGCACCGCATCGGTCCAAGGGTAGCCCTGGTGGTAAGAGTGCAGCACCAGCACACGACGAGCGACATCGGCCTGGGCGAGCCCCGTGAGAAGTCCCAGCCAGGCCAGGGCGAGAACCGCCCATTGCGCGGTGAAGGATCGGCTCGGCTGGGATTGGGCGAATGCTCTCATGAACGGTCCGTGACGGCCTGGTGAGGTCCTTTGGCGGGGGCGATCGTGGGCAGGTCACTCCAATACTGGCTGCACACTATGATAGGGTCTTGTCGGGGGATGGATCAATCCCATTCGCCCGCCAGGGCTCCGGGCCGTGCGGGAAGAAGGGCCCGGGGCGGGGCTCGCGTTGAGTTTGGCAGCAACGAGGTTTGGATTTCTCCCTCGGCGCAGTAGAATAACCCGCAGCTGTGGCGAGTTGTCGCGGCGGCACTTCTGAAAGTTGGGTGGGATGATGAAAATCACAATGGCTTCCAGGCATGAAGACGAGTTCGGCTCGATGGCGAAAAAGATGAGCTCATGGGTGGACCAGGTTCTTGGCCCGTCGTTCCGCAAGTTCAGCAGCACCGACACCTGGGCCCCGGCGATCAACCTCTACGAGGACGACGCGAGCTTCTACGTGGTGGCGGATCTTGCCGGCGTGGCGGCCGGCCAGATCGACCTGCGGGCCGAGGACGGCGTGCTGATGATTTGTGGCCGACGGGAAATGCCCCGCGTCGAGACGCAGGCGCAGACCGTCCACGTCCACATGATGGAAATCGACCATGGCCTGTTCCGCCGGGCGGTCGAGCTGCCTCCCAACGCCGACACCCAGGCGATCGAAGCGACCTATCGCGGCGGATTTCTCTCCATACGCATTCCACGGAAGTGACCGGACCCCATGGCCCCGAAGAAACCGAAGAATACCCCCATCCAGGACGAAGACGAGTCCCAGATTGTCATCCCCGCCGGCGCGCAGATGGCCGAGGAGAAAGGGACGGCCACCGAGGAATCGGACATCCCGCGCGAGGTGGCGATCCTGCCCGTGCGGAACATGGTGATTTTCCCGGGCATGGTGGTTCCGCTGGCGCTGTCGCGCGAGAAGGCCCGCCGTCTGATCGGCGAGGTCCTGCCCGACCATCGCGTCATCGCCACCGTCTGCCAGAAGGACGCCGACCTCGACGAGCCCGCCCCCGACGACCTCTATGACGTCGCCACGGCCGTCTCGATTCTCAAACTCATGAAGCTCGAAGACGAGCAGCAGGGCGTCATCGTCCACGGAATCCAGCGGGTGCGCATCGTCGAGTGGCTTTCGAGCGAGCCGTTCTTCCGCGCACGCGTCGAGCCCATCGAGGACGTCGTTACCCCCTCCCCGCGCCTGGACGCCCTGGAAATGAACGTGCGGCAGCTGGCCGGCGAGGTCATCGAGCTGGCGCCGTCCATCCCCGCCGAGGCCCATACGCTGCTGAGCAATCTCGAAGAGCCCGGCCCGCTGGCGGACTTCCTGGCCGCCAACCTGCAGATCGACCTGCCCGAGCGGCAGGCGCTGCTGGCCCAGAGCGACGTGGGCAAGCGCCTCTCGAAGATCACCGAGGAGCTCCAGCGGCAGCTGGAAGTGCTGAAAATCTCCAGCGACATCCAGTCGCAGGTCAAAGAGAAGATCGACGAAACCCAGCGGGAGTACTACCTTCGCGAACAGCTCAAAGCCATCCAGAAAGAACTCGGCCAGACCGACGAGCGGTCCGCTGAGATCGAGGAGCTTCGCGAGAAGATCGAGTCGGCCGGCATGCCCGAGAAGATCGAGGCCGACACGCTGCGCGAGCTGGACCGGATGAGCAAGATCCCCGAAGCCGCCGCCGAGTACAACGTGATCCGGACGTACCTGGAAGTGATGGCTGAGCTGCCCTGGAGCAAGACCGACCCCGGCGAGATCGACGTCGAGAAGGCCCGGACCATTCTCGACGAGGATCACTACGATCTGGACAAGGTCAAGAAACGCATCCTGGAGTATCTCGCGGTGCGCAAGCTTGCGCCGGAATCCCGCGGGCCGATCCTGTGTTTCGTGGGCCCGCCCGGGGTGGGCAAGACGTCACTGGGGCAGTCCATCGCACGGTCGCTGGGGCGGGAGTTTATCCGCATGAGCCTGGGCGGCATCCACGACGAAGCGGAACTGCGAGGCCATCGGCGAACGTACATCGGGGCCATGCCCGGACGAATCATCCAGGAAATCCGCAAGGCCGGTTCGCGCAAGGCGGTGTTCATGCTCGACGAGGTCGACAAGGTCGGGCAGGACTTCCGGGGCGATCCGACCTCCGCGCTGCTGGAGATTCTCGACCCCGCCCAGAACAACACGTTCCAGGACAATTACCTCAACGTCCCGTTCGACCTCTCGGAGGTGGTGTTCATCGCCACGGCGAATTACATCGAGGCTGTCCCGCCACCCCTGCGCGACCGCATGGAGGTGATCGCCCTGTCCGGGTACACGCAGGACGAGAAGCTCCACATTGCCGAGAAGTATCTGGTCAAGCGGCAGCGGAAAGAGAACGGCCTGAAGGCTTCGCAGATCAAGTTCGGGCGCAAGGCGTTGCGCGAGATCATCGACCGCTACACGCGCGAAGCCGGCGTCCGTGAGCTGGAACGCCAGATCGGGGCGGTCTGTCGGGGTGTGGCGGCGCTGGTGGCTGCCGGCAAAGCCCGCAAACGTACCGTGAACCACAAGCTCATCGTCGAGATGCTCGGGCCGGCGAAGTACGAGAGTGAACTGGCGATGCGGACCAGCACGCCGGGCGTGGCGACCGGCCTGGCGTACACACCCTCCGGCGGGACGATCATCTTCATCGAGGCGACCCGCTACCCGGGCAAGGGCGGGTTGATGCTCACCGGGCAGATCGGTGACGTCATGAAGGAGTCCGCCCAGGCGGCGTTGAGTTTCGTCAAAAGTCACGCCGAGGAGTACGGCGTGGACGGCGAGTCGCTGCGAAACAATGACATTCACATCCACGTGCCGGCCGGCGCGATTCCCAAGGACGGGCCGTCGGCGGGAGTCTCGATGCTCACCGCGCTGACGAGCCTGCTGACCGGCAAAGCCGCCCGGGCCGAGGTCGCCATGACCGGCGAAATCACGCTCCGCGGGCTGGTGCTTCCCATCGGCGGGGTCAAGGAGAAGGTATTGGCCGCCTCGCGGGCGGGCATCAAGGAAGTGATTCTCCCCGAGCGGAACCGCAAGGACATCCACGACGTCCCCGAGGAGATCCGCAAGAAGCTTACATTCCACTTCGCCAAGCGGGCCGAGGACGTACTCGGCGTGTCCCTCGCGAAGGAAACAGGAGGGGCCAAACGCAAGGCCAAACGGAAATCGTCTTGATCTGATCCCCCCTGTAACGTGATAATATACAAGTTCGCTGAGGGCGGACCTTGTGTCCACATCACCCCTGTCACTGGTTACAGGAGACATCAATGCTGAGGCTGCCAAACCGCTCCAACGGAGCACGTTTTCTGGGTATGGATTGGTTCCGAGACAAGCTCGACGCGCTGGGCCCGAAGGGCGACTACATTTTTGCCGGCGCGCTGGCGTTCCTGATCGTCCTGGCGCTGGGCTACAGCATCTACGCGTCGTTCTTCGCCTCGCCCACCGACGAGGTTCCGACGGCCCCGGACGACAAAATGCATTTCATCTGCCGGGAGTGCAACCACGAGATTGCCATCGAACCGACCGAAGTGCGGGACATGCGCCGCCGCATGGAGAACGAGGAAGACATGATGATGCTGGACTGCCCCCAGTGCGATCGCAAGCAAAGCATGCTGCGGGCGACCTGGTGTCCGTCCTGCAAGAAATACTACCTCTCGCCGCGGACACGCGGGATGGCTGAGATCCGGAGCGAGGAAGACCTGGCCGACCTGCCCGCCGACGTCTGCACGCACTGCGGGACCAACCGCGTCGAGTGGATGAAAGAACACGTGATGGACTGACCGCTTACAAGCAGGGCGAGGAAATCGAGAACGTCCCGGCAATCTTCGGATCACCGGGACGGTTCTTTGCGCTTGTGCCTGATTGTTCGCGTCGCTGGAAAGAAGACCGGCCGACTCAACCCTTGCAGGGATGGCCGATCTCGTCCAGCAGCTTCATGAAGCGTCGGCCGTACTCGACGTAACTGTTGTGGCGTGCCTCGTCTTCGCTGCCGGCGTTGTCGTCGTGGAACACCACCGACAGGTGTGGCTCCATGGAGATCCCGCCGTCGTAGCCGTTGTCCAGCAGGTCCTTGACGATCGCCTTGACGTCGCCGTCGCCCTCGCCCGGCCAGGTGAACTCGCTCTGCGGGAAGATCTCCCCGGGGCGGTCCTTCTTGAAGCGTGAGTCCTTGATGTGCACGTAGGCGATGTGGTCCTTGACGTGCTCGTAGAAGTCCCAGGCCGACTGCTTCCTGGAAATATCGCCGCCGGCGTAGTCCGGGGTGTTCACCGGATTGGCCGTGTCGAACACCAGTTTCAGCCCCGGCACATTTTCCAGCAGTTCAAGGGTGTACTTCCAACCCATGCCGCCGAAGTTCATGCAGTTCTCATGCACGGGCTGAAGACCTTCATCGGTGAAACGTTTGACGATCTGCCGGACCTTCTCGAACCGCTTGTCTTTCATCTGGTCCAGCGGGTTGCCTTCCTCGTCCTTGCGGATCCCGTAGCTCATGATGCGGATCAGCTTCGTTCCCAGCGCCTTCATGCGTGGGATCGCCCGGGCCGTCTCTTCCAGCGAGGTCTCGTCGGGGTCGTCGACGTCCTTGCCCCAGTTGGCGATCGCCGAGCCGAAGCAGTTGATCTGCACGCCGGCGGCTTCGAGCTTGCCGCGAACCTCGTTGAACTTCTCATCGGAAATGTCCGTGAGATTGGTCCCGTCGATGTTGCGGGCTTCGATGTTCGACCAGCCCAGCTCCTGGGTCGCGCGGATTTGGCCGTCAATGTCTTTCGCTGCCTCGTCGGCAAAACCAGTCAAATACATGGGGTTCCTCGTTTCGCGTGGGTTGCGGGTGGGGGTTCGTATGTGGAAAGCGCTCCGAAGGCTACTCCGCCTCGGCCGCGTCTTCCATCAGCTTGAGCAGCTCGCCGGCGGCCTGTTTCGGATTGTCGGCCGCCATCACGCCACTGGCGACGGCCACCCGTTTGGCGCCGGCGGCGATGACGTCTTTGATGTTGTCGGCACGGATGCCGCCGATGGGCACCACCGGCAGCTCGACGGCCTGGCAGACCTCCGAGACCATCTGCGGACCCACCAGATCGGTCAGTTCCTTCTTGGTCTGCGAGGCGTAGACCGGACCGATCCCGATGTAGTCGGCTCCCTCGTTGACGGCGGCCTTCGCCTGGGCGACGTTGCGGGTGCTCTTGCCGATAATCGCCCCGGGGCGAAGCAGGCGGCGTATCTCGGGGACGGGGATGTCGCCCTGTCCGACGTGTACCCCGTCGGCGCCCACGATCGCCGCAATGTCAGGCCGATCGTTCACGATGAACAGTTTGCCCATCTCGTCGGTCAGCTCGCGGAGCTCAGCCGCCATCGCCAGGAAGGTGGCGTCCGGGACGTCCTTCTCGCGAAGCTGGATCGCGTCGGCGCCGCCGGCCAGGGCGCTGCGAACGCGGTCGCGCACACACCCCGGACACATCGAACTGGTCACCAGCACGTACAGACGCACGTCGCGAAACTGCGCGGGAACCATCAACCGACTCACCAGCCGCTGCTCGAGCGTGTAGCCGTTGTATCGCATCCGCTCGATCTTCAGCACGTACTCCGGCGAGACGAACTTGAGATACTCCTCGATGGTCCGCAGCGATTCGCCCAGCCGCTTGCACGCCGCCAGGGCGACGTCCTCCAGCCCGGTGCGTTTCGGCTCGGACGGCGAGGTAAGCTCCGTTCCGATATCGCCCGAGGTGTTCCGCGAGGTGATCATCTCCCGGGCGGGCAGCTCCTGGAGAATCTCCTTCAGGTCGCTGCGCAGATTCTTGGCCATGGCGGTGATCGCCGGATCGTTCAAAGCGAATCGGCCACAGTCTTCCGCCACGCGGAGCGCTTCCCGCGCCCGGTTGAAGTTGGCGTCCAGAATCCGATAGATCTCTCGCATGGCCGGTCTCTTTCCGGGGCTAGCCCTCGGTGCTGTTGGGCACGGGGTGCTTCTCGGTCATCTCGGCGACCTCGCCGCGAACGGTTTCGATCACGGCCGCGTCGCCCTTGGAGGACAGGATCCGCTCGACCCACTCGGCGATCGTGCTCATGTCCTCGGGCCCGAGTCCGCGGGTGGTCACCCCCGGGGTCCCGAAACGAATGCCCGACGCCTTGAACGGACTGCGAGTCTCGAACGGAACGGTGTTCTTGTTGACCACGAGGTTGGCGTCCGCAAGCCAGCCCGCGGCGTCCTTGCCCGTGACATCCTCGAAACGGCTGCGAAGGTCCACCAGCAGCAGGTGGTTGTCCGTACCACCCGAAACCAGCCGCCAGCCCTTCTCGCTCAGGGCCGCCGCCAGCGCCTTGGCGTTGGCGATGACCGCCTGGATGTACGTCTTGAATTCCGGCTGGAGACATTCCCCGAACGCGACGGCCTTGGCGGCAATCACGTGCATCAAAGGCCCGCCCTGAATGCCCGGGAACACCGCGCTGTTGAGCTTCCTGGCGTGCTCTTCCTTGCACATCACCACGCCGCCGCGCGGGCCACGAAGCGTCTTGTGCGTGGTGGTTGTGATGTAATCGCTCGCCGGGGCGGGGTCGGGGTGTTCCTTGGCCGCCACGAGCCCGGCAATGTGGGCGATGTCCGAAACCAGCACCGCTCCAACTTCCCGGGCGATCTCGCCGAACGCGTCGAAGTCGATCTGCCGCGGATACGCCGAGGCGCCCGTCATGATCATCGCGGGCTGTTCCTTCTTGGCCTGCTCGCGGATCTGATCCATGTCCAGCAGTTCGTTGTCCTCGCGGACGCCGTAATTGACGGCGTTGTAGAACTTGCCCGAGATGTTCACCTCGTAGCCGTGCGAAAGGTGCCCGCCGTGGGCGAGATTGAGGCCCATGATCTTGTCGCCCGCCTTCAGCGACGCCAGGAACACCGCGATGTTCGCGCTGGTCCCGCTGTGCAGCTGTACGTTGGCGTGATCCACGCCGAACAGCTCCTTGCAGCGGTCGATGGCGAGCTGCTCGACGTCGTCGACCTGGTCGCAGCCACAGTACCAGCGTTTGCCCGGGTAGCCTTCGGCGTACTTGTCGGTGAGGCAGGTTCCCATCGCTTCGATAACCGCCCGGGAAGTATGGTTCTCCGAGGCGATCAGTTCGAGGGTGCTCGCCTGACGGTCGCGTTCGGCGTCGATCAGGGCAGCCAGCTGCGGGTCACGCTTGTTCAGAACGGTCATGGACATCTCCTGCAGGTTCGGGGAAAGCTCGTGTAAGCCGCATACTGTACCGCCGAGACGAGCATTTCGCAAGGTCGCAGCGCCGCGCACCAAGCCCCCGTGCCCGAAATGGATCGGGGGCACGCTTCGGATATCGAGCGACACGCGAATTACGACAAGGGTACCCGGAGTATCGTTGAAGCCCCATCTTGAGCGAAGCGAAAGGTG
>CAZFPT010000031.1:0-26435 GCA_964521005.1 uncultured Planctomycetaceae bacterium | reverse complement strand
ATTCGCGACGCGACGAGGAAACAGAACAGACATGGGCAGGATGCCCATGCGACGCTTACCGTCGCACGGCCTTCCAGGCCGTGATCGCCTGTCGACAGCCGTAGGGCCCGCAACTTGTTGCGGGCGCGACGCCGAAGGACCAAACAGAACAGAACATGGGCTGGAAGCCCATGCGACGCTTACCGTCGCACGGCCTTCCAGGCCGTGTTCGCCGAAGGCGAAACGGAGTACCCGTAGGGCTCGCAACTTGTTGCGGGCGCAACGTCGAAGGCAAAACACAACAGACATGGGCAGGATGCCCATGCGACGCGCAGGCCCATGTGACGCGCAGCACTCGAGAATCGAACTCATTCATGGCCCGTTTGTTCAATGACATCACGCCGCTCCGCGTCCGCAGCGGATACTCGCTGCTGCGGGGCACCACGCGCCTGGCTGCCCTGGTCCGCGAGGCGAAAGCGCTCGGCCAATCGCGCATCGCTCTGACGGACGTCAACAGTCTGTCCGGCGCGACGGCGTTCTGGCAGCGGGCGATCGACGCGGGTCTCACCCCCCTGCTGGGGGCGGAGCTGCGCGACCCGGCCGGGCGGTCGGTGACGGCGCTGGTGGATTCCGACGCCGGCTACGAAAACCTCTGCCAGAGCATCAGCGAGCTCCGCGCGATGGAGCTGGAACCGGAGGCTGCGACTTCGGCTGCGCGCCCAGCCGTCGTCGCCGGGAACGGCTGGGCGCCCGACGGCCAAGCGGGCATGCTGCCGCGACCCGTCTCGCCGTTGACGGACGTACTGGAGCGGTTCGGGGAAGGGCTTGAACTGCTCTGCGACGACGCCGCGCTGCTGGCGGAGCTGTTGGCTGTCGGTGTGGATCGCCGGCGCCTCCATCCGGCGATCGACCCGGCCAGTCAGTCGCGTCGGCAGCTGAACGCCCTGCGCGAGCTTATCGAAGAGCGGAACCTTCAACCCGTGGCCTCGGCACCGAGCCTCACGCTGGGCGCCCGCCACGCCGAGGCAGCCCGTCTGCTGGCTGCGATCCGCCTGCGAACCACCATCGGCCGCGTGCCTCCCGACGAGTTGCCCCATCCCCGGGCGCATCTGCGCGACCCGGACACGCTTGGTCGACAGCTGGCCGACTGGCCCGAGGCGATCGAGGGCAACGCGCGCATCGCCAAGCGGTGCAGCCGATTCCGCCTGCTGCCGCGCGAGCCGGTCTTCCCGGCCTTTCCCACGCCCGACGGGTCGCCGCCGGCCGACTTCCTGCGCAAACTCTGCCGCGAGGGAATCGCCCGGCGATACGACGATTTTCCCTCCGAGGCGGTGCACGAACGGCTTCAGCGCGAACTCGGACTGATCGAACAGCTCGGGTTCGTCGAGTACTTCCTGGTGGTCTGGGACATCGTACAGTACGCCCGGCGGCGCGGGGCCCCGGTGGCCGGCCGGGGCAGCGGCGGAAGCAGTATCGTGGCGTATCTGCTGGGGATCACCAACGTCTGCCCGATTCGCTATGACATCCCCTTCGAGCGGTTCATCCACGCCCGACGGGAGGACTTCCCGGACCTGGACGTGGATTTCTGCTGGCGGCTGAGAGATGAGGTCATCGAGTACGCCTTTGACCGCTGGGGGCGAGACTGCACCGCGATGGTCTCGATGCACACGACGTTTCAGCCCCGCAGCGCGTTTCGCCAGGCAGGCAAGGCGCTGGGCTTTTCGGACGATCAGCTCTCGCGTCTGGCCGGTCGGGACGGCAGCACCGGGCGGAACCAGGCCGACCAGCCCGCCGTCTCGCGAATCGCGAAGCTGGCGCAATCCATTCGCGAGCTTCCGCACGTGCTCTCGGTGCATCCGGGGGGCATTGTCATCGCCCCGCGCGGCATTCGTCGGCAGGTGCCCATCGAGCGTGCAACCAAGGGCGTGATGATCACGCAGATGGACAAGAACGGCGTGGAGGACATGCGCCTGGTGAAGCTCGACCTGCTGGGCAACCGGAACCTTTCCACCGTCCGTTACGCCTGCGACCGGATCGCCGAGCGACACGGGGCTGCCCCGGACATCGAGGCCCTGCCCCCCGCGGACCCGGCGACGATCGAACGTCTCCGCCGGGGCGATACCGTCGGGTGCAACCAGCTCGAATCACCGGCGATGCGCCACCTGCTGACGATGATGCAGCCCTCGGAGGTCGGCGACGTCATGAAGGCCCTGGCGCTGATCCGTCCCGGGGCGGCGAGTATCGGCATGAAGGAGGTTTTCATCCGTCGGCTTCGCGGGCTGGAGGACACGCCCCCCACCCCGCCGCAGTTGGCCGGCGTGCTGGACGATACCTGCGGAGTGATGCTCTACGAGGACGACGTGATGCTCACTGCCGCGGCGATGCTCTCCTGCTCGTTGTCGCAGGCCGACCGTTTCCGCAAGCAGGTGCAGAAATGCACCTCCGACGCCCAGCGGCGCGAGCTCAGCCGGGAGTTTCTCGCCGGGTGTGTGCGCAACGGGATCGACCCGGACTACGCCCGGGACACGTGGGTGCAGATGGCGAAGTTCAACCACTACTCCTTCTGCCGGGCCCACGCGGGCAGCTACGCGATGCTCGCCTACGCCGGGGCATACCTTCGCACGCATTGGCCCAGGGAGTTCTGGCTGGCGGCGTTGAACAACAACCAGTCGATGTACCACCCGCGGGTCTACGTCGAGCAGGCCAAGCGCGAGGGCGTGGCGTTTCGCCTGCCCAGCGTGAATCACTCCGGCGAGGAGTTCACGCTGGAGGCAGACGGGACGATCCGCGTGGGGTTGCAGCTGGTCTCGGGGGTGGGGCCGGTAACCATCGAGCGGATCCTGCAGCAGCGTCAGCGGCGGGCATTCGACGGGCTCACCGACCTGCTCTGGCGCGTGGGTCTGGGCGAGTCGGAAGCGCGCTCGCTGATTCTCTGCGGGGCGATGGACTGGACGGGTCGATCGCGGCCGACGCTGATGATGGAGTGGACGCTGTATCGTACGATGAAGCCCGGCCGCGTGCCCGGGGGCCCGCTGCTGTCGGCGGCACCGGTCGTTCCGGACGCCCCGGGCGACTACGATGAAGCGCGGAAATACTTCGACGAGCGGGAGATTCTCGGGATCAGCGTCCGCGAGCACATCCTCTCGCTGTACCGTCCTACGCTGGCGAGACTGGTGAACGTGGACACGCGGGCCCTGCCGCATCGCCTCGGGCAGCGGGTGCGCATCGCCGGGGTGCTGGAGGCCAGGCGGGCCACGCGCACGCAAGGCGGTGAGACGATGCTCTTTCTTACGCTGGAGGATGAATACGGAATGTTCGAGGCGACGGTGTTTCCCTCGGCCATGCGGGCGATGCGCACGAAACTCGCCGGGGCAGGCCCGTATCGCATTACCGGTCGGGTGGATTCCCAGCACGGATGCGTGAGCGTGACGGCCGATACGATTGAACGAATCCGCGTGACGGGGGTGGATCCGCGATGAGCAACGCCCTGGAGAGGCATTCGCTGTGGCGCGTGGGCACGAGCGGCTACTCGTTCGCCGACTGGGTAGGCCCGTTCTATCCGCCCGGTACGCCGAAGCAGGCGATGTTCGATCAGTACGTCCGGCACTTCCGGACGGTGGAGATCAACTACACCTACTACCGCATGCCGGCTGCCCGGACGCTGGCCGGCCTGGACCGACGCAGCCCGCCGGGGTTTGACTTCTGGATCAAGGCGAATCGGCAACTGACGCACGAGGGGAAGCTCGAACCGGCCGAGGCGTTCCTCGACGCGCTGGACCCGCTGCGGGCCGCCGGCAAGCTCGCCGGGGTGCTCGTTCAGCTGCCCCAGTCGTTCCACCGGACGATCTCCAACCGCAAGTACCTCGCCGGTCTGCTCGAAGCGCTGGCGTCGGTTCCGCTGGCGGTGGAGTTCCGCCATTTCAGCTGGGACCATCGCTCGACCTACACGGGCCTGGCCGACCGCGGGGTCACGCTCGTGGTGCCCGACGTGCCGCCGATCGCCTCGCTGCACCGCCCCTCGGCGAGGCTGACCGGCCCGACAGGCTACCTGCGCCTCCACTCGCGCAACGCCGAGCTCTGGTACGCCGGGGCGGCTGAGCGGTACGACTACAGCTACAGCCGACAGGAGCTTACCGAGCTGCTGGACGAGTGGGCGTCCCTGGAGGACAACGCCCGAGGCGTCTACGCGTTCTTCAACAACTGCCATCGAGGTCAGGCAGCCGAGAACGCCCAGGCCTTCGAGCGAATCCTGCGCGAGATGGAGTGATCGCGCCGGAGGGACAGACAACGGGCGACCCGCGAAGGTGCGGGCCGCCCGATGGTTGGGTGCGTATGCGGCGTGGCGATCAGCCCTTGACCGCCCCGATCGCGATGGACTTCACCACGTGCCTCTGGACGAGCAGGAACAGCACGATCACCGGAACGATCATGACGGCCGCCGCGGCGTTGATCTGATGCCACTTGCCCGGGTGACCCTGCTGGAACTGGTACACCGCCACCGCCAGCGGCTGCATGCTGGGGCGGGATATGGTGCACAGCAGCGGGATCAGGAAGTTGTTCCACGCGGTGAGGAACGCGAAGAGCCCCACCGTCATGACGATCGGGCGGGCCATCGGAAGGGCGATATCGAAGAACTTCCGGAACACGCCGGCCCCGTCGACCTCGGCCGCCTCGTCCACTTCCTTCGGCAGCGTGAGGAAGAACCCGGCCATCAGCAGCGCGTTACCCACGCCGAAACTGGTCAACCACAGCACCAGGCCCCAAAGGTTCTCCATGAGCCCGACGGCCATCAGCATCTTGAAAATCGGGATGATGCGGGCCTCGCCGGGCAGGATGCTCGCGGCGATCATGATACCCAGCACCAGGAACTTGCCCGGGAAGCGGATCCGCGCCAGGGCGTATCCGAGCATCGAGGAGATCAACACCGTCAGGATCACCACGGTGGCAGTGATGAGCACGCTGGTCAGGAAGTTGAGGATGAGGTTCTCTTCCTTCAGGACCACCCAGTAGTTCATGAACTGCAGGCGGGCTTCGGTCAGCAGGTTCTTGTCCAGCAGGGCGTCGAGCTCCGCTCTGGCCAGGGGGCGTCCGACGGGGTTGTTCAACCCGTAGTTCACCTCGTAGGCGTCGGTCGTCCAGCGGTCGGCGGCGAAGGTGGTTCGACTTTCGTGACGACGCTGATTCTCCTGCCAGATGCGCAGCAGCGTGAGCAGCTGGCGGGGTCTCATGTTGTCGTGGACCTTGCCGCGAGCCCAGCCGGCCAGCACGTACGCCGGCTCGACGGCAGGCGTGTTCTCTTCGGCGGGTTTCGCCTCGCGCACCTCCACCAGCGCCGCCCGCGGGCCGTTCACCAGCGAAGGAAGCTGCCGTTCGAGTTGCACCTCGGTGACCTTGGTGGCCTTCTTGTAGCTCGAAGGCGTGACGAGGTAGAACTCGCGGATCTCCCTGGCGGTGGCGAGCTGATTCTCGCTGAGACCGGCGGGGAACTCACCGGTTCGCGAAGCCTCCGAAAGCCAGTAGCCCCCGTGGGCTGGGTCCTCGACGAGGATGCCATTCTCCAGGAACAGTTTGAACACGCCGTAGGCGGTCTGGCCGGCGACGGTGGTCGTCCCGGGCAGCGTGGTGAGGACGGCTTCGTTGCCGTCGACCCTGTCGCCCGCCGGCTGAGTGGTGACCGCCCTGGTCGCCGGTCCGCCCAGCGAGGGAAGGTCGTACACCTCCAGGCGGTAGGTGAGCTTGCCACCCTCGCCGCCGGGTTCGATCTTGCCGGCATCGGTCGCCGCGATGCCGTTGGTCCGCTCGTCACTGTTTTTGCTGATCTTCGCGCCCTGGCGAAGCGTATCGAGCGTCTTCTTGGCCTCGGCGAGGAACTTGCTGCCGGCTTTGTGCCTGGCCTTCAGGTCGGCCAATCGCGCCTTGGCGGTCGGGCCGGTCTTTTCGAGCTCGGCGATCCGTTCCGAGAGCAGAGCGACCTTCAGTTCGAGCGTCTTCTTTCGGCCGGCTTGCTCGGCGGTTCGCAGGTCGGCAGAGAGCGCATCGAGCTTCTTGCGAAGGGCCTTGATGTCCTCCCATGCCTCGAGTGTCTCCGTGGTGGAGGCAATGCGCCGCTCGATGACCCGGAGGTTCTCCTTCTGGGCGTCCACCACGAGCCGGCTGTTCTGGTAGAACTCATTCTGGTCCAGCCACGCCCGGCTGAGTTTCTGGAGCAGGTGGGGCTCCATCGCCCGGCGCTGCATCTCCTGAAGCATTTCCAGCCTGGAGATCACCGAGCTGAGGCGTCGGCCCCATTCCCGGTGGGTCCCGGCGGCGGCGATGTCCGCGTCGAGGAACGGCGGAACGACCCGGTTGGGATCGAACCCCTCGGTGAGCTTGTACTTCATCTCGGGGATCGGATCGAGCCGCTCGTTGGACGCCTCAGCCTCGGCTTTGAAGCTCGTGCCCATCATCCACAGGAACGGATAGAGGTTGACCAACCCGAAGGTGATCAGCGTCAGATGCAGCAGGATGACCCACCAGTTGTAGCGGAAGCGGGTCAGCAGGCTGCCGCGGTGGCGTTTGTAGATCAGCTTGGCTTCTTCGCGGGTGAGTTCACGTTTCTCAGACATTGTCGGCCCCTTCCTTGACGGGGGTGCCGGGTTGCTGCTGCATTTTGAGCTTCCTTGTCCACCGACGGGCGATGATGACCACGTTGGTGATCGTCAGGCCCATCAGCATCAGCGAGTAGACCACGCCCAACGCCGCGGCGTACCCGAGGTTGGGCTCCATGCCTTCGGGTTTCATGAAGCCCTTCTTGAAGATGTACGTCGCCACCAGTTCGCTGGAGTGGTCGGCTCCGCCTTCGGTCAGCACGAACACGCTGGAGAACGCCTTGGCCGCCCCGATGAAGGCGTTGAACCCGATCACGATCAGGATCGGCGCCATCTCGGGGATGGTCACGTGGATGAAACGCCTCCAGGCGTTGGCGCCGTCGACCTTCGCCGCCTCGTACAGCTGCGGCGGGATGGACTGCAGCCCCGCCAGCAGAAGGATGATATTGAACGGCAACCCGTGCCAGATCCCCACCACCATCACGGTGTACAGGCCGGTCTTCTGCCCCAGCCAGTCGATCATCTTGCCCGGATCGTCCACCAGGCCCACCCAGTAAGGCAGATCCTCCAGGCCGATGCGGACCAGGAACTGGTTGAGGCCCGAATCCTCGCCGCGAAGCAGCCCGATGAGGATCACGCTGACCACCGCCAGCGACGTCACCAGCGGAATGAAGAACAGCACGCGATAGAACCGGTTGGACTTCAACGGCAGGTTCAGCAGCGAGGCGATCACCAACCCGATGGCGACCTGTCCGACACAGACGATCACCATGTACATCACCGTGTTGGGGATGACCTTGGTCCAGAAGTCCGAGTCGAAATTGTCGGCGGCGGGGTTCAGGATGTTGTTGAAGTTCTCCCAGCCGACGTATCGCATCACGCCCAGGCCGTCGCCGGAATACGCCGCCAGCCCGAACTGGTAGAGCGACGGGTAGATCGCGAAGACAAAGATCGCCAGGACTCCCGGCAGCACAAACACATAACCATGCCAGTTGGACTTCGCGCCCCGCTTTGCCTTGGCGAGCAGATCCTCGCTGGTGTGGCGGTTCCGCAGGACCAACCAGGCGAACCAGCCGGCGGCCACCCCGCCGATCAGAAGCGGGACCCACAACAGCTGCAACATGCTGCCCGGGGTCCGCCATTTCCAGAGATCGTCACGAATCCGGTCGTTTTCGTTGAGGATGTCCTGCTGGGGATTCTCCTTGAGATAGGCAGCCAGGTCGGCCCGGATTTTGTCGAGTTTCCGCTCGACCTCGGGAGAACTGCCCCCCTGCTGCTGGCGGGCGAAGAACTTCTCAGCCTCTTTCGGATCCCAGTCGGGGAAGGTCCATTCCTCGGGGCGGACGATCCCGTTTTCGATCCGTCTGGCGAGGTCGCGGTTGGCGGCCTCGTTGAATTCCTGCACCTCGGTGCGGGCCTTCTTGAGGATCTCGCCCATGTCCTTGACGTCGGTCTGGTAAAACCACTTCCAGAAGACCTTCATCTTGGTGTCGGGCTGGACGGGGCCATGCAACGGCCGTTCTGGCCACATCGCACAGTGCTCGTCGATGATGTTGTACACCTGCATCTGGTAGGGATAGGGGAACCAGTCCGAATCGCCGAGGTGCTTGAGCGCCTCGCGCGTCTGGGGAACCGTCCCGCGCCGGGCCTCGTCCCGCATGACCTTCACATTGCGGTCGGTGAAGTGGACCCATTCCCAGGTCGCTTCGGGATCGCGACAGAGCGAGGAGAAGAACTTGATATTGTCCTCCGCCGTGCGGGGCAACTTGTTGCCGGAGGGCAGCTCGATGCCCAGATCGTCCAGACGGAGCAACGCGTGAATGCGCCGTTTCTCGTCTGCCACGCGCTGCTGGGTCCAGCCGCTGTTGGGGTCCACGCGATGGTACGGCAGCGGGATCGGCGCGCTGCCGAGGTCCTGGGCGGCCCAGGGGACGCGCTCCGCCCCGATCAGCGCCGCGTGCCAGCCGTCGATGAGCATCGCCGCCTTGCCCGACGCCAGCGCGGTCCGCGTGTCCTCGTAGTGGCGGGCTTCGGTCCCGGGCAGGATCAGGTCGTCCTGTTTGAGCTTCAGCAACAGCGCGAAGGCCGCCAAGTGCTGCGGGCTGTCGTAGTTGAAATACGCGATCCGCTTGTTCTGATACTCCTTGCGCGCCTCGGGCGAGAGGTACTGATGAACGGTGTCGGTATCGCCCTGGAACGCGAACGCCATCGAACCGGCCCGACGGGCAAGGGGCTTGACGCCGCGGTCCAGGTCGCGGTCGCGCTGACCCTGCAGCACCGCTCCGTAGCAGACCGGCTCGGGCAGGCCTCGCTGCTTGGCGGCCCGCTTGCCGTATTCGGTGAGGACCTTGGCCTTCTGGTAGAACTCCAGCCAGGTCTTCGGCGGGACGACCTCGCCGTCCACCACCAGCCCTGCCTCGGGGAACATCCGGTGGGCCTCGCGGAACAGGCGCTTGTTGTAGGTCACGGTGCTGGGCATGGACACGCCGCGCAGGCCGATGACGCTGCCGTGCATGTTCAACAGCCTGGCCGCCTGGAGAGGATTCTCCCGGTAGTTCTGGAGATACTGGTCATCCGGGTTCACGAAGAACCGGTGGATCCTCGCCTTGCCGATCAGGTACTGGTCGAGATAGGTCATCCCCTTCTCGGCCAGTTGCTCGTTCTCTTTTTTCAGCAGCCCGTCGAGCGGATACAACCCGCCGATGAGCACGAACTTGCGAAGCTCGTTGCTCTTTACGGACATGTAGTCCGGGGGATTGCCCGACAGGAAGCTCACGAACAGGATGTCCTGCAGGCCGCCGGTCTCGCGGAAGTTGGGCTGGACGTCGATGTCCTTGTGGATCTGCTCGAACTGGCGGGCCCGCTTGAGATCCACCTCCGGCGAGCCGGAACTGGTCCAGTAGACGACCTTGAGGGGGCGCTGCTCTTCCTTGCGGATCGATGCCTCGACCCATTCGGAGACGTTGCCCCACTGGGTTACCATGACCGCCGCCCCGAGCGCGACGAGAATTACCGCAAATTTCTTGCCGTTCATGTCACTCCTTCGTCATCGCCAATTGCGAACCGACAGAGGTTGTTTTCGGCCACATCATGCACCAGCACACCGGCGAATGCAACCCCGCCAAGCTACAGCCCGACGGTCACTTCCCGAGAACCTTCCGGCGGTCGAACGTGCGCTGCTCGCGAAGCCAATCGGGAATCGGCCCGAAGTCGTACCCGCAATCGGGCACGAACAGGCCGATCTCACCCTGCGAGCGCTTATAGTCCAAATCGCCGGCCGTCAGGAGCGTCTCGGCCTTGCCGCCGCGTTTGACGATCACCAGCGGAGCCTTCTTCGAGCCCTCCTTCGGCTCGTCCCCGAAGGCGATCTCGTCCACGCTCCCGTCGGCGAACTTCACCCGCACGCCGTTGGGAATCGCTTCCATGCGCGGCGCATGACCGCCGGGATAAAGCACCGATATGAACTGCGTGTTCTCTCCTTCCACCGAGAACCGCACCCCGAGGGTCTTCTCGCCGAAACCGCCCCTGCCCTTCGAGTACGACCAGTCGAATCGCTCGTAGTCCGGCTTGGCGGGCGAGGCGACAAAGAGCGTCATGTTCCCGAAGTTCACCCGGTTGCCCTTGCGGTCGAGCTTGCCGGTCAGCACGTGCAGGCCGAAGGTGGCTGTCACTTTCGGGCCCCAGTGCTGGTCGCGAACCACGAAGTAGTCCTTCGCCTTGCCCTTGGGGTCCTTGATCATCACGACCGTCCGCCGGTAGACCAGCGGCTTCTTGAACCGCAGGTACGGGCCGATCGGGTCCCATTTGATATCCTGCGGCACCTTGGGCTGCTTGCGGAGACGCATGCTCTGGACCTGCCCGACGGCGACGTCGACCTCGTCGGAGGTCTTCATCGCCAGAACGCGCTCGTAGCCGTCCATGTTGGCGTATTTGAAATCGTCCGCCGAGAAGGCCACGCGGTTGTGCATGTGCTCCTGGTCGGCACGCGGAGAGTAGCTGCACATGTGGTCGATCGCCGCCTGCCGCCCCTCGGCGCAGTAGTGGAAGCTGAGCTGGTCTCCGTGGTTGTGGCCGCGGTTGGGCCCGCTCTTGAAGGCCAGGAAGTTCTCGCGATCGGTCCCGGGGTGCGAGCGGAACACCACGCCGAACCCGGGCAGCTCCTCGGTACGGAACTTCCGGACGTCCTCGTAGGCCCCGAACTCCCTGGCCAGTTGAATCACGTCAGGCCCGGTCGGGTGCGTGTCGCCCAGGGGCAGGATGCGCCGCTTGCCGCCCCCCAACGGCTGGGAGGTGTGCAGCAGGAACGAGGCAGCCGCCTTCATGCGAGGCCATTTCATCGGGTCGAACCCGAGGTGCTTGCGGGCAACCGGGGCGAGCATCTTCCAGCTTTTCATGGCGTGGGCGGTGTAGCCGGGACACTCCTGGCCGGCGCCGCCGGGCAACGTCACCGAGTGAAACACGTCCGTCCGGAATGCATCTTCCGCCATCTTGCGGAACACCTCGAACTTCGGGTGCCCCTTCAACGTCGCCGTCTTGGCGATGGGGATACGAACGTAGTCGGTGTAGAAGTTCGGGTTGATCGGCGACCAGTAATCCCAGTAGCTGCCGTAGGCGTCCGGGTCGAACATCACCTGCACGTAGGAGAGATTCCCCCGGCTGGGCTTGAACCCCCCGCTCATCGCCTCGCGAACCGCCCGCCTGCCCTCGCCGCGGATCGGCCCGGTCGGGTTCATGCTGTTGTTGTAGAAGTTCCGCCCGCGGAAGCCGCCCGGCTCGAGCCCGGGCCATTCGAGGATGTACTCGTGCGTGAGCTTATCCAACGGCCGAAATCCGAGCGTCTCGGCGAGGTCCTGGAGATGATCGACCTTGCGCGTCTTGCCCTCCCTGCCGGGGTGAGGCTCCTGCGTGACGGACACGAGCCTCTCGCTCCCGGCGATCAGCGCCCAGTAACGCGAACCCCGGGTGGTGGGGGCGAACAGCGCCGCGGTCCTGCCGGTCTTGTCGACGCGAACCTGGATGAGATTGTCGTGCGGCCAGGTCCACTTGCCCGCCCGAAGCACCAGCGCCCCGAGAACCTTCTCGCCATCGGTCGCCCCGAAGAACCATCCCTCGTCGAACGCCTGCGTCCAACGAGGCTGGAGGTTCATCAGCGTGGTCCCCAACCGATCGTCGGGTTTGAGATCGGCCTTGCTGAGCCCGCCTGCCGGCGAAAAGGGCGCCTTGAACCACCGCCGGCGAAGCCCGTGCTTGACGCCCCATCCGCTGGAGAGGTCCCACCACCAGCCATCGCCCTCGGCCATCCGGTGCGACTCCTCGATCAGCACGTGCGGGCGATTCTTCCAGATCGTGAAAGTCATTTCGGCGTGGGGATCCTTCAACGCCTCGGTGCTCTTGAACTCATACCGGACGCGCAGTTTCGCGAACAAGGGCCCGTCGCCGACCGCCTCGGCCACCACGCGCCGCAGCTCCAGGTCGGTCATCCACTTCGAGCTGGTGCGCTTGGCCCGGTGCCCCTTGGTCCGCAGCGAAACGACCGGGCCGCCCTCGCCGTTGGCGCGGACATCGAGCGTCACCAGGCCGTTGGTCAGCGTCCACGTATCGCCGCTCTTGCGGCAGGAGACCTCGCTCTTGAGCGACACGCCGGGGGGCGCGTCGGTGATGACGTTGTACTCGTGGGACTGCCTGGCGTCGATGTCGGCCATCACCCACAGGTGACCCTTGCGAACCTCGCCGGCGGACCCTTCCAGCACCTCGACCTGGTACTGAACTGGCTCGCCGTCTTCCTTGACGCGCAGCTTCGAGGCGTCGTAAGGCTTCTTGAACTCCACCCCCAGCCGAACCGGCTCGTCGCGGTAGGGGCCCTGGTGGTTGGTCAGCGTCCAGCTGTGGGCCTCGCCCCGGGCGAACCCGGCCGCCAGCAGAACACACGTCAGCAAGAGAAATGATCGCGCTTTCATCCGATGCTCCTGTCGCACTGCGGAAATGAAATAGGACATACCAGTAGATCAAACCATCCAGACCCGCGAAAGTTCTGCCTTCATGCCACCGTCGGGCTCGCCCCGGCCGCCTGAATGCCGTCGGCCGGCAGATCGTCGCGCCAGACGATCATCGGCTGACCCTGCTGACGGGCCAGTGCGTCGCAGACGACGTGACACTTCAGCCGAAAGAGGAACAGCAGACTGTTCTTGTCGCGAACCCCGCAGAGCGACTCGAAGTTGCCCTGACCCTTGGCGATCACCAGATCCGCCCGCCGAAACTCGTCGCGAAGCTCCCGGCTGCAGTGCTCCAGCAGCGTTCCCGGGGCGTTGTCGCCATTGTCCATCACGCGGACCATCTCGGTGATGCCAACGCTGCGGGCGTCCTCCAGCAGTGCGTCGTTGAGGATCGGCCCGCCGCGAACCGCCAGGGTTACCTTCTCGGCGGGCAACTGCTCCAGCAGGAGGCGGTCCAGAACGATCTCGCCGGCGTTGTCGGCAAGGTAGAGAATCCGTTCAGCCGACCCCGCCTCGCGCCGCAGGCGGGCGACAGCCGACGGGTCGATGGGGGTGTCCATCGCCTCGTGGATGACCTCGCGGATGCCCTCCAGCGGGGAATGACTCTGCACGCCGTAATCGATGACATTGCCCACGATCGCCAGGCGACACGCTGCCGCCAGCGGATCGTCCGATTCCAGCACGTGCTGACGGAGATCGTCGTAAAGCTTCAGCGCCAGCTCGTTGCACTCCGCCTTGATCTGCCGGTACGGGTCATCGCAACCGATGCCCTCGCGAATGACGCGATGAACCCGACGCGCCAAGGCCGGGGGAGACTCGTCGAAATCCGCCTCGGCCATCTCCCGCAGAACCGCCCGCAGAACACGCCGTCGCGTCGGATCGTCGGCCTCGGTCAGGGCAAACACGTCCAGCGTCTGCCGGATGAAACAGGGAATGCACTCTACGCAGGTATTCACGACAACACCGCCTCCAGTGACGTTTTCACAGCCGACGCTTTCGCGGATGACGCGATCAACCCCACGCGCCATCGCCGGCAAAAAAAACCGTCGAACTCCGCCTCGGCCATCTCGGCCGACCACCCTACACCATCCGACCAACCAGCGAAAGTTCTTTGGATGGGTTCGCAAAGACCCTCCAAACGCGAGTAGGGCGTAGGGCTCGCAACTTGCGGGCGGGATCACAGGTCGGTGCGGGACGGCCTCTCTTTGGAACTTGTGATTTGGAATTTGGATTTTCGCTTCTCTACCCCCACCTTTCGCTTCGCTCAAGATGGGGCTTCAACTTCGTTTCCCCGCGTGTCGCGCGTCGCTCTTCGCTTGTCGCTGCTTTTCCCCACGGTTCGCGGAACTCACCATGGGGCTTCAACTTCGTTTTACCGCGTGTCGCGTGTCGCTCTTCGCGTGTCGCTGCTTCCCCCACCGGCGATATTCGAGCAGGTTTTTGCCCCCTCCGGCTTCGATTCTGCCTTTTCCGCTTGACAGATCGAGCGGTCTGGTTTATCGTTAAATCAGCTCGATGTAACGATAAACCAATTCTATTGGGCTCACCAATGGCAGATTTGACGCTCGAAGACGTCGCGAAGAGGACCGGCGTGTCGAAGATGACCGTCTCGGCCGTCTTGCGCAACACCGGACGGATCTCCGACGACACGCGAAAACGCGTCCTGTCGGTCGCCGAGCAGATGGGCTATCGCGTCAACGCCGCCGCCCGGGCCACCCGAACGGGGCGATTCGGGACCATCGCCCTGCTGATGAGCACCAACGAGCACCAGAGCTACCTCTCGACCACGATGCTCGAAGCCATTCACGACGCCCTGGCCGAGCATGATCTGCACCTCTCGATGGCGAAGCTGCCCGACAGCAGGCTGGATGACGAAGAGGCCGTCCCCCTGATGCTCCAGCAGTACTCCGCCGACGGACTGTTGATCGACTACACGTGGGACATCCCGCCGGCCCTGATCGAACGCATCGGCGGGTCCAACGTACCGGCGGTCTACATGAACACCCCGCTCGCCGTCGACGCCGTCTACGTGGACGAGCGCAACGGCGGATGGCAGCTTACCCAATACCTCCTCAAGCTCGGCCATCGGCGGATCGCCTATGTTGATACCTGGTGGGGCCGTGACTTTGCCCATGCCCACCACAGCGTGGGCGACCGCCGGGCCGGCTATCAGAACGCGATGAGCGAGGCGGGGCTGGAACCCGAATGGTTCCTGCTGCAGCGCGCCACGCCCGATCAGCAGCGCCACGAACTGGCTGAATATCTCGGCCGCCAGGACCGCCCCACCGCCCTGGTGACCTATTGGACCTCCGACGCCTGGCCGGTACTGCAGGTCTGCAACGAGCTGCAATTGCAGCCCGGGCGCGACCTGTCGCTGGCGTCGTTCTGCCAACCCGGGGACCACGCAGCCCACGGCTTCGGGCTGACCACCCTCTCCCAGCCCGAAGCCACCCTCGGCCGCCGGGCCGTCGACATGCTCATCGAACGAATGGACCAGACCGACCCCCTTCCGGCAGCAGTCGTCAACGGCCGACTGGTGGAAGGAATCACGACCGGACACATCCCTGCAGATGCTCAACTGCGGGAACACATCGCAACGCCGTCACGTGGACGGCATGACCCCTTACCAAAGGGAGGAGACGAGAAATGACTGCGCACGTACGAACAGGATTGGCCTTGATGGTGGTGCTGGCAATGACGGCCCCGCTTTGGGCTGGGGACGCCACGTTCTCTGAGAGCGACATGGCACACTTCAGCAAACTCTGGGGCGGCACCGGGGCGAATCTCGAAACCTGGGGAGCTTCTGCCGGCGGTTACGAACTCGACGGAGAGTTGGCCACAAATGAGTTCGGGAAGCTGGCCATCGGATGGGAACCCGAATCTGACTCGCGCCCTGACTGGTCCGGCGCAACGGATTTCTACCTGAAGGTAGAATTGCTTTCTGCTTCGAACCGAGGCGGTGACACCGTCCCCAACGCCATCGAGTTGAAACCCTTCATCCAGACTGGCGATGGTTACCAATGGTACGAATCGCCAGAGTACAACCTCTTCGGCCTGGACGACGAGTCCACATACAGCGAGTTCCTGGCGACCGACGGAGCAACATTCCTGGGCGACTCAGGCATTCTTCACTGGGATCTATCGGGTGTCGATAATCTCAACGACGTCAGAAAGATAGGGTTCCAGATGTATACCTCGGGTTGGTGGGATACCGAGAGCAGCGACGGTACCCGACCCGCAATGGATGCAACCGTCCGTGTAAGCCCGGTTCCCGAGCCGGCGACGATGCTGGTGCTGGGTCTGGGCGGAGCCGTACTCGCCTGGAAGAAGAAGCGACGCTGAGGAGCAACCGCATCACAGTGTAGCGCTGCATCTGTGCCATTGCCCGCTGGCAGCCGCTCGCCGGGCGCAGGCCGAAAGGACCTGCGCCCGGCATGGTTGCGGGCAACAACCCTCCGGAGGATCCGACGTGAAGTACGTTCTTTTTGCTCTCTGCGCCGCAGCCTTGCTGATTTCCTCCGCCCCGGCCGGGGCCGGTGAGACGCTCTATGAACCCGGAGACGACACCGGACTGGGATTCAACCTCGTGTCCTGGTGGAACCCCGAAACCGACGGCATGGACGGGTCAGCCGTCTGGGAATACGCCGTTCAGGACGCCTGGAACCACGGGTTCACGCACGTCTCGCTGTGCCCGGTGCGCTACTTCGAGCCCTCCACCGGCACGATCGCCGTGACCTCGGAGAAGGGCCCGGAGCTTTCGCACATTGCCGCCGGCGCCGCCCGCGCCAAGTCGCTGGGCATGACGGTGACGATCAACCCCTTCGTGGAATACCAGGATTTCACCCAGTGGCGAGGCCTCTGGAACCCCTCCGGCAGCGTGGCGGAGACCTTCTGGACCGACTACACCCAATACGTCTCCGAAGTCGCCGCCGTCGCCCAGGCCGCCTCCGCCGACCGCATGACCATCGGCACGGAGCTTCGGGCGATCATGCAGAACAGCAACCACAATGCCGCGGTGTCTGCCGTCATCGACGCCGCCGAGGCGAGCTTCTCCGGCGATATCGGCTACGCCGCCAACCACGACAACTACCGCAACGCCAACCTCACCGCGACCGTCTGGGAGAACGCCAAGGTCGACTTCATCGGCGTGGACGCCTACTTCCAACTGGCCACCAACGCCCAGGCAGACGCCTCGGGAACGCACCCCGACAACGGCTTCATCGATACCGTCGAGAACAGCTGGAACAGCATTCTGGACGGGCAGATGCTCCCCTTCGCCAGAAACCGCAAGAGCGGCGAGGGCATGCCCGTAATCCTCACCGAACACGGGCTGATCCCCTGGAACCGCACGACGGCCCAGCCGTACTCGGAGAATCCCATGTGGTCTGGTCAGCCGGTGGACGTCGACGAACAGATCAACGGCTACGACGCCCTGCTCCGCGCCCTCGACGGCCGGGCCGCGAATGACGACCTGCTCGAAGTGTATCTCTGGCAGTGGGGCATGCCCGGAGCCCACGACAGCCTGTGGTTCCTGCACCCCTACGCCGAAGACAACGAGCCGGGCAGCAAGTACGACGAAACGCTCAGCCGCGCTGCCGCCCGATTCCTCAGCCGGTTCGCCACCTCCGCCCTGACCCCCGGCGACGCCGACCGCGACGGCACGGTGGAGTTCGACGACGCCTGGACGCTGCTGGACCACTACAAAACCGGCGAAAATCAACTGACGTGGACCGACGGAGATTTCAACCTCGACGGCGTCGTGGATCTCCAGGACTACGACCTGCTGATAGCCAACTGGGACCTGTCGGCCGACCCGCCTGCCGTCCCGGAACCAATCAGCATGTTGACCGCGCTGGCTGGGGCGGGCCTGCTGCTTCGCCGCCGGCACGTGCGTCTCTGAAAGGCCGACTATTCGCCGTCGGGCGTCGGTCGACCCCAGCCATCGGTGTCGGGGGCGGCGTCCTTGGCGTCGCTGTCGTCTTCCCCATCGTCGGAATCGAGGGACACCGGAATCGATGACGTCTCGGGTGCCTTGGTGGGCACTTCCTTCGCAATGGCAGCCAGCAGCGCCTCGGTAAGATCCACCGTCTTGACGTCGGCCTGCTTCCAGGCGACCTGGCCCTGACCGTTGAACGCCACCGCGACCCCCTTGGTCTTGCAGACGACCGGCAGGACCTTATCAAGAACCTTCGCGAAATGGGGCTTGAGATTGGCCGTCGCCTTGTCGTACGCGGTGCGGATCTTCTTCGCCGCCGCCCGATCGCCGGCCTTGTTGGCTGCATCCAGCTGCGCCTGCCACGCGTCCACCTGGGCGTTGAAATTCTTCACCACGGTCGACTCGTTGAACACCTTCGCGCGCAGGAAGAACCCCACGGAGAAGGGCGAACCTGAAGCCGACACGGCATTGGCGTCGGTGGGAGAGTCCTTGGCGTTGGGGTCCTTCTGCTGGGCGCCGGCGGTGCCGATCGCAACCAGGGCCGTCAAAACACACGTCATCGCAGCCAGTCGGGTTCGCATGGGTTCGTCCTTTCGGTTCGCGGGTGGTCGGGCGGAAGTGCTGGGCCCGCATCTCCTTGGATGCGCGCAGCGGCTGGAAGTTTCACCGATTCGTGGAGAATCGCTCCCGCTGGTCGACCTTCACGAAGCGGAGGCATCTTCATGCAAGTTGAGTAAAGTCTGAACACCGCTCGCGCACGGCCGCCCTACCATACCACCAGAGAAGTCAGTCGTGACAGACGTTCCCCCCGGAACACCGCATGGAGGTGCACGATGGACCACTCGATTCGCGCCGGCAGGCCCAGCCGCTACGGCATCGACCCGGACATGGTCGCCGAGGCCATCCACGCCAAGGAAACAGCGATTCGGCTGTATCGGCAACTGATCGAACGCGGGATCCCGCTGTTTGAGCAGCCCGGCGAACTGCCCGACACGCCCAGCCCCGATCGGCCGATGATGCCATTCGCCGACCCGGTCGAGACGCCCCAGCCGGAATTGCAGCTCATCGGCGTCTGACCCGCCTCAAAGGGGTTGCATGGCCGGCGATGGATTCGTACAATTGTCGCTTTGCTAACCCCTGACAGACGAGGTCCCCATGGGTCAACGAAGAGAACGGCTGGACGGCCGACTGAAGAAACAGGCGGAGACGCGACGCAAGAACGCTCCCCGCAAAGCCAAAGAACGCGCCCGACGCGAAGCCCGACGCGCCGCCGTTGCTGAAATCCGCAACGACAGCGACCAGGCGGAAGCCCCGAGCAAGGCCGAACAGACCGACAAGAGCGAAGAGTAACCCCCGCCCCGGCGGGAGACGAAACAGGCGGACCTTTCCTCCGGCGAGGGAAGGTCCGTTTCCATGCGCAGCTGCGTTTACCGACCGGAGTCTGACGGGTCGACCGGTTCAGGGTTGGCCGGCAGCGGGGTGAGCACGCCCACGTCCTCCATGAACGTGGTGACCATCCACTCCGCCTCGGACACAGCCAGCTTACCATCCCCGTCGGCGTCGGCCCGGGTCATGTAGGTGGCGAACCGTTTCTCGATCTCCGCCCAGACCTCCTTGCGCTCGTCGGCGTTGAATCGCCCGTCCTTGTCGCGGTCGAAGGGGGTGATCATCTTCTCGACGTAGTCCTGCATCGCCGCGCGAGAGCGGCGGTCGAAATCGATCTTCTCCACCATGTCGGCATTGCCGTCGCCGTCCATGTCCATCTCGTTGCGGAAGCGGTTCTTCACGCGATTGGCAGCCGCGATGAACTGGGCGTTCTTGATGATGGACATCTTCTCCATCCGCGAGATCTCGCCGTCGCCGTCGGCGTCCATCACCTTGGTCATGATCTGCTCGCCCAGGCCACGCATCTTGTCGCGATAGGTGTCGCGGACGGCCTTCTCCTCGTCGGAGATATTCCCGTCGCCGTCGTCGTCGAACAGCAGAAGCTCCCACTTGCGCTCGCGTTTGCGTCGGGCTCGATGCATGTCGCGCCACACCCGGCGGCGTTCGTCGTGAGTGAGTACGCCGTTGGCGTCGGCGTCGTAGCGATCCAGCAGCGTCTTGTAGCGCAGGCCGTTCTCCGTGCGATAGGCCGTCCGCCGCTCGCCGGGCGAGAGCGCCCCGTCACCGTCGGCGTCGTACTTCTTCAACAGCGTCTTCTCGGGGGGCATGGGCGGCAGGAGCGAATCGTTGGGGTCGCCCTTGGCTGCCGGGCCGACAGCGTTTGCCGGCTTCTTCGGCCGGCCGACCTTCTTCCGCCACGGCAGCTTACCGGCGCGCATGGCTGCGTTGGCGGCGGCGTACTCCTTGCCCGAGAGCTTGCCGTCGGTGTCGGTGTCCCAGGCAGCCAGGATCTTCCGGCGCAGCCCGCGGCGGTAGGCGTCGGCTTCGAACCAGTCGATCTCGCCGTTGCGGTCCTTGTCGCAGACGGCAAGGTCGCCCCAGCGGTCGAAGGTGCGGGCGAACCCGTCCTTCGCCTTGGCGCTGGCGAGGAACTCGTCCTTCGAGAGTTCGTTGTTCTTGCCGGCCGACTTGAGAAACCGTGCCCGCTCGCGCTGTGGAACGTACGGCTGCACGAGCCCCTTGAGAACGTCGTTGGCGTCGGCCTCTGCCCGGCCGGTCTGCACGGCCAGGGCCGGCACGATCGTAAAAATGCAAAGACATGCCATTCGTCGCGGAGTCATCTCGCTCTCCTTTGCCCGCCCGCTTGGCCGATCGGCGAGCCCATGCATTGTACCGTATGTCTGCATCTCTGCAGCCCTTTTGTCCGATGAAAGAGACGTCGCCTCTGCCGGTCGCCGCCGACAAGGGCCTAGAATGGTTCCGGGTCAACCGCCGGACCGCCGGCACCCGCCCGCCGAGACGTTCGAACCACCCGAGGTGACAGATGGGATGCCTTAAAGGAAAGAAGAAGGCCAAAGACAAGCCCGGCAACTACCGCTGCAAGAAATGCGGCGCCATCCACGAGAAGAAGAAGAAATTGTGCAAGCCCAGGAAGATCAAGGACAAGGATAAGGACTGAACTTACTCCCTCCCGCGAGATGATGGGCTGCAAAAAGCTGTGCAAACCCAGGAAGATCAAGGATAGGGATAAGGACAAGGATTGAGCCCGGCGGGGGCGGACTGAAAGGCGATGCATGCTCGAACACATTGATCTGGCCCGTCGCGTCGGCAAGAAGGAATTCAAAGCCGCCGAGGACGAATGGGACATCCGCCTGGGCCAGCTCCAGCGGGCCGCCCACGAGGCGGACATCCCCATCGTGATCGTCTTCGAGGGTTGGGACGCCGCGGGCAAGGGAACGCTCATCAACAACCTCATCCTGCCGCTGGACCCACGCGGGCTGAAGGTGTACTCCACGCTGGAACCCACCGAGGAAGAGTCTCTGCGCCCGTTTCTGTGGCGGCCCTGGATTCGCACGCCCCCGCGAGGCCGAATCGCCATCTTCGACCGAAGCTGGTATCGCCAGCTGCTCACCGAGCGTGTAGAGGGCGGCCTGGAGGGCGCGCCGCTCCGCCGGGCGATCGAGGATATCCAGGCGTTCGAACGCCAGCTCGCCGACGACGGCGCGGTGCTGGTCAAACTCTTCCTGCATATCTCCAAGGACGAGCAGGCCAAGCGGTTCAAGAAGCTCCGCGGGAAGAAGACCACTGCCTGGCGCGTCACGAAGAGTGACCTGGCCCGACACAAGAAATACAACGAGTACCTCACCGCCGCCAACGAGATGCTCACCGAGACCGACGCCGAACACGCCCCGTGGACGATTATCGAAGCCCACGACGAGCGATTCGCCACGCTGAAGATATTCAACACAGTCGCCCTGGCCATCGAGCGGGCGATGGAGCAGGTCGGCAAGAAGTCGACCCGCCAGACGCCCCCGCCGGCCGCCGAAAAGGCCGAGATGCCCGACGAGTTGCGTTCCAGCATTCTCGAAGGCGTGGACCTTACTCAATCGCTGGAGAAGCCCGAGTACAAAGACCGTCTCGACGCCGCCCAGAAGAAGCTCCGCAAGCTCGAACATCGCATCTACATGGAGCGGATCGGCGTCGCGATCGTCTACGAGGGCTGGGACGCCGCGGGAAAGGGTGGCAACATCCGTCGTCTGACGCGCGAGCTGGACCCGCGAGGCTACGAGGTGGTCCCCATCGCCGCACCGAACGACATCGAGAAGGCCCACCACTACCTCTGGCGGTTCTGGACGCAGATGCCCAAGGCCGGCCACATCACCATCTTCGATCGCAGCTGGTATGGCCGCGTTCTGGTCGAGCGGGTGGAGGGTTTCTGCTCGGAGACCCAATGGCGCCGGGCCTACCGCGAGATCAACGAGATGGAACGCCACATCACCAACTTCGGGCATCTGCTGCTGAAGTTCTGGCTGCATATCTCGCCGGCCGAGCAGCTTGCCCGTTTCGAGGCACGCCGGCAGACCGAGCACAAACAGTGGAAGATCACCGACGAGGACTGGCGGAACCGCGAGCGCTGGGACGACTACGACGCCGCCGTCGAGGAGATGCTCTTCCGCACCTCGACTCCCGAGGCCCCCTGGACCATCGTCGAGAGCAACTGCAAGCGGTTCGCCCGCGTCAAGACCATCGAAACCGTCTGCGACGCCATCGAAACCGCACTGAAACGCTGACCATCGCCACGCGCATCGCCCCCCGCCAGGGACGCCATCGCCGTCGGGGGTGACGTTCGCCACCACGAAGCTTGCCGGAATGCGCAGAATCTCCCTTGGCCGATCGGGACGAATCGTCCATAATAGCGGGACTTCGCGGTTGGCCCGCGCGCCGCAAGGCCCTGGCCGACCGACAGACCGAAACACAACCAAAAGGAGCGCCCGCCAAGGCAGGGAAACGGGGACAACCGTCGCCGCCGCCGCGGGCACTGGAGCATTCCATGGCTTGCTTTGCAGGAATCGACGTGGGCGCCGTCTCGGCGAAGGCTGCCCTGATCACCGACAATCCCGATACGCCCATCCCCCCAGGGTGGGAGTCGCTCGGGGAGATCCCCTTCGGATCGGCCGCCGGCAAGACGCTGGCGATCAGCGAATACCGCCGCACCCGCGGACGCCCCATGGAGGCAGCCGACGAACTCCTCCAGCAGATCGTCGAGACCGTCGGCAAAGACAACCTCGCCGGGGCGGGGGTCACCGGAAGCGCCTCGAAAACCGCCGCCGGCGGGATGGACGCCACCTCCGTCAACGAATTCAAGGCCATCGCCAGTGGCATCGCCGCGATGGACATCCCCGCCGAAACCGTCTTCGAGATGGGCGGAGAGGCCTCCAAGTACCTGCGACTGGCCAGGAATGACGACGGCAGCAGGGCCATCGTCGACTACGCCACCAACGGCGACTGCGCAGCCGGTACGGGAAGCTTCATTGACCAGCAGTGTGGCCGCCTGCGTTACGAAGTCGAGAAAGTCGGGGACATCTGCCTCCAGGCCGATCGGTCGGCCCAGGTGGCCGGTCGATGCAGCGTGTTCGCCAAGAGCGACATGATCCACGCCCAGCAGAAGGGCTTCACGCCGGCCGAGGTGCTGCGGGGCCTGTGCGACGCGGTCGCGCGAAACTTCCGGGCGGCCGTGGTCCGCTCGCACCCGGTGACCGGGTCGGTGGCGTTCATCGGGGGTGTCGCCGCCAACGTCGCGGTCGTCCGCGCGATGCGCGAGATTTTCTCGCTCGGCGACGATGAACTGATCATCCCCGAGCACTTCATGCACGTTCCGGCCGTGGGCGCCGCCGTCTCCGCGAGTACCACCGCCCGACAGGACACGCGCGCCGCCTCGTCGGCTGCGCCGTCCAGCTCGTCGCAGCCGGAAGGCTTCCCGCGCACCGCGCCGTTGAGCATGGACAACGTCGTACTCCTCCGCGACCGGGTGAAACCCTATCAGCCCCCCGCCGACGATGGGCCGATTCCCGCCTACCTGGGCATCGACATCGGCAGCGTCTCGACCAATCTCGTGCTGATCGACTCGCAGGGCAGGCTCATCACCGAGATCTACACGCGCACCCAGGGACGCCCCATCGAGGTGGTCTCCGAGGGTCTCCAGGAGATCGCCGGGCAGTGGGGTTCGAAGCTGCGCATCTGCGGGGTGGGCACGACCGGATCGGGCCGGGAGCTGGTCGGAGCGCTCATCGGGGCCGACACCATCAACGACGAGATCACCTGCCACAAGACCGGCTCGACATACGTGGGGCGGACGCTGCTGGACGGCAGGGTTCCGGACACGATCTTCGAGATCGGCGGGCAGGACTCCAAGTACATCTCGCTGCAGGACGGCGTGGTGGTGGACTTCACCATGAACGAAGCGTGTGCCGCCGGGACGGGCAGCTTCCTGGAGGAACGCGCCGAGGAACTGGACATCTCCATCAAGGGCGAGTTCGCGGACCTGGCGCTGGCGAGCGAATCGCCCATCCGCCTGGGCGAGCGATGCACCGTGTTCATGGAACGCGACGTCAACTCGACGATGCAGCGGGGCGCCCGCAAAGGCGACGTGGTGGCCGGTCTGGCGTACTCGGTGGTCTTCAACTACATCAATCGCGTGGTCCGAGGCCGACACATCGGCGAGACGATCTTCTTCCAGGGCGGAACCGCCTACAACGACGCCGTCGCCGCCGCCTTCAGCCAGGTCACCGGTCAGGAGATCATCGTCCCGCCGCACAACGGCGTGATCGGTGCCATCGGCGCCGCCCTGCTGGCGCGGGACAAGATGACCTCCGACCCCGACGCGTCCCGGATCGGCGGGGATCTGGGCGAATACGTCTCCGACGCCGAACACGCCGCCGCTGCCGCCGCGGCGGGGACGTCCTTCCGCGGGTACGACCTCTCAGCCGTGGACTACACGCTTCGCGAGTTCGCCTGCAAAGGCTGCTCCAACGCCTGCCAGATCCAGGAGTTCACCGTCGAGGGCGAGAAGACCTACTGGGGCGACAAATGCTCCGACCGCTTCCGCAAGCAGGCCAAAGCCGCCACCGAACCGGCCATCGACGACCTGCTGGCGTACCGTGACGCCGCCCTACGGGACGACGCGCACCTGCCCGCACCGGCCCCCGACGCGCCGGTGGTGGGCATCCCCATGACAATGTTCGCCTGGGAGCTGCTGCCCTTCTGGCAGACCTTCCTCGCCGAGATCGGCTATCGCGTGGAACTGGGCGAGCCGACCAACAAGCGCATCATCCAGGCCGGGCTCGACAGCGTCGTCGCCGAGCCGTGCTTTCCGATCATCGCCGCCCACGGGCACGTCATGCGGATGGCCCAGGCCGACGTCGACGCCGTTCTCGTTCCGAACATCATCTCCGGTGAGACGCGCTGGATGCAGACCGAGGCGCACCTGTGCCCGTGGCATCAGACGCTTCCGTTCGTGGCGCGCCGCTCCCCGCAGATCGCGCCGCTGGCCGGGAAGTTCCTCTCGCCGCTGGTGCGCTTCCGCGAAGGACGCAAGATGGTCGCCAAGGAGCTCGCCCAGTACTTCCTCTCGGGCGACGCCCCGGGCGCCGAAAAACTGAACCTGAGCAAATCCCGCATCCGCGCCGCCGCCGATGCCGCCTACGACGCCCAGGACCGCTTCCGCACCAAAGTGCTCGCCAAGGGACGAAAAGCCCTGGATGAACTGAATGCCTCCGGCGAGCTGGGCATTGTCCTGGTCGGTCGGCCCTACAACGTGTACGACGATGGGATCTGCCTCTCGGTCGGACGCAAGCTGCGGGACTACTACGGCGTGAACGTCCTCCCGATGGACTTCCTGGACCTGGACAACACCGACGTCGAAGACGTGAACCCCAACATGTACTGGAACCTGGGCCGGCGCATCCTTGCCGCCGCCAAGGTCGTGGGCGACCATCCGAACCTGCACATCATCTACATCACCAACTTCAAGTGCGGGCCGGACTCGTTCATCAAGCACTTCGTGCGGTCGGCATCGGGCAAGCCGTTCCTGTCGCTGCAGTTTGACGGCCATGGGAACGACGCGGGCATGATGACCCGCTGCGAGGCGTACCTGGACTCCAAGGGCATCCTTCGGCCGTGGCGCTCCGACGCCGCCGGCGTTCCCGCCGCCCAACCGGCAGAGTAACCCGTCCCGGCGCCGATGAAGCTCCCCCATCCACACCTGACAAAACAGTTCCTGGCCTTCTGCACCGTGGGCGCGGTCAACACGGCCATCACCGTGGCCGCCCACCGCCTGCTGGTGTGGCTGGGCAGCTCAGCCGTGCCCGCCTACACGGTCGGCTACGCGCTGGGAATGGCCAACGGGTTCCTGCTGAACAAATTCTGGACGTTCCGCCACACCTCGAAGGGCAAGCACCTGCGCCGGGCGGTTCAGTTCGTTACGGTGAACCTCGTTTCGTGGGCTGCCGGCTCTGTCGTGGTGAAGGCAGTGGTCACCGCCGAGCTGCTCAGCGAAGCCAACTCCGTGTTCGCGGCGATCCCGGTGATTCTGGCGATCAATTTCACCGGCCACAAGCTGTGGACATTCCGCGCCGAACCGATCGAAACCCCATCCGCCACCGACCCGTCACCGGGCGACCACCTCTAGCCCGGGCAGCTCGTCGACCGTCTTCGCCATCCAACCCGGCGTTGGCACGCCGGGCTTCCTCGTCGATCATCCGTCCGGTCAACGCGCGGAAACTCCCATACCCGGCAAGCCCGGCCTGTCAAGGCCGGGTCTGCCAGCAAGCCGTAGGGCCCGCAACTTGTTGCGGGCGCAATCGCCGAAGACGAAAGAGAACAGAACATGGGCTGGAAGCCCATGCGACGGTCTGCCGTAGGGCTCGCAACTTGTTGCGGGCGCAATCGCGGGGCGATGCGGGACGATCACTCCTTGGAATTTGTCATTTGAAACGGATTTTCGCTGCTTACCCCCACGGTTCGCGGAGCTCACCATGGGGCTTCACCGATATTCCG